>CAZHRY010000005.1:0-51152 GCA_964535065.1 uncultured Actinomycetes bacterium
CCGGCCAGTAGACGGCGTGGAACCGCAGGATGTCCTTCCCGATCGAGTGGATGTTGGCCGGCCACAGGCGGGCGAACCGGTCGGAGTCGTTCGCGTAGCCGGCCGCGGTGATGTAGTTGGTCAGGGCGTCGAACCACACGTAGGTCACGTGTTTGGGGTCCCAGGGGATCGGCACCCCCCAGTCGAACGTCGTGCGGCTGATGGAGAAGTCCTGAAGCCCTCCCTTGATCAGCGAGACGACCTCGTTCCTGCGGGTGTCCGGCTGAACGGCCTGCGGGTTCGCCTCGTAGTGCTCGAGGAGCCTCTCTCGATACGCGGAGAGGCGGAAGAAGTAGTTCTCATCCCTGAACAGCTCGACGGGCCGCTCGTGTACGGGGCACAGCTCGCCGTCCAGGAGGTCGTCCTCCGTGTAGTAGCCCTCACACGACACGCAGTAGAGGCCTTCGTAGTGATCGAGATAGATGTCGTCCCTTCCGTTCTCGTGCACGGCGTTCAGCAGCTTGGCAACGGCCTCGTAGTGCCTGGGCTCGGTGGTCCGGATGTAGTCGTCGTAGGCGATGTCGAGGCGAGCCCAGACCTCCCTCCACTTGGGCTCTAGGAAGTCGGTCCACTCCTTCGGGCTCATGCCGTGCGCCTCGGCCTTGCGCTTGACGTTCAGCCCGTGCTCATCTGTGCCGGTCAGGTGGAAGACCTCCTCGCCCCTCAGGCGGTGGTAGCGAGCGATGAAGTCGGTGGCCACGGCGTTGTACCCGTGCCCGATGTGGGGCACGTCGTTCGCGTAGTAGATAGGCGTCGTGATGTAGAAGGCGTCCCGGCCCATGGCTCGCACATGCTACCCAGGGCTCAGGAACGGCGCCTGATAGAGACCCGGTACAACTCGTTGGCGCTGACCCCATGGCGCTCGGCCACGGCGTGGGCGGCGTCCCGCTTGCGCATACCCTCGGCCACCAGCTCGGCCATCTCGTCCACGCAAGCCTGCATGTCGGGAGCCGGCGTCTCCCGCCGGCCCTCCACCACGACCACAACCTCGCCCTTCAGCTCGCTCAGCTCGGATAGGACATCGGAGATCGACCCGCGCACGACCTCCTCGTGAAGCTTGGTCAGCTCGCGGCAGACGGCGACCTGCCTGTCGCCGAACGCCACCATCAGGTCGCGAAGCAGCGTGTGTGCCCGCACGGGCGATTCGAAGAACACGAGAGTCCGCGGGTCGTGGGCGAGAGCCTCCAGGCGCGCCATGCGCTCGCCCTGCTTCTTGGGAGCGAATCCCTCGAAAGCGAAGCGGTCGCTCGGGAGGCCGGAGACGGCCAGCGCAGCCGTGACGGCAGAGGGCCCCGGCACGACCCTCACGGCGATCCCTTCGTCCAGACACGCCCTCACGAGCCTGTACCCCGGGTCCGAGACGAGCGGCATCCCTCCGTCGGAGACGAGCGCGACCGACGTGCCAGCGTGCAGCTCGCGAACGATCTCGGGGGTACGTGCCCTTTCGTTCGCATCGAAGAGGGACACGAGCCGTTTGTGGAGGCCGAGACCCTGCAGCAGGCGGCCGGTCCGGCGCGTGTCCTCGGCGGCCACCAGGCCGACGGCCTCGAGGGTCTCGACGGCTCTCCGGGTCATGTCGCCCATGTTCCCGATGGGCGTCCCGACGACGAAGAGCGTTCCGGCCATGCCCCGATGCTCCCACGCGCGGCGTGGACCCGGAACCGCCCGGGGGCGTAGCCTGCCCGGCGCGCCCATGGGTCACAAGGACTACTCGAGCACGCCGCTGTGGAAGAAGCTCGGCCTCGCGCCGGGCTGCCGGGTCCTGCTCTCGGGTGCGCCGGACGGCTTCAGGGACGTCTTGCTGGAAGGAGCGCCGGAGATCCGCCTGCTGTCCAGGGCGGCCGGGGACCTGGACGTGGCCGTGTTGTTCGTCACGCGGCTCCGCGAGCTGACGGAGCGGCTCCCCGACCTCGTACCCAGGATGGCGCCCGCAGGCGGCCTGTGGGTCGCGTGGCCGAAGAAGGCCTCCGGGGTGGGATCCGAGGTCGACTTCGGAGCCGTCCAAGCCGCGGGTTTGGAGGCGGGCTTGGTGGACAACAAGAGCGCATCCGTCACGGAGGTCTTCCAGGGCCTTCGGTTCGTGCGCCGCCTGGCGGACCGTTGACCGGAACCGGCGACAGAAGCGTTGGCGCGCGTCCGCACCGGTACCCTGATGCGGTGCCTCCCCTCCTCGCGCGCCTGAACAGGCCGGTGGTCGCTGTCGTGGCCGTGACCGTCCTGGCGGGGTTCCTGCGCTTCGTTCACTTGGGGCACCCCGGTGAGCTGGTGTTCGACGAGGTCTACTACCCCAAGGCCGGGTGCATCCTGATCGGCTGGTCCGACGAGGTTTGCAAGATCGATTCCGACGACGAACGCTTCTGGCGCGAGGACAAGTGGGACGTCGGATCCTGGGTTCATCCTCCCTTGGGCAAGTGGCAGATCGGACTCGGCATCAAGGCCTTCGGGATGAACCCGACGGGATGGCGCTTCACCTCCGCGCTGGCGGGAACCCTCGTCGTTCTCATGACCGCGGCGATGATCCAGCTCCTGTTCCGCAAGCCGGTGTGGACCTTCGTGGGCGGGACCCTGCTGGCGCTGGAGGGCCTGAACGTGGTCATGTCCCGAACCGCGATCCTCGACGTGCACCTGGAGCTATGGGTCGTGGCAGGCTTCCTGCTGCTGCTGCTCGACCGGCGCTGGATAGAGCGGAGACAGGAACGGGTAGACGCCGAGCGCGAGGCGTCCCGGGAGGACGAGGCGCGGCCGGAGGGGATGGAACCTGAAGGTCCCGCGCTGCCGGAGCCCCCGATGCGCGCCTGTTCGCCCGTGTTCCGACCCTACCGGCTCGCGGCGGGGGCCGCCCTGGGAGCGGCGACCTCCGTCAAGTGGTCGGGCGCGATGGCGCTCTTCGCGGCCGTGATCCTGTCCTACCTATGGGAGATCTCGCGCCGCCGCGCTCGCGGGGCCTCTCTGGGCCGGGCAACGCTGTCGGCCTTCGGCTGGGAGTCGTTCGGCATGGCGCTGTCCTTCGTGGTCGTTCCGGCCGTCGTCTACATGCTGGTCTGGCTGCCCTGGCTGAACCACTTCGACTGGAGCCTCCGCGAGTGGTGGGAGAGCCAGAAGGCGTCTTTCAGGTATCACCGCAACGGCCTGAAGTGGACGGACCTAGACCCGGACACCGGGGTGCAGACGCCCACGCATCCCTACTACTCCAGGCCCTGGGAATGGTTCTTCATGATCCGGCCGATCTCGTTCTTCGTGAAGGATCTGGGGCCGGATATACAGCAGATCCACGGGATCGGGCATCCCCTGATCTTCTGGGCGAACGTCTTGGCCGTCCCGTTCGTGGCTTTCGCGTGGCGGCACCTGCGCGACTGGCGAGCCGGGTTCATCCTGGTGGCTTTCGCCTGCCAATACGTGCCCTGGTTCCTCGTCAGCCGGCCGACGTTCTTCTTCTATGCGCTCCCACTGACGCCCTTCATGGTCATGGCGGTCACGTACATGTGCCGGCAGCTCTCCGACGCGACGATCGTGGTGCGCGATCGCGTGACCGGAGAGGTGGCCGTCAATCCCGAAACGGGTGAGCCGGCGGTGTCGCGTGCGTACGTGTACCGGCCATTCGTGTGGGCCTATCTGATAGCGGTGGTGGCACTGTTCGTGTGGTTCTGGCCGGTGTTCTCCGCGGGACAGATCAGCGACGTGAGGTGGCGGGCGATCGTGTGGTTCAACAGATGGATCTGAACGGATAGGCTGCGCCGCAGTGGCTCCTTCGCAACGCATCTACGTATCCGCCCCGGACGGCGTCCGGCTCGCGGTGAGCCTGATCACCCCGGCGGGCGGGGGTCCCTGGCCCGCCCTCCTCGAGGCCCTTCCCTACCGCAAGGACGACATGACGGCCTCCTACGAGGACTCGTACCGTAGCTTCGCGAGCTCGGGGTACGCCGTGGCAAGGGTGGACGTGCGGGGAACCGGGTCGAGCGGAGGGATCGCAGAGGACGAGTACACGCTCGCCGAGCGAGCCGACCTGGTCGCGGTGATCGAGTGGCTCGCTTCCCAGGAGTGGTGCACGGGCGAGGTGGGGATGTTCGGCACCAGCTACGGTGGATTCAACTCGTTGCAGGTAGCTGCCGAGCGCCCGCCGGCGCTGAAGGCGATAGTCCCGATCTTCGCGAGCGACGACAGGTTCGCCGACGACGTCCACTACTACGGAGGGGCCTTGAAGCAGCTCGACGTGATCGACTACCCGACCTACATGGTCGCGTTCAACGCGCTGCCTCCCGTGCCTTCGGTCTGGGGCGAGGGATGGCGTGAGGAGTGGGACAGGCGGGTGGAAGAGAACGAGCCCTGGATCCTGACCTGGCTGAACCACCAGCGGTACGACGACACCTGGAGACGCGGTTCGGCGCGTGAGTACGCCGAACGGATCGAGGCCGCGACGATGATCGTGGCGGGTTGGGCCGACGGGTACACGAACATCGCGCTGCGCTCCTTCGAGGACATGACCTGTCCCGTGCGTCTCTTGATCGGCCCTTGGTCGCACGGAGACCCCGAGACCTGCGTGCCGGGACCGAACATCGACCTCACGGCAGAGATGGTTCGCTGGTTCGACAGGTGGGTGAAGGGCTCGGAGAACGGTGTCGACGCCGAGCCCCCCATCGTCGTCTTCGCACAGCGGTCGACCCGGCCGGACCCGCTGCGGCGCGAGGTGCGCGGCAGGTGGAGGTACGAGCCGACGTGGCCGGCCGCGCGCCTCGCGCCGCAGCTCCTGTCCCTGGCAGCAGCGGAACCGGGCGGCATGGCGCTCGGGGGGGGCGTCGTGGACGATCTCGTCGTTCAGGGCGACACGGGAGTAACCGCATGGATCTCGTGTGCGGGTGGGCTCCCCTGGGGACAGTCCTCGGACCAGCGCGCCGATGAGGCCTTCTCCCTCACCTATACCTGGCCGGAACTAGACGGCGAACTCGAGATCTTGGGCCATCCGCGGCTGCATGCGCGTGTCAGGTCCAGCGCGCCCGTCGCGTTTCTGTCCGCGAAGATCTGCGACGTCTTCCCGGACGGGGAGTCCGCGCTCGTGGTTCGCGGCATGCTGAACCTGACGCACCGTGATTCACGTGAACGGCCCTCGCCTCTCGAACCGGGAGTGGCCTACGACGTTCAGGTCGAGCTGGAGGCCTGCTCATGGACGTTCGAGCCGGGGCACCGCCTGAGGCTGGACATCGCCGGGACGGACTGGCCGAACGCGTGGCCGCCTCCGGGTCCGGTGACGCTGTCCATAGATCGTGCGGCCTCGCGCCTCGAGCTTCCGGTTCTGCATGGCCCCGAGCCCGTGGATGAGGCCCCCGATCTGCCGCCCTCTCCGCACCCGCAGTCCGACCCCGCCGCCCAGAGCCCCGAAGGATGGTCACGCTGGGAGGTGCGCACCGACCCCATATCCCGCGAACGGGTCGCCCTTGCCCGTTACGGCGGGGATGGCGGACCGGATGGCGACGCGCCGGGCTTGCGCGGGGACTACGGGGGCGAGGTCGGGGTGTGCCTGACCGACCCCGGCAAGGCGTGGGCAGACGGATCCGCGGATCTCGAGATCCGGTACCCGGAGGCCACCTGCGGAGCGCGCACCGAGGTGCGGGTGGACTCGGATGATCGGGCCTACCGGGTTCGCATCGAGCTGTGCACGACCGAGAACGGCGAGGAGCGGAAACGGCGTTCGTGGGAGCGAACGATCCCGAGGGACCTGCAGTAGTGGAGAGGGCCGCCCTGCAGCGCCGGGCGCTGCTGCTGGAGTACGCGACGATCGCCTGGAACCTGGGCGAGGCCGTCCTGACCGTGTGGCTAGGCATCGCGGCTCGGTCGCTGGCGCTCATCGGTTTCGGCACGGACTCCGTGATCGAGGTCTTCGCTTCGACGGTGGTGGTGTGGCACGTGCGCCCCGGCCACGAGGCGGACGACCCCGCTCGAACGCGCCTGCCCTCCGCCTCGTGGCCGGGGCGTTCGCCGCTCTCGCTCTGGTACTGGCGGCCGTGGCTGTCTACGATCTCACGGCCGGCCGCCGGGCCGGACACTCGCCGGCCGGGATCGCCTACCTGTCGATCACCGCGGTCGTCATGTTCTCGCTTGCCGTGGCCAAGAGACGCACGGCACGGGCCCTCGACTCCGCCCCGCTCCGGTCCGAGGCGTCGATGACCTTCCTTGACGGGCTCCTGTCGGTAGCGACGCTCACGGGGCTGGCACTCAACGCGGCCCTCGGCTTGTGGTGGGCCGACCCCGCGGCCGCGCTCGTGGTCGGCCTGGGCGCCGCGAACGAAGCACGGGAGACGTGGGAGGGATCCCTCGGCTGACCTGGCAGGAGCGGCCGTCAGGCCACGTCGGCGGAGCGCTGCCGCTTGGCCAGATGTACCGGCACGAGGTCCTCGTCGGTAAGAACCCTTCGCCTGGATGGCGCGATGAGCGGCTGCGGGATGTACGACTCCTGTGTCAGAGCGGCTACCACGTACGGGTCGTCGCGGAACAGCTCCTCACGCTGCATGCAGACGACCACCCCGGCCCGGCCTGCGGCGAAAACGATCTGATGCAGCTCCGTCACGGCCGGATCCACGTACATCGGCGCCCGGAACAGCATGGAGAACGGCGGCACGGCCCCCGGATCGCAGTCCATGCAGTGCCGCCGGATCTCAACATGCGTCGCGAGCCGCGCCTGCGGATCGCCCAGCACGGCCCGGACCAGCTCCAGGTCCAGCGATCGGGCCGCCGGGATGACCATCAGCGCCGGACCCATGCGCCCGATAACCAGCTCCGTCCGAACAAGCTCCGAAACCAGCACGCCGTGCGCCGCAGCGGCTCCCTCCAGGGATGACGCGTCGGGCACCGGGAGCACCAGGAAAGGTGTTCCACGTCCGACGAGGTAGTCCAGCACGGCGCGATGGTAACCCCGCGTCCGACCTGTTCCCGGTAGCGGCCTGCAGATCAAGCGGAACTCAGGAAGGCAGCCTGTCCCGGAACAGCAACCAGCCGGCACCGGCCCCCACGTCGAGCAAGAGATGCGCGACGACGAACGGCCACGCGCGCCGCCGGCGCGCGAAGAGCGCGCCGAACAGCAAGCCCATCGCGAGGTTCCCCGCGAACCCGCCCCACCCCAGATACAGGTGATAGCCGCCCCTGAGAAGGGCGCTCGCTCCCATCGCCACGACCGCCGACGAGCCGGTCTGCTGCAAGCGAGTCATCAGGTACGCAAGCACGATGGTCTCTTCGACCACGGCTGCCTGCAGCGCGTTCATCACGAGCACGGGCACCGTCCACCAGTGACCCTCGGGCGGGGCTGGGACGACGAAGCGGTTGAGACCGAGCTCGACCGACCCCAGGTAGACGCCGATGCCCGCGACGCCGACCACCGCGAAGAGCGCGAGCCCCTGCAGGGCGTCCCGGGCGGGCGAGTCCGTCGCGAGCCCGATGCCCCCGAGCCCCTCGCCGCTGCGCCGCACAAGGTGCCAGACGAGGGATGCAGGGGCGAGTCCGAAGACGAAACCCAGCACCTGGCGGCCGAACAGCGGGCTCTGGTCCGCGGACTCGACGGTCGCCCCCCGGATGGGCGCCTCGAAGAGGCTCAGGACCGCATAGGCGACGCTGGCAAGGAGCGAGACCGCCAGGACGGCGAGGACCTCTTCACGCAGCGCGCGCCGATCGGCCGGGGCACGCGGCACTTCTGCGAACCGAACCATGCAGGGACCTTACGCGGCCGATCGGCGCGCGCCATCGGCTCGCGGGCCGCCGACCATGCGCAGCCGCGTCCCCTCAGAGCGAGAGGATCGGACAGGTAAGGGTCCGGGTGATCCCCTCTATCTCCTGCATGGGCATGACGGTTCCCTTGGCCAGCAGATCAAGGTCCCCGGCCTCGGCCTTCGCCACGATGTCGTACGGACCCGTCACAGGATCGACCGCGACGACGCCGTCGATCGAGCGGACCTGCTCTGCCACGTGGCCGGCCTTGCCGACCTCGGTCTGGATCAGGATGTATGCGCTGACCATGGCCCCCGGTGCCTCCTCACGAGTCCTGGCCGGATCCTCCGGCGTCCTTCTTGAACAGACCCTTCGCCTTCCCGAACAGGCCGGACGCCACGTCCCCGGCCTTGTCGATCGCGGGCTTCGCCTTCTCGAGCCCCTGACCCGACTTCTCCTTGGCCTTGTCCAGCGCCGGCTTGGACTTCTCCTTCAGGTCGCCGGCGGCCTCCTTCGCCTTCTCCAACGCGGGTTTCGACTTCTCGGCCAACTCGTCCACCGCGTGCTTGGCCTTGTCGAGGAAACCCTTGCTGCTCTTCTCCTCGTCCACTTCCGGTCCTCCTCGCTTCCTGAGGAAGCTTATGGTCCGGGCGCCTGACATGACTAGCAAACCCGCAGGTACAGGGCACCCGTTCAGGGCAACGGGCCGGACTCCGCGTGGGGCACGATCTCGGGTTCCGGCGGCGCCCCCGGTGTGGGCATGTCCAGCGCAGGGATCGCCAGGACGATCCAGGCGACCGCGGCTCCCGCGAGGGCCATGGCCGACGCGGAGAAGTAGAGGATCGCCGGGCCCATGTGCTCGTAGACCAGGCCGCCCGCCCCGGCACCGACGATCGGCGCCAGTCCGAACCCGACCATCCCGGCGACGGCGTTGCCGGTCGAGTACAGGGTCTGCGGGAGGAGCTTGCCGACGATGACGACGCCGCTCGTGAACAGCAGGCTGAACGCCACGCCTTCCAGGACCGAGAGTATCGACAACCAGGTGGGGTCGGAGATGCTTCCCCACAGCAGGAACCCCAGCGCGTAGACGGCACATCCGGCCGCGAAGACCTTTCTCAGGCCGAACCGCCTTTGGAAGGCCGACGACTTCCGCATCGTCGCGACCTCGATCAGCCCTCCTAGCGCCGCGCCGACGCCGATGAGGAGCGCACCGCCGCCCTGGTCCGCGATGCGCAGACCGATGTAGTTCCACGCGGCGTTGAAGCCCGTCCACACCAGGAAGCTCGCGCCGAGGAATCCCCAGAAGCGCGGCGCTTCGCGGAACACGGCCCCCACCGTGCCAAGTTTGCCGTGCCCTGCCTCACGCGCCGGCCTGTCTCTGACCACGGTCGTGCTCCAGACCAGGACGGCGACGCACGATACCGAATACAGAGGCATCGCCCAGCCGACGTCGAGGTACTCCAGCACGGCGCCGAAGCCCACACACCCGATCGCGTAGGTGAGGCTCTCCCAGCTCCGGATCTTGCCGTACTCCGCCATGTTCTCGTCGCCGAGATGGACGAGCGCGATGGCATCGACGTTGGGACCAAGGGCGACCATGAAGAGGGCCTGCATCACGGCCATGAAGATCAGGATGGGAAGGTCGCCAGCCAGATTCATGCCCACGGCGGCGAGGGCCGTGCCTGCCGTTCCGATCTGGAGAGCCGTCAGGCGTCCCAGCCTGGTGTCCGAGAAGTGGCCCCAGAGCGGGTTCGCGATCAGCCGGGACACCGCCATCGCTGCGATCACCAGGCCGATCTGGCTCTCGGAAAGCCCGTGACGTCCATCCAGGTATAGCGACAGGAACGGGAAGAACGCGGCTATGCAGAAGCCGAAGAGCAGGAAGAGCCCGCGGATGGCCACAGCGTGTCCCACCCGCGCGGTTCGCATGACGCCCAAGCTAGCAGGGCAGACGGCGAGCACCCGGCGAACGGCTCGCGCGAGTACCCTCTGCCCCTGATGGACGCTGCCGCGAAGGAACTGGCGAGCCAGCCGGCGTGCTGGCGCCGGGCAGCCTCGATGGCGCGGGACTGCGAGCTGTTGCTGCCCCATTTCGGCGAGCACGTCGCGGTGGTCGGCTGGGGCGCATCGGCGCATGCGGCCGGCGCGTATGCGTGGCTCCGCCAAGCGGCGGGTCACGGACCGACCGAGGCGTTCGGTCCGACGGAGATCCCTCCTTTCCGAACGTTCGACCGGGCCATCGTGCTCACCGCGACGGGTGAGGACCCCTGGACGGTCACATGCCTGGAACGCCTGCGAGAAGAGGCGATCATCACGACGGTGGTCACAGCGGACGACGGTTCGTCCGCCGCGCGGTTGGCGGGTCACCTGATCCCGCTGAGCTTCGCGTCCGAACGCGTGGCGGGGACCCGGTTCGGCACGAGCTTCCTCGCCCTGGCCAGAGCCCATCTCGGTGAAGAGATGGACCCTGCCATCTCCGAGGCCGAGTCTGCGATCGCGCAGCCTGTATCCGGGGCTGCCGCGTTCGCCAGCCACGTCTTCCTGGGTCACGGCTGGACGGTGGGGCTGGCGAACGCGGCAGCCTCCACCTTTCGCCATCGGGAACTCGTGGCGTCCTCCGGACCCGCCGCCGAGTGGCAGGAGCTGACGCTTGCCGGCGACGGAACCCTCGTCTGGGTGTTCGGCTCGCCCGATGCTTCCATCCCCGAGGAACTGGCGCGCGCCGGAGCCACGATCCGCCTCGCAGAGGGGGATCCGATGGCCGAGCTGGTGCGCGCCCAGGTATCTGCGGCCGGCTGATCAGACGATCCGCCCGATCAGACGATCCGCCCGATCAGACGATCCGCGTGACGGCTTGCTCTGCCAGTTCGGCCGCACGCGCGGGATCGAGCTTCGCCGCGCCGGGCATCTCCGCGTTCGCCGTGGCGGCGCCGAGGGCTCGGCGAAGGGACGGCTCCCATCCCAGGTCCTGCTCCAGGCCGGTCACCAGGCCGGCCAGGAACGCATCGCCGCTGCCGACCGGGTAGCGGCCCCTCACGTAGAGCATCCCCTCGTAGAGGGTGCCGTCGGGCCCGGCCAGGACGACTCCCTCCGAGCCCCGGGTTATCAGTGCGGCGTGCCCGTCGCCTCCCGCCAGGTCGCGGAGCTTGGCCACCGCCGACAAGGCTTCCTCGCGCCGGGCCGTGGGGACGCCCAGCAGCTCGCGCGCCTCGGCTTGGTTCACCTTGACCACGTCGGGGCTCGCCTCGAGAGCGAGACGCAAGCGATCACCCTCGCAGTCCACGGCGACGCGGGTCCCCGCTGAACGGACCTCGGCCACCAGATCCCGGTACCCGGAGTCGGGCGCGCCGCGGGGCATCGAGCCGCTGATGGTCATCCACGGGGCTTCGGGGAGCAGGGTCGACGCCGCATCCATCAGCTCGACCCACGCCGCCTCGGGCACTATCGATCCGTGCTCGTAGAACTCCGTGAGGCTCCCCGTCTCGGAGTCGGCCACGGAGAGCGACGAGCGGTTCTCTCCGTGAGCCCAGACGAACACGCCTCTGACATCTTCCGCGCCGAGCTGCTCTTCGAGCCACTTGCCGGCGTGCCCGCGCAGGATCGCGACCGCGCAGACCTCCGAGCCCATGGCCCTCGCAGCTCGGGCGACGTTCAGGCCCTTGCCGCCCGCGACCTGGATGAAGCCCGTAGGACGGTGGATGTCGCCCTTCACGAGCCGCTCGATCTCGAAGAGCTTGTCGATGGACGGATTTGCCGCCAGGCACACGATCATCGGCGACTCCTTCGGGGCTGGGCGGTTCGGAATGCCCCGATACGATACCCGCATGGCCCCCCGGATCGTGCTGGTCGAGGGCGACATCACCCTGCAGGACGCGGACGCCGTGGTCAACGCCGCGAACAGCACGCTGATGGGCGGCGGCGGTGTGGACGGCGCCATCCACAGGGCCGGCGGCCCCCGGATCTTGGAGGCCTGCCGCGAGATCAGGAGAACGCAGTACCCCGACGGGTTGCCCACGGGCCAGGCGGTGGCCACGACCGGCGGCGACCTGCGAGCCCGCTGGGTGATCCACACCGTAGGTCCCGTCTACTCGGGCTCGCCGGAAGACGCGGCGCTGCTGGCCTCCTGCCACACCGAGTCGCTGCGTGTCGCGGACGAGCTGGACGCCCGGATCGTGGCGTTCCCGGCCATCTCCTGCGGGATCTACGGCTACCCTCCGCGCGAAGCCGCGCCCGTGGCCCTGGCCGCCGTGCGCGGCGCAGCCACTCGGGTCGAGGAGATCCGTTTCGTGCTCTTCGGGCCCGACACCGCCTCTGCCTTCCGGGCCGCCTTCGAGTGATTCCGACCACGCTGGTAGCATTCCGCTTCCCGAAGAGCGGACCCGAGTGGAACCGATGAGCGAACACCTGACCGACGTGAAGGGCGTGTACGACAACCTGGAGCGGATCCAGCTCGTCGATTGCCGCGACGCGAACGAGTGGGATGCAGGCCGCATCGAGGCGGCCATCCACATCCCCCTCAACTCGATCATGAGCGGAGCAGGCACGGACCTGGACCGGGACGTCCCTATCGCGGTCATCTGCCGTAGCGGGAACCGATCCGAGCTCGCCACGATGATGTTCCAGGCTCGCGGGTTCGAGGCTTACAACGTCGAAGGCGGCATGGAGGCTTGGGAGGCTGCGGGCCTGCCCTTCACCGCCCCCGACGGCTCGCCCGGCCGCGTGGTCTGACGAGCTCTCCGCCCCCCTGGGCGTGCTGAGCGTAGCCTTTCCGACATGACCGGTCTCGAGGCTGCACGTGCGGAGCTGGCCGCCACGCTGGGCCCCGAGGCGGTCCTGTCCGATCCCCTCGCTCTCAAGCTCTACGCGCGCGATGCATCCTGGGTCTATGGCTGGGCGGGTTTGGTGGCCCTGCCCGGCTTTCAGGCGGGGGTCGTCGTTTGATTGATGGGGGCGGCGGGGCCCGCCCCCCGGGCCGACCCGCGCGGCAGCGGCACCGGTCTCGCGGGCGCGGCCACCCCCCTCCCCGGTTCCCTCGTCGTCTCCACGGCGAAGATGCGCCGCATCCTCGAGGTGCGCCCCGAGGACCGCCTGGCCTGGGTCGAGCCCGGGGTGTTCAACCTAGACCTGGCCGAGCATCTGCGCTCCACCGGGTTCACGTACGCGCCCGACCCATCCAGCCAGCAGGTCTCTTCGATCGGCGGCAACGTCAGCACGAATGCCGGCGGTCCCCACTGCTTGGCCTACGGCGTCACGAGCGCACATGTCCTCGCACTGGACCTCGTGCTTCCGGACGGCTCGGTCGAGAGGCTGGGGAGCGAAGGACCCGCGTCCGCCGGATACGACCTGCGAGGTTTCGTCGTGGGAAGCGAGGGAACCCTCGGCGTCGTGACCGCCGCCTGCGTCAGGCTGACCCCCATCCCTCCCGCGGTGCGAACGATGCTGCTCGATTTCGCGTCGGTCGAGGAGTGCGCCCGGACCGTCTCGGCCATGATCGCGCGAGGAGTCATTCCGGCAGCCTTGGAGATGATGGACCAAGGGATCGTCCGCGCCGTCGAGAACTTCGCCCACGCCGGGTATCCGACCGATGCAGCCGCGGTCCTCCTGGTCGAGGTGGACGGCTTGGAGTCCGCCGTCAGGGCCCAGGCGCGCGAGGTCGAGGCCGCCGCACGAGAGAACGGCGTGGGCACCGTGCGGGTGGCGGCGGACGAGACCGAGCGCGCCCTGCTGTGGAAGGGCCGCAAGTCGGCCTTCGGCGCCATCGCCCAGATCGCACCGAACTACCACCTGCACGACTGCGTGGTGCCACGCACCAAGCTCGCCGAGATGCTCGCCGGCGTCTACGCCATCGCGCGGCGTCACGACCTGATCGTCACGAACGTCTTCCACGCCGGCGACGGCAACCTGCACCCCCTCTTCTCGTTCGACATGGCGGTTCCCGGAACGCTGGACCGTGTGCTGGCCGCGGCCGACGAGCTGGTCCGCCTGTGCGTGGACGCGGGCGGCGCGCTTTCCGGCGAGCACGGCATCGGCCTGGAGAAGAGGGACTTCATGCCACTGGTCTTCTCGGCTCAGGACCTGGAGCTGCAGGCCTGCCTGCGAACCGCGTTCGACCCGGACGGCCGCATGAACCCGCACAAGGTCCTCCCCGACGGCGCGCGTTGCGGCGACACTTCTCTGCGCATCCCGGAGGGAACGTGGATCTGATCCACCCTCACTCGATCCACGACGTGGAGGAGGCGGTCAGGGACGCCGCTCGCCTCGGGACACGCCTGCTGCTCGTCGGTGGGCGCGTGAACATGGACAAGGGCAACCCCTCCGAGGTTGACGCAGAGCTGTGGACCACTCTCCTCGACGACGTGGCCTCCTACGACCCGGCGGAGATGATCGCGGTCGTCGAGGCGGGGATGCGAGCGCGGGACCTGCGTCATTTGCTCTCTGAGGGCGGCCAAGAGTGGCCCGTGGATGCGCCCGACGACGCTACCGTGGGCGGCGTGATCGCGGCAGGGATCGATCCGGTCCGCAGGCTGAGGGTCGGCACCACCCGCGACTCGGTCGTCGAGATGGAGATCGTCACCGGCGACGGCCGCCGCATCCGCACGGGCGCTCGAACGGTCAAGAACGTGACCGGCTACGACGTGCACAGGCTCCTCACAGGCTCGCTCGGGACGCTCGGCTGCATCGTTCAAGTGGCGCTGAAGGTGCGCCCCCTGCCGAAGGAAGCACGCACGCTCGTGGCACGAGAAGGGGGCTTCGATCTTGGCGAACGGCTGCTCGGCGCCGTGCCGCTCCCGGCTGCCGTGCTGGCCGAGCCAGATCGAGTAGTGCTCCGGCTGGAAGGCTGGCCCGAGGAGGTAGACGAACAGGCCGCCTTCGCGCGCGGCGTCACGGACATGGACGACGCCGATCCCGAGACCTTCCCGGAGCCCCTGCCCGAAGCGCCGATCGTCGCCGAGGTCTCCGTCGCCCCGTCGCAACTCGCCCGTGTGCTCGACGGGCACGCCGACAGGTGGCGCGCTCTGATGGGCACCGGGACCGCCTGGGTAGGGGTGCGATCGATGGAGGAACTCCACTCTCTCAGACAACGCGTGGCGGAGAGCGGCGGAATAGCCCCCGTGATCCGGGGAGAAGGTGGCCTCGGCGACGCCCCCGTCGCCGCCGTGCAGATCCAGCGGGGGATAAAGGGGGCCCTTGACCCTCTGGGGATCATGGCACCGGGCCGGTTCTGGTCCGGTCTCTAAGTCTCGGAAACCTGCTCGCCGGTGACCCCGTAGGTCACTCCCCCCGCGGACCCGGCCCAGCTCGGACGCCACCCGACCCCGCCCCGAGGGCGGCGTCGCGGGTCCGCTTGTCGCGGACGCGAGATGCCGGATGCTGCGAACCTGTTCGGGACCGTGACGAGCATTACCATCGCCGGTATGTCGCGGAGCGAGCCGCTCGGTGCCGATCTCCCACAAGGAGCCCGCTTCGTGGGCACGGCTTCCCGGACCGACCCGTCGTGGTTCCCGGAGCGCTCCTCCCCGTCGGTTACCGACCTGAACAGGTGCGTCGCGTGCGGCCTGTGCCTGCCTCACTGCCCCACGTACCGCCTCACCGCGGACGAGACCGCGTCGCCGCGAGGACGCATCGCGGCCATGAAGGCTGTGCAGGACGGAGGAGCGAGACTCGGCTCGTCGTTCCTTTCGTTCATGGACCTGTGCCTAGCCTGCCGCGCGTGTGAGGACGTCTGTCCCTCACACGTCCCCTTCGGGAGGATGATCGAGGCCGCACGTGACCAGGTCGAGCCACTGCGCCCGATGCGATCCAGGGCCCTTCGCCGTTCCGGTTTCCACTGGCTGCTGCCTCATCCGTCGCTGGTGAGGGCCGCCGCCATGGTGCAACCTCTGGTGCGCCCCTTCCTACCACATCGCGTGCGCCGGCTGATCCGCGGGAGCGGGCATGCCTTCGGCAGGCTCCCGCGCGTGACAGTGCCCGCCGGTCAAGAGCGCGGAACGGTGGCGCTGCTCGCCGGATGCGTCCAGGATCGCTGGTTCCACGACGTCAACCTCGCGACCATCCGGGTGCTGGCCGAGAACGGTTGGCGGGTCACGGTCCCGCGCGGCCAGGCGTGCTGCGGCGCCCTGGCCGCTCACAACGGCCGACTCTCGGTGGCGAAGCGGCTAGCCCGGCGCGCTGCGCGAGCGTTCGAGGGCGCGCAGGCCGTGGTCGCTAATGCGGCCGGGTGCGCGGCTCACATGGCGACGTACGCGGACCTGAAGCCGGGAAGCGAGCTGCCGGTAAGGGACCTCATGGCCTTCCTGTTCGAGGAAGGGCTGACGCGCGAGCCCGGTCGGCTGGACATCACCGTCGCATACCACGACGCGTGCCATGCTCGCGCCGGGCGGGTCGTCGAGCAGCCCCGCGCCCTGCTCGCGCGGATCGCCCACCTGAAGCTGGTCGAGATCCCGGATGGCAACGCCTGCTGCGGAGCCGCCGGGATCTACAACGTGACGCAGCCCGGGTTCGCCGACGCTCTGGGCAAGGCCAAAGCCGAGGCCATCATCGCCACCGGTGCACAAGCCGTGGCGTCGGCGAACCCGGGCTGCACGATGCAGATAGCGGCCACCCTCCGCGACATGGGACAGGTCGTTCCCCTGCTGCACCCGGTCCAGCTGCTGGACCGCGCCTACAGATCGGTCTGAATCAGCGATCAGCGAGAGGAGCGGAACTGCCGGGCCATCCGGAGGAAGGAGGCGGGCAGCTCGGCCCGCGCCCGCGAGCCGGCCATCGACACAAGGTAGTCCATCAGCCCGCCCGTCGAAGCTGGGTCCATGAGTGAGGCGTCCATGGCGGCACGCCTCTCGGCGCGCGACAGCAGCGGCACCTCGAAGGCCTCGTCCTCCGACACCAGCAGCGAAGGCGAGTAGATCGAGCGGCGGCCCGCGAGCGGGGCAACCTCGCTCTTGTCTGCACCCGGTAGCACGACCAGGGCGTTCGTGACCGCGCGCTCTCCCGAGGAGTCGGTGGGGTCGTTCACGACCCCCATGCCCTTGATCCACATGGTCGCCGAGCCGCCGCCGTCCAGGTTCATGGCGTACCTGGCGCCGAGGGACTGCATGTACTTCGCCAGCGTGTTCAGGCTCATCCCCACAGACGTGCTCTTGCGCCCGTCCACGACGACCATGAGAACCTTGTTCGTCGATGTGAGACCCACAGCGGTGCGCGGGTTCTTACCGCGACAGATCCAGTCGGTGCACGTGGGATCGGTCACGACCTTGCCGGCGTCCACGAGCAGCGGCGTCCCGCCTATGACGTCCATCACGCCGGGCATGCCTATGTCCCAAGTGAGCCGGATCGCTTGGCCGGGCTTCATGGCCTTGATCCATGAGGCCCCCGTCCCCGAGAGCTTGGACGAAAGCACGACGGTGCCGTCCTTCACGGGCAGGGAAGCACTCTGGCACACGCGCGTCTCCACTTTGTAGTCGCGGTACACGCCCATCTGGTTCTTGGCCCATGTCAGCTTGCTCGACATCGAGAGCCTGACGGAACATGCGTCCGTCGGGGGCTTCTCGGCGCTGCCTCCGTAGGAGTTGTATCCGACCACCTGGTTGGTAGCCGGCTTGTCGGTGTTCCAGGAAACCACGGGGAGCGCCTTCGCCGTTGCGAGGTTCTTCGCCGTCACGCTGACGCCCTCGTGCATGATGTAGCCCTTGGTCTCGTCACGTCGGTAACCGAAGGACGCGCCGGACCGGATCCCTGACTGCTTCAAGATCCCATCCATCGCGAACGGGTGGGTCGGGCGGCCCGGCCAGAGGCTGAAGTCCCCGTTGATCGCGGCAAGCGCCCCGGCGTTCGAGGCCATCGTGCTGGTGCGAGCCCAGTTGCCCATCTTGTTGCCGGCGGAGACCGTGTCCATGGTGACCGCCTTCGTGGGATCGACGGTAAGGACGTGGATGATCCACGGCCCAGCGGGATCCTGGATCTTCTTGTAGACCAGACCCGTAGCGATAGTCCTCGTCGTGATCTTCACGCGAGGCGAACCTGCCGCGAGCGCCTGACCAGGCGGTGCAGCCACAGATGCCAGTACGCCGAGCACCGCTATCGCCGCCACCCTCTTAGCCCACATCACTGTCCCTCTCTCGAACCACGGACCACGTCCCTCTCCTGGACTACTCATCGGCAGGAAGGGTGGGGTCCCTTGAATCGGGTATCCGGCCCACGGGCGGCCGAGAGACCCTCCGGTGGAAGGGGATGGGGGAACTACCAGCGAGCGTCCAAGGCGCCCAACGCTTCCGCGCCGGTGCACACGGAACCGACCCCGTAGGAGACCTCGAGCAAGGACTCGCTCGTCGCTTCGAGGCGCAGGAAGAAGCACGCACCATCGCCGGCTCGAACAGCTGCAGCCCAGACTTTCTCGTCTGCGGAGACGCTCAGGTCGTCCAGTCCGGTGGAGGGCTCCTGTGGCCCGCGGAACGTCAGCGGGGAGGCCGAGTCCGACAGCGCCGCAGCGCCCGCCTGCGCGAAGGAACCGGTCTCGGCCCAGACCTCCTCGGCGGCAGTCTGCCCCGCGCGCAGGCTCGCCTGCGC
This sequence comes from uncultured Actinomycetes bacterium, assembly GCA_964535065.1. GTDB lineage: Bacteria > Actinomycetota > UBA4738 > UBA4738 > HRBIN12 > AC-51. The sequence continues at coordinate 18,292 of CAZHRY010000005.1, forward strand.
GTGCCCGATATTGTCCTTGATCCCCCTGTTCGCCCAGATGGCAACCACGAGCACGATCGATACGGCCCCGAGCGCGCCAACGATCAGCCAGAAGCCGCCTCGACGAGCCGGAGGCAGCGCGGAGGACGGTTCCGCGGACGTACCCGCGACCTCAGGCACCCAGCGCCTCCCCCAGTTCTTCGAGGCTCTCCAAGTTGTGCCCGGAGAGGAAGACGTCGACGCTCGGCAGCGCCGCCGCCATCCCGCGCGCCAGGGGCTGGTACCGGGGCGACCCCTTCAAGGGATTGGCCCACACCAGCCGGAAGACCAGTCTCCGTAGGCGAACCATCTGGGAACGCAACAGGTCGGGATCGCCCCGCTCCAGGCCGTCAGAGCACAGCACCACGACCGCTCCGCGCAGAGCGGCTCGCTGGCTCCAGCCGTCCAGCAGGGTCTTCAGCGACTCGCCGATCCGTGTCCCGCCCTCCCAGTCGCCGACGAGGCGACCGATCTCGTGGAGCGCGCGGTCCGGATCCTTCGTCCGCAGCGTCCGCGTGACGCGCGTGAGGCGCGTTCCGAAACAGAAGACCTCGACGCGACGTCCAGCCGCCATCGCCGCGTACCCGAACTGCAGGAGGGCACGCGAGTAGGGTGCCATCGACCCGCTGACATCCAGGATCAAGACGAGCGGCCGCGTGCGCGAGCGGCGATCCCGCCACGCGCGCTCGAACGGCTCCCCCTGCGTTCGGAGCGACCTGCGCAGCGTTCGCCGGATGTCGAACGCCTGCCCTTTCGCTGATGGATGCGTCCGCCTGGTCCGACGGATCGGCACGGCCAGGGTCAGACGCCGGATCATCCTCGCCACCCGGGCGCGCTCTTCGTCGGTCAGGTCGGCGAACGACTTGGACCTGAGGATCTCGGTTGCGCTAGCGACGACCCTCAGTGTCACCTCGCCTCCCGGGCCCGGCTCCTCCCCGTCACCGGGCACCATCGACGGCGCCATGCGCCCGACCTCGCCACCTCCCGTCAGCTCCTCGAGGTCGCCCGAGAACGGCAGGTCGAGGTGGAGGGTCAGATCCTCCGGATCCGGGGCCATGCTTCGGTACCACTCGTCGAAGGCGAGGTCGTAGACATCGATGTCATCGCGGCTGGCCACGAGCGAGGCTCGACCCGCCCAGTAGAGATCGTCCCGCCCCGCGACGCCGAGCGCCGCCACGGCGCGGCAGAACGTGAGGATGCGTCCCGTCCCCACGGGAAGGTCCCGAGCGCGCAGTCCGCGCCCGAAGGCGATCAACGCATCGAGGGGACCTCGAGCAGGCTCACCCATCTTGCGCGACCACCTCGGCGAGCCTGGCGGACACGAGTTGCTTGTCCTCGTGGTCCTTCACGACGGCCCCGAGCGTGTCGGTCGCGAGCTGGGCGGTGAGGCGTTCGGCGCCGAGGAAGGCGAGGGCGTTCGCCCAGTCGATGGTCTCGGCAACGCCGGGGGTCTTGGCCAGGTCCAGTCCTCTCAGGCGTTCGACGGCGACGGCGACGTCGCGGGCAAGCGCGGCGCCGACGTGCGGCGCGCGAGCCCGCACGATCTCCACCTCCCTATCCAGGTCGGGGTGATCGATCCAGTGATAGAGGCATCTGCGCTTCAGCGCGTCGTGCAACTCTCGCGTCCTGTTGGACGTGACGATGACGGCGGGTGGCGACTCGGCCGCGACCCTGCCGATCTCGGGGATGGTCACGGCGAATTCGGAGAGGATCTCGAGCAGGAAGGCTTCGAACTCATCGTCGGCACGGTCCAGCTCATCCACGAGGAGAACGGCGCCGTCACCGGCACGTATCGCGGCCAGCAGCGGCCGTTCGACGAGGAACTCCGGGCCGAACAGATCCTGGACGTGCTGCTCAGCATCGGCCGCGTCCATGGCTCTCACCGCGATCAGCTGCCTCGAGTAGTTCCACTCGTAGAGGGCCTGGGCCGCATCGATCCCCTCGTAGCACTGCAGCCGGATCAGCTCGCGATCCAGCAGCGAGGCCAGCACCTTGGCGACCTCGGTCTTGCCGACGCCGGCCTCGCCCTCAAGGAGGAGGGGTTTGCCCAGCGACAAAGCCAGGTAGATGGCCGTCGCCAGTCCCCGGTCGGCTAGGTAGGCCTGGTCTCGGAGCGACCCCTGCAGCTCTTCTACCGATACGAACGGCATGGACCAAGCGTATCGAGCGGTGCGCTCAGGTGCTCTCGGGCCCTGGAGCCGCCACGGGAGGCACGCGGATCCCGGCCTCGGCCGCGCGCGCGGCTATCCGTTCTCTGAGCCGCCGCTCCACGTCCATGCGGTGGTTCGGTTGGGTCTCGGCTACGACCCGGATGACCTGCGCGACATCCGTCAGCTGGGTCACCCCGAGCACCTGCGGGCGTTCGCGGAGCCATACGTCGAACGGCTCCTCAGTGGAGAGCGTTCCGAAGAGCTCCTCAAGCGTGCTACGGACCTTCGACGTGTCCTCCGATAGGGCGACCCTGACGTCCACGATCGCACGGCCCCAGCCGCGCGTCTTGTTCGAGGTCACCTGGATCGACCCGTTGGGAACCGTAGACAGCGTGCCGTCGAACTGACGGAGGGTGGTGACGCGCAGGCTGAGGCCCTCGACGGTGCCGGCGACCGGGCCGCCCTCGGTCTGCAGCTCCACGATGTCACCGAGATCGAACTGTCCCTCAAGCGCAAGGAAGAGACCGGCGAGGGTGTCCTTCACGAGCGTCTGAGCACCGAACCCGAGCGCCACGCCGGCTATGCCCGCGCTTGCGAGCAGCGGTCCGAGCGGCACCTCGAAGTAGATCAGGACCACGAGCACGGCTGCCAGCCACGCCAGCACCTGGAGCGTGCCGATGACCAAGCCCGCCACCGTCGAGAGCCTGCGCAGACGTCTGCCCACGCCCTGGTCGTCCGCCGCCTCCTTTGCCTTGCGCCGGAGCCGGTGAACGTACCGGCGGCCCCCGGCCGACACGGCCAGGGCCACGATCAGAGCGGACCCCACCTGTAGTGAGAAGCTCGGGAGGTGGAAGACCTTCGCCAGCACCTCGCGACCTTATCAGCCGCTCAGCCCATCGCTTCTTCGAGCGCCCGCTTCACTAGAACCTTGACCAGTTCCTGCCGGTACTCGGCGCTTCCGAACGCGTCCGACGGCGGTGCGGTGCCCTCGGCGGCCCTCGCCGCGGCAGTGGCCGGATCGGCGCCTCCGCTCACGGCCTCCTCCACGCCCGAGGCGCGCATCGGCGTCAGGCCCATGTTGGTCAGCGCGACGCTCACGCCGCCGTTGGAGCGAACGGCCGCTACCCCGACCAGCGCCCAATCCTGGGCGCGACGGCTGAACTTGAGGTAGCTCCACCCGGCCTCGGACCTGGGCACACGGATCTCGGTCAGCACCTCGTCCGCGGCTAGGGCGGTCTGGAACAGCGACGTGAAGAAGTCCGAAGCCGCGATCGTCCGCGTGCCACCCGGACCCGTGGCGACCATCTCGGCGCCGAGCGCCAGCAGCACGGACGGCATGTCGCCTGCCGGGTCACCGTGCGCGATGGAGCCGCCGATCGTCCCCATGTGGCGCACCTGTGGGTCGCCGATCTGACCGGCCGCATACGCCACTATGGGGCACGCGGTGCCGAGAACCTCGCTCACGGACACCTCGTGATGGCGCGTGAGCGCCCCGATGGCGACCCGGTCGCCGTCCTCGCGTATGTAAGCCAGGTCGCGCAGCCGGCCGATGTCCACCAGCAAGGACGGCCGCGCGACGCGGAGCTTCATCGCAGGAAGCAACGAATGCCCCCCGGCGAGCAGCTTCGCATCCTCGCGCGATCCAAGGAGCGATATCGCCTCCTCGGTTGAACCGGCTCGTGCGTAGTCGAACGGCGCGGGGATCATGCCGCACCTCCTCGTGCGTCTCGGATAGCTCGCCAGACCCGCTCCGGCGACGCCGGTTTGCCGACATCGGTGACACCGAGGTGCGACACGGCGTCGATGACCGCGTTGATCACGGTCGGCGGCGCTGCGATGGTGCCTGCCTCGCCTATCCCCTTCACACCGAGCGGGTTGGTCGAAGACGGCGTCTGTTGCGAGGCGTCCGTGTCCATGTGCGGTATCTCGGCTGCCGTCGGAACCAGGTACTGGGTCATGTTGGATGTGACGAGGTTGCCCGACTCGTCGTACAGCGCCTCCTCGTAGAGCGCCTCCGCGATCCCCTGGGCCACCCCGCCGTGGACCTGCCCCTCGACGATCATGGGGTTGATGACCGTTCCGCAGTCGTCAACGGCGACGTACCTGAGGATCTGCGTTTCGCCCGTCTCGGTGTCCACCTCGACCACGCACACGTGCGCGCCCGCCGGCCAGGTGAAGTTGGGCGGGTCGTACACGGCGGTCGCGTTCAGGTGTGGCTCGGTCCCGGCAGGCAGGTCGTGCGCGTGCCACGCCGACACCGCCAGCTCGGGGATCGTGCGCGCCTTGTCTGGAGCTCCTTTCACTCGCCAAGCGCCGTCTGCCCACTCGAGGTCGTCGCCCGAGACCTCCAACTCGTGAGCGGCGATCGTCCTCCCCTTCTCCTTGATCTTCTCCATCGCGAAGTGAAGGGCGACGCCACCCACCGACAGCGACCTCGATCCATAGGTGTCCATCCCGAGGGGCGTCACCTGGGTGTCGCCGTGCAGAACGGTCACGGCGTCCGGATCGACGCCCAGGCCATCGGCGACGATCTGCGACCACGACGTCTCGTGCCCCTGGCCGTGCGGGGACGTGCCGGTCTTGACGACGATCTCACCCGACGGCAGGCACTCGATCGTGGCGCCGTCCCAACCGCCCGCGGCGTAGCGAAGGGCGCCCAGGATGTTGGAAGGCGCCAACCCGCACATCTCGATATAGGTGGTCACGCCTATGCCCAGCTGCCTGACATCGCCGCTGTCCCGGCGCGCGGCCTGCTCCTTGCGGAGCTGCTCGTACCCGGCGGTCTCGAGAGCCTTGTCGAGCAGCGGCTCGTAGTTGCCCGAGTCCACCGAGAGCCCCGACGCGAACGCGGTAGCTTCGGAGAAGGGCGGGTGCAGGTTGATGCGCCTGACCTCCGCAGGGTCCTTGCCGATGCGCCTGGCGAACGCATCCACGATGCGTTCCACCACGTACGTGGCCTCCGGCCTTCCGGCTCCCCGGTATGCGTCCGTCGGCGTCTTGTTCGTGAGCACGCCCTTGAACTCGAACCAGTAGGCATCGGGAGCATAGGGGCCCATGTAGACCCAACCGCCCAACTCCGGGATGCCGGGCGTGAGCAGCTGGTAGTAGGCGCCGAGGTCCGCCATCTCGACGAACTTCAGGCCGAGGATCTTGCCGTCCTCCGTGCCTGCCAGCGTGCAGTCGTGCGTAACTCCTCGCCCATGGATCGTGGCGACGTAGTTCTCGCCCCTTGCCTCGATCCACTTCACGGGCCGGCCCAGCTTGCGAGCGAGCGAGAGGGCGATGGCCTCCTCCGCGTAGACGTTCAGCTTGGAGCCGAAGCCTCCTCCGACGTCCGGCGCGATCACCCTCAGCTTCTGCTCGGGTATGCCGCACGTCCCTGCGAGCGTCACCTTCACGATGTGAGGGATCTGCGTGGCTGAGACGAGCGTCCATTCGTCCATGGCGGCCACGCCGTAAGCGAGGCACCCGCGCGGCTCCATAGCGTTCGGGATCAGCCTGGGCTGGTGGTATCGCTCCTGCACGATGACCGGTGCCGTCTCGAAGACCGACTGATCGCCGCCCCCGCCGTGGCTCCAGTGAACGGTGACGTTGGTGCCGAGCTCGTCGTGGATCAGGGGCGCGCCGTCGGCCATGGCGTCTTCCATGTCCAAGACGGCAGGGAGCGGCGTGGCATCCACTTTCACCCTTTCGGCAGCGTCTGCCGCCTGCGCGCGTGTTTCGGCCACGACGACGGCAGCCGCATCACCTGCGAAACGGATCTTGTCCTTCGTCAGAGGAAGGTGCGAGGGGATCTTGATGTCCTCGGTGATCGGCCAGACGAACGGCAGACCGCCGACATCCAAGTCATCCGCCGTGAAGACGCCGAGCACACCCGGCATCGTCTTTGCGGCCGAGGTATCGATGCTGTTGAGCCTGGCGTGGACGAAGGGCGGGCGGACCATCGACATCCACACCATCTGCGGCATCGTCCAGTTGTCGATGTAGCCGGCTTGACCGGCGAGCAGCTTGGGGTCCTCCTTGCGAAGCACCTCGCGACCGACGAACCTCTCGGTGGCAACCATCGATCCTCCCCTCTCAGGCTCCTGCCGGTTGCCCGGCGGCGTCCAGGATCGACTTCACGATGTTCTGGTAGCCCGTGCAGCGGCACAGGTTCCCCTCTAGCGCCTCGCGGACCTCTTCCTCCGTGGGCGACGGGTTCTCCTTGAGATAGCTCGCCGCGGCCATGATCATCCCCGGAGTGCAGAAGCCGCACTGGAGGCCGTGGTTCCTATGGAAGGCCTCTTGGAGCGGATGCATGGAGCCGTCTGCGCGTCCAATGCCTTCGATGGTCGTGACCTGACGGCCGTCGGCTTGCACCGCCAGGAGGGTGCACGACTTGACCGACTCGCCGTCCAAGTGAACGGTGCACGACCCGCACGAGGACGTGTCGCACCCTACGCCCGTTCCGGTCAGTCCTAGGTGCTCCCTGATGAAGTAGACGAGCAGGGTTCGCGGCTCGACCTCAGCCTCGTGCTGAACCCCGTTCACGGTTACCGCGATCCGCGTCACGGAAGCCCCCTTTCCGCGTTCGGGAGTCGTTCTCGGAAGGCTTCGGAGCGTAGTACGAACGATGCCGGAGCGCGACCTCGGGTTCGGCGCGCTGCCGTGGGTGCGTGGATCGACTCACCGGCGCCCGCGGGCTGACGGTCAAACGTGTGTTCGGGGTGCAGCTCGGCTCGCGACGGTTCGCGCGCTACAGCCGGGATCGACGCGTTGAGCCCGTCTCATGCTGGGAATGAGCCCCTTGCGAGGCTACGCTCGGCCGATGGGCGACGAGCAGGGTGGGGTCGCCGAGCCCGGTGGGACCACGCCAGCGAAGGGAGCGCAGCCTCCGATCTGGGTTTGGGTCGTCGTGGGTGTGGCTCTGCTGGCAGCCACCTGGTGGCTGTTCCCCGAAGGCGAGCAGCCTCCGGGCCCCCCGTCGGCCGGCGGGGCGACCAACACCGCCGCGGCTACCGGTACCCCCGCGGAGATCACGAGCTCACCCGTCGTCGAGGGCCTCCAGATCGAGGTGGCGGCTCAGGCGGTGCTGGTGAAGTACCAGGGAGAGATCGAGGCGTTGATCTGCGAGTTCGAGCTGATGGGAACGAGTGGCTTCTCGGCCCGGAAGCTGCTGGACGGCTCACTCTCCCACAGGATCGAGATCGTGGCCAGCGATGGCGACGGCCCGCTCTCCGAGTACGACGACCTGCGTTTCGGAGACGAGACCACCGACGGTGAGGTGTTTCACGGAGTCGGCGACGGGATCCGGCTGTATGAGTCGATCATGCTGAGTGAGAAGGACCCGTTCAGCTGCGAGTTGATCAGAGCGACGGTCGACGGTGAGCCCGTGGAGGTGATCGGGACCACTCAGGTGACCGCCGAGTGAGCGACCAGGACCTCGGCCCCGGTGCAGGCCTGGCTCGTGCCCCGACGGGTAGCGCTCGAGGTGCTCAAGACGATCCACCAGCAACCTGAATCGGTCATCACCGCGGCCGCCCAGGCCGAGTCGCCCGCCTCGACCGACACGATCGTGGGCGCGTGCGAAGGCCCATCGACGAAGAGCAGGTTCGGTTCGGCAGCGCCGAGGTCTGCGATTCCGGCTCCCGAGAAGGACGACGTACGCGCGAACGCCTCTTCTGCCAGGGACGCCGCCCTGTTCAGCGATGCCCGGGCCTCGGCGTCGAGGAGCCCGCCCTGCGACGGGGTCACGGCGGTCACTTCGCTCGACGCCTGAGACCGTGCGGCTTCGATGCGCTCGTCCAGGGCTCGCTCGCGCCCGACGACGTACGCCCCGAATGCGCCGATCGAGGCCACGAACGCAGCGAAGACCACCGCGGCCTTCAGCGCGAAAGGATCCACACGCCGCCTGGGCATGAAGGGAGCCACGAACGCGAAGGAGTCATCCATCCCGACGGGTGTATCGGCACGCCGACCGTGGCCCTGAGCAGCGGGTACGTGCGGGCTAACCCTGTCTTACGATGCGGCCGTGAGCGAGATCGCCGACGTGCTGGCGGCCATCGAGGAGCTCTCGGTGAAGGGCGAGAAGATGGCCCTGGCCACCATCGTGGCCGTCCGCGGCTCCACGTACCGTCGCCCCGGCGCCCGCCTGCTGGTCCCCGAACGGGGAGCGCCGGTGGGCAACCTGAGTGGAGGCTGCCTCGAGGGCGACGTGGCGGACGTCGCCCGCGTGGTCATGCGCGAGGGACAGGCCCGGCTCGCCGGATGGGACCTCACGGCGGACGACGACGCGGTTTGGGGCCTGGGTCTGGGGTGCAACGGCGCCATCGAGGTCTTCATCGAGCCGGCCGATAGGGCGGCGGAGGTGGCGCACGCACTGCGAACCGCGCTCGAGGAGGAGAGACCGATCGGCTTGGTCACGGTCCTCGAGTCCGAAGCTCCCGGCACGATCGCGCCGGGAGCGCGCCTGGTCGTGACGCCCGGCGATCCGGTCGAAGGAACCCTGGGGCACGCCGACGTGGACGCAGAGGCGATCGTGGCCGCACGTGAGCTGCTGGCCGCGGGCCGGTCGGAGAAACGCAGCTTCGTGCATGGTGTGCGTGCGTTCGTCGAGGTCCTGGAGCCTCCGCTCCGGCTGCTCGTGTGCGGCGCGGGCCACGATGCGATCCCTCTCGTGAGGACCGCGTCCGTGCTCGGTTGGCGGGCGGTGGTCGCGGACGACCGTCCGGACCTGCTGAACCCCGGCCGGTTCCCGGACGCCGCCGGCTTCGTGCCCCTGACAGAGCCCGGCCGGGTGGCCGAGGGGACGAGTGTGGATGAGCGGACCTACGCCGTCGTGATGACGCACAACTTCCTCAGGGACAAGGAGTACCTGCGAGCGCTGCTGATGACCCCGGCCGCCTACGTAGCGATGCTCGGACCCGCAGCGCGCACCCAGCGGATCCTGATGGAACTGGCGGACGAAGGCGTGGAGATAGCGGACGCCGACCTCTTACGCGTGCACGGGCCCGCCGGTCTAGACCTGGGAGCAGAGGGCCCGGAGGAGATCGCGCAGGCCATCGTGGCCGAGATCGTGGCGGTGAGGCGGGCCCGTGAGGGAGGGTTCCTGAAGAACCGGCCGGGGCCGATCCACGATCGGCCCCGGCCGGGGACCGAGGCCCGCTAGAAGCCAGGTGACGGTAGTCTCGCCTGCGTGCTGATCGAGAACGAGTTCGCCGTCTCGGCTCCGCGGGTTCCCCTGTGGACGTTCTTGAACGACGTGGAACGGGTCGCTCCCTGCATGCCCGGCGCCGAGCTGACCGAGGTCGTGGACGACCGAACCTGGAAAGGCAAGGTGAACGTCAGGTTCGGCCCCGTGTCGATGTCGTTCGCCGGGACGGTCACGCTCGAGGAGCGCGACGACGACGCGCACCGGGTCGTCATGCACGCTCGCGGCATGGAGCAGAAGGGGAAGGGCGCGGCGAACGCGGTCGTCACCTCCTGGCTCGAACCGGGCGAAGGCGGTTCGACCCTTGTGAAGATGCGGGCCGACGTCACGCTGACCGGGGCGGTCGCCCAGCTCTCACGGGGTCTGCTTCCCGAGATCTCGAAGCAGCTCACCCAGCAGTTCGCCGACTGCCTCCACGAGCGGATAGACGCCGAGGCTGCCGGTCCCACGGCAGCGCCCGAGCCCGTCGCCGGGCCCGTCGGCGGCATCCGCCTGGGCCTCGCAGCGATAGGCTCCGTGATCGCCGGGTGGTTCCGCCGGCTGTTCGGCAGGAAGGCCGCGTGATCTCCGGGCTTGTGCTGGCGGCCGGGGAAGGCCGGCGGTTCGGGGGCACCAAGCAGCTCGCCGAGGTGAGGGGTCTGCCCCTCGTCCTTCACGCCGTGGAAGCGCTCCGAGCGGGCGGATGCGGCGAGATCCTCGTCGTCACGGGGCACGACGCCGAAGCTGTCGAGAGCGTGCTACCGGGCGACGTCGTCGCTGTCCGCAACGCCGCATACCGCGACGGGCAGTCCACCTCGCTGGCAGCGGGCATCCACGCGGTCGGCGAGAAGAGCGACGGAACCGTCGTCCTGATGGCCGACCAGCCCGGGGTGAGGGAGGAGGACGTTCGCGCATTGATCGACGGCTTCGCGAGGACGCGCGGCCGCATCGTGCGTCTCATGTACGACGACGGGCCGGGGCCGGCCCTTCTCTCGCGCGAGATCTTCGGCCAGGCCGGCCACCTCCATGGCGACACGGGCGCTCGCATCTTGATGGCATCGCACCCCGAGTGGGTAGAGGAGGTGCGCGTAGCTCACCCGGCGCCGCGAGACGTGGACGAACCCGCCGACCTCGACCATGCCTGAGCCCGCGCAGCGAGACTCAGCAGATCATGCCGAGACGCCGGTGCTGAAGGGCGGGAAGCGTCGTGCGGACGCGGCGGAGCTCGGTCATGTCCATCTCAGCGACCCAGACGCCGTTCCCCTCTTCGGGCGCTTCGACGAGCACGCGGCCCCAAGGGTCCACAACCATCGAATGGCCGTAGCAGCGGCGGCCGTCCTCCGAGGGTCCCCACGGACCCCACTGGGCGGCCGCAACCACGAAGCACTGATTCTCGATCGCGCGTGCGCGGAGCAGGACCTCCCAGTGCGCCTCGCCGGTAACCGCCGTGAAGGCCGCCGGGACGAACATGACCTCGGCTCCCAGAGCCATGAGCCCCCGGAACAACTCGGGGAAGCGGAGGTCGTAGCAGACCGACAGCCCTACGCGCGCCATGTCGGTCTCGTGCGTCACCAGCTCACCGCCGGGGGAGAACAGCTGCGACTCGAGGATCGGCGGCTGGTCCTCCAGCTCGACGTCGAAGAGGTGGATCTTGCGGTAGCGGGCGACCACCTCGCCCTCGCGATCCAGCAGGCACGACGTGTTGTAGATCTTGCCGCCGTCGGCCTCGTGCAGAGAGCCGGCCAGCACCCACATCGAGCGGGCCTTCGCTATCCGCGAGACCTGATCGAGGACCGGCCCCGGCAGCGCGGTCGCGACCTCTCGCGACCGCGCTGCCGACCCGTAGTAGGCCCACAGCTCGGGTAGAGCGGCCAGGTCTGCGCCCTGCTCGGCAGCTTCTTCCAGCAGACCCGACGCCGTGGCGACGTTCGCCTCGACCTCGGCCAGCCCGGCGTTCATCTGGCAGACGGCGACCCTCATGAGAGGGCGCCATCCTAGGCCGAAGCAGTCAGCTAGTCACGGCTCGATCCGCAACCGCCGGCAGGAACCAGCCCGCAAGGTGCTGGCCCGCTAGGCGCCGACCGCCCGGTCTGCGACCTCGAGGGCCTCATCGAGGATCTCGAACCCCTCCTGCAGCTGTTCCTCCGTTATGCAGAGGGGCGGATTCGTGTGGATGACGTTCCACCTCACGAAAGTGAACAGTCCGTGCTCCAGCAGCGCCTTGTTCAGCTCCGTCATCACCTCGTTGGTGACGTTGTAGGGCGACATCGGCTCGTTGGTCGCAGGGTCCCTGACCAGCTCCAGGAGTCCAAAAAGGCCTATGTTGCGGTGCAGCCCCACGCTGGGGTGCTTGGCGGCAATCTCCTCGTGGTGACTGCGCATCACCGGGTCGAGGCGCCGTGCGTTGCCGACCAGGTCGTCCTCTTCCAGAACCTGGATGGCCGCGAGCGCCGCAGCACACGACATCGGGTGCGAGTTGTACGTGAGTCCGCCGAAGTAGACGACCTCTTCGAAGTGCTCGGCGATCGGCGGGGAGATACCTACCGCCCCGAGAGGCAGGTACGAAGAGGTCAGACCCTTGGCGCTCGTCACGAGGTCGGGCACGACCCCCCAATGGTTGACCGCGAACCACTCCCCCGTGCGGCCGAACCCGCTCATCACCTCGTCGGCGATCATCACGATGCCGAACCTGGTGCAAAGCTCGCGGACGCCCTGCAGGTAACCGTCCGGCGGGATCAGGATGCCGTTCGTCCCCGTGACCGGCTCGAGGATGAAAGCCGCGATCGACTCCGGTCCCTCCAGGACGATCTGCTCCTCGAGCCGTTCGAGCGCCTGCTCGGCCGCGTCCTGAGGCTTGTCAGGCCCGTGATAGGGGTCGAGCACGCGAACGATGCCCGGCGCCGGCGGCTTCTCGTTCGCCCAGCGCCTGGGGTCTCCGGTCAGGTTGATCGTGAGGTAGGTCGCACCGTGGTACGAGCGGTAGCGCACCAGCACCTTCTCCCGGCCCGTGTACGCGCGTGCGAGCCGGATGGCGTTCTCGTTGGCTTCCGCACCGCCGAGCGTGAAGAAGGACTTCTCCAGATCGCCGGGCCACAGCTCGGCGAGCTTCTGCCCGAGCAGCGCACGCGTTTCGAACGCCATGAACGGCGAGATGTAGGGGAGCTTCTCGCCCTGTTTGGCGACGGCATCTATCACCCGCTTGTCGCCATGACCGATGTTGACGCCCATCAACTGGCTGTTGAAGTCCAGGTAACGCTTCCCGTCGCTCGTGTAGAAGTACACGCCCTCGGCGCGCTCGACCGGCAGCGGCACGATCTTGGATTGCGCGGACCAGTCGTACAGCGTGTATCGCTTGGACAGGCTGACGATCTCCTCCGCGGACAGGCCCACCGTTCTCACTTCCTTCCCTGAGCTTCCCTGAGCGGCGTTCAACCGCATCATCCCAGACGGCACGGCCGAAGGCCGGGTTGACCGCTGGTGCACGCGGTGGCATGGTGAGATGTCACCGCTTCCAGGGGAGGGGCTCTCATGCGCAGGTTCTTGGTGGTCGCAACGACGACGCTGGCCGTGCTCGCGACGCAGGCCGCGTGGGGCGTCTCGGGCACCGATCCGAACGACGTCACGGGTGGCCTGGACATCAGGGCGTCATCCGTGACGGTCGTCGAGAACGCCGACGGCACCCGCAGGGTACGGCTGGGTGTCAAGACGTACGACGAGTTCGACCTGATCGAGGCCGGGTCCTTCTACTGGCAGCTCGACACGTGGGGCGGGTCAGGCGCCGACTACGAGGTCTTCATGTTCGGCGATGCCGACGCCGATGGTGGACCGCTGTTCTGCCTGGTGCACTCCACCCACGGCCCGCTGCACCGGTACTCGCGGCACGTGACTCAGGGTGACTCGGTGGCAACGTGCGCCATCCCTCGCAGGTGGCTCGGAATAGCGAAGCCGATCAGCTACCGGGTGGCCGGGCGCATGGAGGGCGTGATCGACCGGGCTCCGGACTCGGGCTGGTACTCCTAGGCACCTTTCACGACGACGCCGCCCTTCATGACGAAAGGCACGTCCTCAAGCAGGGTGACGTCGTCGGTCGGGTCGCCGGGCACCGCGACGATGTCGGCGTATAGGCCGGGTGCGAGCGCGCCCACGCGGTCCTCCCAGCCCATCAGCTCCGCCGACCAGCGGGTAGCGCTCTGGATCGCTTGCGCCGCCGTCAGGCCGTAACGAACGTAGTAGGCGAGGTTCTTCGCCTGCTCACCGTGCGGGAAGATGCCCGAGTCCGTCCCGTGCGCGATACGCACGCCGGCTTTGACGGCCTTCGTAAACCCTTCACGTTGTGCGTCGTTCGTCAGGATGGTCTTGCGGATGACCTCGTCTGAATAGCCGAGCTCGGGACCCCTCTCGAGCATGTAGTCGCCGTCGTACATGTCGGCGACCAGGTAGGTGCCTGCCCCGGCCATCAGCTCGATAGCCTCGTCGTCCATCAACGAGCCGTGCTCGATCGAGCGGGCCCCCGCGCGAACCGCGCGCTTGATCCCCTCGGCCCCGTGCGCATGCGCGGCCACGTGCGTGCCCGCCAACTCGCACTCCTCCACCGCGGCGCGCAGTTCGGCCTCTGTGAACTCCGGAAGGCCCGGGTTGGTCCCGCTGGTCAGCACGGCGCCGGTCGCGATGATCTTGATGAAGTCCGCTCCGTAGCGGAGTATCTGCCGAACGTTCGCGCGCATCTGGTCCACGCCGCTCGTAACCCCGAACCTCAGCTCGCGCGGCAAGACTGCGTCCACGTCGGGGGCCAGGCCGGTGACGTCCCCCCCGCCGCCCGGGCAGGTCACGTACGCGCCCGCACACATCATGCGCGGACCCTCTACCCAACCACCTTCGATCGCGTCGCGCAGCGCCACGTCGGCGAACGCTCGGAACGTGCCGATGTCCCTCACCGTCGTGAAACCGGCCAGCAGGGTGGCGCGAGCGTTGCGGACTCCGCTCAGCGCTTCCTGGGCGCCCGTTCTCATGACCAGCTCCGCGTAGCCCCTCCCCGAATCCTGTTCACCGATCAGGTGGGAGTGCATGTCCATCAGTCCCGGTAGGAGCGTGTGACCGGGGAGGCCTATCCGCGCCGCGTCTGATGGAGCCTCTGCCACGGGAACGACGTCCTCGATCCGCTCCCCCCGCACGATCACGGCGAGGTCCCGCCTCACCTCCCCCGACACCGAGTCGAACAGACACTCTGCCGTGACGACGGTTCGGGGCTCACTCATGGCCGCGAGGATACTCACGGCGTCCCCCGCACGGCCCGGCGGATACCGACCAATGGTCGATGTGGCCGGAGTCGGGTAGCCGCCGATACCCGGAACGTGGCATCACCGGCTTCCTCTCCGGTCGGCGGGGCCACGCATCCGATCCACCGTGTTCGTGGGGGGCGGCGGCCCTTCCCGGGCCGCCGCCCCCGCGTCTTCCCCGACGGACTCCTGAGATGCCGTCCCCCGGAAGGCCTATAGCGATGTTCCGAGCGGCCCTCAATCCGTCCCCCGTCTCGACCGATGCATGGACTAGTCAGGAAGAACTAGCCAGGGCGCATGCCCCGGCCCCTGGGGAGGGACTGAGGATGAGCGCGAAGGGACGGGAAACCGGGAAGGTCGCCAGGATCGTGCTCCTGGCCGTCGTCGCCGGGCTCGCGGTGGGCCTGATGGCCTCCGCCGCTCACGCCGGCATCTCCGACCGCGACGCCATGAAGAGGGCGACTAACACGAGCCGCCTGAACCACGACATCCGCATGGTCGGCCTGAACGCCGAGATGTCCGAGCTGGCCCGCCGGCACAGCTTGAAGATGGCCCGTCAGAACCGTCTCTTCCACACGGCCGACCCGTCCAGCTATTACCTCAAGGGCATGAACTGGCGCTACTGGGGCGAGAACGTGGGGGTCACGGGAGGAACGGTCAAGGATCTGCAGGCGGCCTTCATGGCCAGCCCGGGTCACCGCGCCAACATCTTGAACAAAGCATTCACGAAGGTCGCCATCGGAGCGGTTCGCCGCGACGGCGCGCTGTGGGTGACGGTCTTCTTCTACGGCTAGGTGAGCGAACAACACCCAAGGCTGGGGGCCGCCCGGAATGGCGGCCTTCTGGCATCTTCAGGCGCTCTCGATCTGGCGGATCGCCGCCTCGGCCACCGACCTCAGCTCCTCGCCCGAGAAGCTCCTCGCGTGGCCGGCGTGCACGGTTCGGACGTCGAGCCCGACCAGCCGCCGCAACGACGTGGCGGCGGTCTCAGGATCGTCCCAGCTCAGCCTTCCGTCAACGTAGATCGCGTCGCCGCTGAACAGCGTCCCCGTCTTCTCTTCGAACAGGCATGCTGAGCCCGCCGTATGCCCCGGGGTGTGGATCAGGGTGAACCGCCGGTCCCCCAGGTCGATCGTGTCCCCTTCTCCCAATAGCATCGTCGGCTCGGCGCCGGGCGAAACCCAGCCTCCGACGTCGAAGTCGGCCGAGGGCAGCGCATCGATGATCAGGTCGGGAACCGGATAGCCGTAGTACTCGAACATCTCCTCGGTCTCTTCGTCGAAGTCCTCTCGGCGCAACTTCAGCGCGAACGGGGAGCGTGTCATCCCGGCATCGTCACGGTGGACCCGCCGGTCGTCGAACTCGTGAAGCCCGCCTACGTGATCGAAATGACCGTGCGTGGCGAACGCGATGATCGCCCGCCCGCCGGAAAGCGCTTCGACGGCAGGTCTGAGCGCTCCCACCCCGTTGGCCGCATCGACGATGAGGTCGGCGTCCCGCCCCGGCACGTGCCAGACGTTCGACTCGAGCAGATCGTCGATGTGCGGCTCCCACAGGCGCGTCACGCCGCCTCCGGCGTCCTCCGCTCGGAACCAAGGATGCGCCACCGGCAGCACTTCAGATCCTGTCACCGAAGGACACGACCCCTGCGGGAGGACGCAGGCAGTGCTCGCTCCACATGGCGCCGTTGTAGCTACCCACCCCGATCAGTGCAACCACGTCGCCCTCGTTCGGGCGGGGCATGGGCTGCTCCTCGGCGAACAGGTCGTCCCCTTCGTTGATGTGACCGCTGACGGTCACGGAAAGGTCCGGCGGAAGATCCGCTGCCCGGCAGAGCACGACGTCCAGCAAGGCCCCGTACACGAAGTGCTCGCACGCCTGGTTCCATCCGGTGTCCAGGCCAGCGAACAGCACCCCGTCGCGTTCCTCGACGGTCACGACCTCGGCCAGCAGGACGGCGCACTCCTTGACCAGGAAGTCGCCCGGTTCCGTGGCTACCACCACATCGAGGGGACCCAGATGTTTGGCCAGTATCGCCGCCCACCGGTCCACATCGAGCGGCTCGTCGCCGGCTCGCTGGGGAACCCCCAGACCGCCGCCGGTGTTCACCTCTGCGATGGGATAGCCGGCGTCCATGAGGGTCCGCGTCATGTCCGCCGCCCGCTTCACCGTTTCCTCGAACAGCGGAAGCCCGTCGTTCAAGTAGCCGTCGCCAACATGGAAGTGCAGCGTGTCGATCGTCAACCGGTGACGGGCGGCGATCTCGATCGCCTGCGGGATCTGTTCGGCGAAGATGCCGAACTTGGTCGGCTTCTCACCCGTGTACAGGGTCGTGCCACCGCCGGCGAAGGACGCCCCGATGCGCGGGTTCACGCGGATGCCCACTGCGGCGCCCGGCGCGCGGCGACCCACCCGGTCGAGCTGGGTCAGCAGATCCACGTTCAGATGCACACCCGAGGACAGGATCCGGTCCAGGTCTCGCTCGGACAGGTTCGTGCCCGTGTAGCTGATCTCGTCGGGGGTCCAGCCATGTCGCAGGGCCCAGTCCACCTCGCCGGGCGAACAGACGTCGAGACCAACCCACGGGGTGTGCGCGCGCAGGAACCCCAGCAGGTCGGGGTGCCGCTGCGCCTTCAGCGCCAGACGAACCAAGCCTCGCAGGCCGGCGCGCTCCAGCGCTCCGCGGAGCGCGCCGGCCTGCTCCTCGACACGGACTAGGTCGTGGACGTAGACAGGGGTTCCGTGCTCGCGCGCCACCTGCTCGGCGTCACGCCCGGCGACGCGCAGACGCCCGCCACGTACGTCCAAGCCGGGGCGCGACCACCACGGCGATGGCGACGGCTCCGGCACGAGCCGAAGGCCTATGCCCAGCCCTGCTCAGCCCGATGACTCGGAGTCGGAGCCCGACCCGGCGGAGCTGTCTTCGGCAGGTTTCGCGTCCGCCGGACCCGGCACGTACTCGGGCTCGCCCTTCTGCGGGACGTCCCTCAGCGCCAGGATCCCCGCGGCGATGCCGATCACCCCGGCCATCATCGTGACGGACAGCCCCTTCGCGAAGTCGGCCACCGGCGCGATCAGGTCGGTCCGGGTGATGCCCCAGACGCACGAGAGCGTCAGGACCACCGCGCACAGCGTGAACAGGGCGCTCATCGCCCGCTTGATCTCCTTGTCGGACATCAGGATGTGCGCGCCACCGAAGACGAACACCCCGATGGACATCGCCAAGGCGAGCGTGCCCGAAGCGTCCGCGGTGCCGTTGTAGACCGCTTCGTTGGACTCCCACCAGTCGGAGTAGACACCGATGATCCCAACCACCCCGGCCACCGCGGCGGCGACCCCCGGGTACGAGATCTTGCCCGAATCCATACCGGAACCCCCTTAGATCGTGGGAACCCCAGAATGGTCCCCCGGCACAATCGCGGATGCAACGACCTTCGCTGGGGCTGAGCTCCCTGAATCCGGACGAGAGAGGCCTCCACCCCTGGCGTGACGCACGTGTGCGGACCATAGCCGGTACGGGTCGGTGGAGGTGATCGGATTTGAACCGACGACCCCTGCCGTGCGAAGGCAGTGCTCTACCGGGCTGAGCTACACCCCCAAGAACGGCAAGCGTAGCAGGAGGCGGAACCGGGCTAGGGAGCGGGTGGCGGCGGCACCGAGCCGGCCTGCAGCGCCGACACGAGCCTTGCGTACTCGTCCTTCCAGATGACGTTGCTCACGTTGAACCGAACCAACTCCGAGGCGCCCGGCCGCCCCAGCTTGAAGGACTGCCAGACCTTCGCGTCCGTGACCACGTCGGCGAGGCGCACGGACCCGAGGGGATCGGCCCATGCCAGGCCGCCCTTCGGGCGTCCCGTCCACATCGAAGCCTTCATGGCGATCACGCGCCGGTCGGTCACCACGACGTAGTACCAGCGCGCCCCGAGTAGGAGCATGATCAGGATGCCGACAGCTCCGGCGAGCCATGGACTGGGACCTGTCTGCGACATCACTCCCACTACCACCTGCTCGCCCGGTTCGAGCACGCCGGTCATGGCCTCAGCGAACTGCGCCTGGATCGTCTTCTTCCGGACGGCCATCGGACCTCCTTCCTCAGGGTTCTTCGAGCAGCTTCGCGTGACGATCGAGCGCATCGTGCAGGTCCTTCTGCACGAACGCGATCGATAGATCGCCCCTGGTCTTCTCGATGAGCGATCGCGCCACGTCGGTGGTTCGGCGGAGGTTCATCGTTATGGCGTCGGGATAGTCGATCCCCACGAGCAGCCCGTACATCTCCTCCAGATCGGCCAGAACGCCTTCCGCCTTGGCGACGTCTCCGGCGCGGAGCAGATCGAGGATGTGGCGGCGGCCCTCTCCGATCGCCTCCGCCATCCCGTTCAGGTACGGGGCGTCGCCGACGCCCAGATCCTCGGGCGACGGCAGGTCCTCGCCTGCGACCAGCGCGTAGGTGATGTTCGCCTCGGCGTACTCCTTCTCGGCGTCGAGCAGGTATCCCGCGAACCGCACGTCCGGGTGATCGGTCACAGCGCCGAGACCCTCCCGGAGCGCGGAGCGAGAGTCGCCGATCAGCCCTTTCGCCCGAGCAAGCTCGCCGCGATGGACGGCGCGTATCGCGTTAGCCGAGGCTCGGATCGAGCGGCGCGCGGCGGGCAGGGCCGCCTCCCGAGCGGCGGTCTTGGCGTCGAAGCGATCGTGGAAGCCCTGAGAGAACCCGTCGAGGTTCACGGGATCAGGCGGACGCAGAACGAACCACGACGTGGACGCTGTCGCCCTCTCCAAGGCTGCCCAAGCCGTTGAAGGTCGGGCGGGCCCATCCCTTCAAGCCGTCTGCGACGTACCTGGCGGGGACCGGGGCGGCGCGCCCGGCCGGAGCGTTGGCGGCGCGCGCGGTGTCGTGCGGGTGACTCGCGCGATGCTTGATCGTCAGCAGGAGCCAGACGTAGAGGACCAGCAGCATCCCCAGGACGGCGCTGGTCGTCCACATGGCCCGCTGCAGCGGAGGGACGAGCCCAACGAGGAAGGTGAAGCCGATCGCCTCCAGGAGAGTGACGAACACCTTGCGCCTTCGTTCCCGAAGGCGGGCCTTGTGGCGTTCTTGGGGGCCGAGGAACTGGACCCCTTTGCGCGGGGTCACTATCCATCTGCCTGTGGTGCCGTGCACCTCTGCGTGAGCCAACAGCTCCATCCTGCGTTCGAAGTCCTCGACGCTCTGGGTGTCGGACCGCCGGCGGCTCACCGGCACCAAGAACGCGACCCACATGATGCCTAATGCTGCCAGGAGCAGCCAATCCACGCGTCCAGCCTCCTGTCCGTCGAGCCCCGGTTTCGACACAACATCTAGGCTGGACCGGGAACGTAGCACCATATATGGGGGTTCTCAATCACATCCGTGTGATCCGTGAACTTGTTCACGAGCGGGCCGTAGGATGGCCCGATGGATGACGAGTCGCCCATCCGCCTCGAACACCCCGACTGGCAACCCGGGTCGGCGGACCCCCAAGCCGTCACGGAGCAGCCGGATCTGGCCTTCGAGCACAAGGCTGAATCGAGGTGGATCGGGGACCCGATGGGCCTGCGGATGGTGGCCGTGACGCTCACCCACTTCAAGCGCGGGAAGGCCGGCCGCGCGAAGATCCCATGGCTCGGTATCTCGGTGACGGCGGGCGTGGCGGTCGCCGGGCTGCTGGTGGTCGTCGGACTGTTGGCGCTGCTGTTCCCGAACGGGTCCTAGAAGACCCGGTAGTCACCGGACTTACCGCCGCTCTTGGCAAGCAGCCTGAGACCCTCGATCCTGGCCGCACGGTCGAACGCCTTCACGGTGTCGTAGAGCGAGAGCGCGGCGACGGCGACGGCCGTGAGCGCCTCCATCTCGACACCGGTACGGTCCAGAGCGCGCACGGTCGCCTGCACCCTCACGCGGCCGGAGGCTTCGTCGGGTTCGACCTGGATGTCGGCTCCGGTCACGCGTACCGGATGGCAGTGCGGGAGGAGGTCGGGGGTCCGCTTGACGCCCATCATCCCGGCGACCTTGGCCGTCTCAAGCGGTGAGCCCTTCTTCGTGCCGCGCACGAGATGGCCCACGCTCTCCGACGTGGACACGAGGACGGCCTCAGCCACCGCTTCGCGCTGCGTCTCCTGCTTCTCGCCCACCTCGACGATGCGGGTGATGCCGTCGGCCCCGGCCTGACCCTCGGATGCCACAACTCAGTCCTCCGAGGCCCTGAAGAGCATGACCTTGACGCTATCACCCGCCCGCACGGACCCCGTTCCCGGAGGTATCACCGCCAAGCCGTTGGCGCGGGAGACCGTGGAGATGAGGTTGGACCCCCGGCCGCCGGTAGCCGCCGCGACCCATCCGTCGGCGCCCCGCTTGACCTCAACGCGCACGAACTGAGTCTTTCCCGTGCGGGCAGGGATGTCGCCTTCCAGCCGGGCGCTGACCTCGGGTCTTCCCAGCCGGGACCGCCCCATCATCTTGAGAACGGCAGGGCGAACGAAGACCTCGAAGCTGACGAAAGAGCTGACCGGGTTGCCGGGCAGACCGAAGAACGGCTTGCCCTGAACGAAGCCGAAACCCTGCGGCATACCGGGCTGCATCGCCACCTTGTAGAAGGACACGTCGCCCTTGCGGAAGAACGCCGCCTTGACCACGTCGCGCTCTCCGACCGAAACGCCGCCCGACGACACGAAGGCGTCCGCCTGGATCTCGAAACCCACCACGACCTCCCGTAGGGCATCGGGATCGTCCGCGACGATGCCGGCGAGAACCGGGATGGCTCCGGCCTCTCGCAGTGCACCGAACAGCATGTACGCGTTCGAGTCGCGCACCTGCCCGAACGACGGGCTCTCGGTGGGCGGGATCAGCTCATCGCCCGTGGACAGGACGATCACGCGCGGGCGGGGGTGGACGAGGGGGTGCGGGATACCGGCGTTCGCGAGCAGTCCCAGCTCGGGGGCGCCTAGGCGCCGGCCCTTGGCCACGAGCACGTCGCCCTCCTTCACGTCCTCGCCGCTGGGACGGATGTGCCTCCCTTGGGCGGCGGCCTCGAACAGACGGACGACGTCGCCGTCTTCTTCGGCGTTCTCGATCGGCACGATGCAGTCCGCGCCCGCGGGGATCGGGGCACCGGTGGCGATCTTCACCGCCTCTCCGGTGCCGACGGTCGCCTCGGGACGACGGCCGATCAGAGCCTGACCGACCACCTTCAGCTCCGCCGGTGAGGACGGCGAGGCACTCGCCACGTCCACGGCCCTGACGGCGAACCCGTCCATCGCGGAGGATGCGAACTCCGGCAGATCGACGGTGGAAACCAGATCTGCCGCAACGACGCATCCATAGGCGTCCGTCAGCGGGAGCTCGAGGGGAGGCAGCGGTTCGATCTGCGCGAGGAGACCCTCGCGCGCCTCCTCGAACGGGACCAGACCCTCGCCGGAATCGTGATCGTGGAGTTGACGCATGCGAGGGCCAGTCTAACCGGAGCCCTCAGGAGAGCTCAGACCAGCTTGTGGCGCTGGACGAACTCGGCGAGCCAGGGACCGAACTCACGGCCGAGATCCTCGCGCTCGAGCGCAAGCTCGACCATCGCCTTGAGGGCGTCGAGCGGGTTGCCCACGTCGTAGCGCCCGCCCTCCAACCGGTAGGCGTAGACCACCTGCTCCTGGGCGAGCACATTGATCGCGTCGGTGAGCTGGATCTCCCCTCCGTGCCCGGGAGGAGTGCGCTTGAGCGCCTCGAAGATCTGCGGCGTGAAAACGTACCGGCCGATCGCGGCCAGCGTGGACGGCGCTTGATCGGCCGGCGGCTTCTCGACTATCGAGATCACGCGAACGAGAGCGTCCTCGATCGGCTCGGGTTCGATGCATCCGTACATCGAGATGTCGCCGCGGCTCACCTCCATCGTGGCGAGCACGCTTCGCCCGTACTTCTCGTGGGCCAAGAGCATCTCCCGAAGGACCGGCTGGGACGGATGGATGAGGTCGTCGCCGAGCAGGACGACGAAGGGCTCGTCGCCGACGTGCGAGTGCGCGAGGGACACCGCGTGGCCGAGCCCCAGGGCCTCGTGCTGCCTGACGAAGTGGATCTCTGCCATCTCCGAGATCTGGCGGATGGCCTTCAGCTCGTCGAACTTGCCACGCTCCTCGAGGAAGGCCTCGAGCTCCAGCGACCTGTCGAAGTGGTCCTCGACGGTCTGCTGCCCGCGGCCGGTCACGATGAGTATGTCGTCGAGCCCCGCGCGCACGGCCTCTTCGACGACGAGCTGCAGCGCGGGCACGTCGATCACGGGCAGCATGACCTTCGGCTGCGCCTTGGTGGCCGGCAGGAACCTGGTGCCGAGCCCCGCGGCGGGAACGACCGCCTTGCGAACCCTCATCCCTTCCTCTTCCTCGAGGGGAAGCAGAGGATACGGGGTCCGGGGCCGGCGCGGTATCGGCCGGGTGGGTTAGCCCTTCTGGGTAGACTTCCCCGGTCATGCCGACCTACGAGTACGCGTGCAGGGACTGCGGTCACGTGTTCGAGATCGTCCAGTCGATGAAGGACGACGCGCTCACGGTCTGTCCGGAGTGCGGCGGGAGCCTACGCAAGGTCTTCGCCCCGCCTGCGATCGCTTTCAAGGGCTCCGGGTTCTACGCGACGGATCACGGCAAGAAAGCGAAGGGCGCGGAGAAGGGCGCGGGCTCGGATAAGGGCGCGGGCTCGGAGAAGGGCGCGGAGAAAGGTGCTGAGAAGCGCCCCGAGGGCGCCAACACCGGCACGGCGGCTCCCAAGGGCGAGAAGGGAAGCGAGAAGAAGGGCGAGAAGTCGCCGGAGGCGTCCAGGTCGTGAGCACCGCTGAGATCGGGGTGTTCGGGGGTTCGGGGTTCTACGCCTTCCTGGAGGATCCCGAGGAGGTGGAGATCGATACTCCGTACGGGAAGCCGGCGGCTCCGGTAACCGTCGGGACCGTGGCCGAGCGGCGTGTGGCGTTCATCCCGCGGCACGGGCGCGACCACGAGTTCCCGCCGCACAGGGTGCCGTATAGGGCGAACGTCTGGGCGATGAAGGAGCTGGGGGTGACGAGGCTCTTCGGACCGAGCGCCGCGGGATCGTTGCGGCGGGACATCCCGCCGAGAACCTTCGTCGTCAGCGACCAAGCCATCGACCTCACGAAGGGACGCGAGTACACGTTCTACGACGGGCCGATCACGACGCACCTGTCGTTCGCCGACCCGTACTGCCCGGTCATGCGCGCAACCCTGGTGACGCAAGCCCGCGAGCTGGGCATCCAGCATCGCGACGGCGGCACGATGATCGTGATCGAAGGCCCGCGTTTCTCGACGCGCGCCGAGTCGAAGATGTTCGCGCAGGCCGGTGGCGACGTGATCGGCATGACGCAGTTCCCCGAGGTCACGCTGGCGCGCGAGCTGGAGCTGTGCTTCGCGAACGTGGCGCTCGTCACCGACTACGACGTGGGCGTGGACGACATCGCCCCCGTCTCGCATGCGGAGGTGTTGAAGGTGTTCTCGGAGAACATCGAGACGCTGCGCGACCTGCTGTTCGCGGCCATCCCGGCGCTCCCGATGGAGCGTGACTGCCCGTGCGCCACGGCCCTGTCCGGCTCGGGGCACGACTGAGATGGCCCGCGAGCTGGTCCGGGTCGAGCTGGCGTTCGTGACGGACGAGGACGCCCGGTCGCTGGGTGACCGGATACGCGAAGCCGTCTCCATGATTGTCGGCAGGGAATCCCTCGAGGAGTTCAGGGTCCGGGCCGTGCCGCTGGACCCGAAGAAGAAGGAGCACCTGAGGCCGGTCGAGTAGCGGCATGGCGCCCGAGGTGCTCCCGAGTGTGACGGAAATCACAACGCCCGTCGGGGAAGGCCGATAGGGTCGCAGACGTGATCCGTTCTCGC
Organism: uncultured Actinomycetes bacterium; assembly: GCA_964535065.1. Classification (GTDB taxonomy): domain Bacteria; phylum Actinomycetota; class UBA4738; order UBA4738; family HRBIN12; genus AC-51. Next base: position 42,792 of record CAZHRY010000005.1, read on the forward strand.
TTCCGGCGGTGGCCCCTTTCGTCCAAGGTCTACGCGGGCCTGGCTGCGGTCTGCGCTGTGGCCGCCTTCGCGCTGGTGCGCCAGGAGGCCGAGAGGGCCACCGCCGGAAGCGAGCGGGCGCAGGTCGTCGTGGCCGCGCGCGACCTTGAGCCCGGCATCACCCTCACGGCTGCCGACGTGGTGATAGGCCCCGTCGCAGAAGCGCCGCCGGCAGCCCTTGCGTCCGTCGATCTCGCGATCGGGCACACCACGGTGACCCCGTTCCTCGAAGGAGAGGTGATAGCCCTAACGCGGCTCGCCGAAGCAGGAGGGCCCCTGACCGTCTCGTTGCCGCCGGGGCTCGTGGGGATGACCGTGGCGCCCGACAGCGTGCCCCAGGGCCTGGCCGCCGGTGACCGGGTCGACGTGCTGGCCACCTTTGCGGCGGCCAGGCCCTACACGAGCGTGGTCGCCGAGGGCGTGGGGGTGATCGACGTGGCCGAGGGCGAGGGTTTCGGCGGATCCGGAGGCGGGACGCAGGTGATGCTCGTGCTCGACCCGGCCACGGCGCGCAGCCTCGCGCAGGCCCAGGCGACCGGAACGCTGGCTATCGCGGTCCGGGGGTACGTGCCGCTGGGCGGATAACATCGGCCGACTTCCGACCCGAGGAGCGACGTGTCGATCTGGCAGGCCATCATCCTGGGGCTGACCCAGGGCGCGAGCGAGTACGCGCCCATCTCCAGCTCCGGTCACCTGATCGTGCTCCCATGGCTGTTCGGCTGGCCCATCGTCGCCGACGCCGACCTGAACAAGACCTTCGACGTCGCCCTGCACATGGGCACGCTCCTGGGCGCTCTCGTCTACTTACGCAGAGACGTGGTCCGGTACACGGCCGCCTGGCTCGGGTCGGCCCGGCGTAGGAGCGCGACCACGCCCGACGAGCGTCTGGCCTGGGCTCTCGTAGTCGGCACGCTGCCGGGAGTGGCGTTCGGCGCCCTCGGCGAGGGGTTCATCCAGGACCGGCTGGGCGAGCCGTGGATGATCGCGGCCCTGCTGGCCGTGTTCGGGGTCGTGCTGTGGATCGTCGACCGGCGCGCCGGATCACGGCGCGGGTTCGACTCGATAGGCGTGAGGACGGGCCTGTTCCTCGGTTTCGCCCAGGCCACGGCCCTGGCTCCCGGGGTCTCCAGGTCGGGCATAACGATGACGGCGGCGCGCGCGATCGGCATCGACCGAGAGTCCGCCGCGCGCTTCTCCTTCTTGCTGTCCCTGCCGGTCATCGCCGGCGCTGGGATCTACGAGGGGATCGACCTAGTTCGGGAGGGGCTGCGCGGCTACGGCGCCGAGTTCTTCTGGGGCTTCGTCTCGTCGGGGGTCAGCGGCTACGTGGTGGTGTGGTTCCTGTTGGGCTACCTGAAACGCCACGGGTACGCCGTCTTCATGGGGTACCGGCTCGTGGCCGCGGCTGTCGTGCTCGGCGCGATCGCGCTGGGCGTTCGCGAGGCGACGATCTAGGGCTCGGGGACCTTGCCGAGCGTCAGGATCACCCAAGGCTTGAAGCCCTCCCGCTCGTAGAAGGCCTTCACGCGATCGTTGGTCGCCAGCACGCCGATCACCATCTCCTCGATGCCGCGCTCCCGCACGCGCCCGTACACCTCGCGCATCAACGCCGTGCCGATGCCTTTGCCCCGCTCTTCCTCAAGGACGGCCAGCGACTCCAGCTCCGCGAACCTCGGGCCGGTCAGGTGGGAGTCGTCGGCGCCGCGGATCGCGACCAGCGCGTAGCCGATCGCCCGGCCGCCCTCGTCCTCCGCTATCAGGAGGAAGGAGCCGGGCTCGGCCAGCCACTCCCGATAGCGATCGCTGCGGATCTGCCACCACCCGTCCTCGTCACGAGGTGGGATCCCGGGTATCTGCGGATCGACGGTCACGTGAAAGCGATGGAGGGAGCGCGTGAGCGGCTCGAGATCAGGAACGCGTTCAGGGCCGGCTTCGACGATGTGGAACATCAGACGCCGGCGAGGGTCATCTCGCCGATGAGGATCGACGGCGTGCCCACGCTCATGAAGAAGCGGAGATCGTCACCGACGCCGGTGATCCCCCCGAGCATGCCGGGAAGCGTGGAAGCGACGGTCATCTCGCGCAGCGGCTCGCCGAGCGCCCCTCCCTGGATGCGCAGGCCGGTCGCGCCGACGCTGAACTCGCCGCTGATCGGGTTGGCGCCGGAGTGCACGCCGGTTACCTCCTGGATGAGCACGCCGCCTTCAGCGGCCGCGAGCAGGTCTCTCTCGCTCATCCCGCCGGCCTCCACGTAGAAGTTGGACGTGCCGACACGCGGCAGGCCCTTGTAGCCGCCGCGCTTGGCGTTGCCCGTCGAGCGCTGCCCGCCGCCGGCGCGCCTGGCCGTGTAGGTGCTGTGCAGGAAGCCGCCCAGGACGCCGGAGGTGAACAGCTCCGTCCGGGCGGAAGGCACACCCTCGCCGTCGAACGGGCAGGCGGCCGGACCGTCCGAGATCCGCCCGTCGTCCACCAGGGTGAACAGCTCCGAGCCGACCTGCTCACCGATCATCGAAGCGAACAGAGAGCGTCCCTTCAGCACGTTGTCGGCGTTGAGCGCCTCGGCCAGCACGCCGAGGAAGTCCGACGCCGCGAACGGGTCCAGCACGATGGGCACCCTGGCCGTGGGCGGCTTGGTCGCGCCCAGCATCCGCACCGCGCGAGCGACCGCTTCGTCGGCGACCGGCTCGCGCGGCAGCTCGTCCAGCCCACGCGCGATCTTGAACGAGAACCCCGTCTGGGTCTCGTCGCCTTCGACCGCGAGCGTGACCACGACCACCCAGGCGTCGGTGCGCGAGTACTCGGCCGCGACCCCCGTGGTCGAGGCGATCGAGACACGCGACACCGCATCGCCCACCTGAGCCAGGTCGAGCTTGGTGACCCGTGGGTCGCGCGTGACCGAGTAGGACTCCAGGTCCAGCGCCATCCGGACCTTCTGATCGGCGTCGAGTCCCGCGCTCGTCTCGGAGAACAGCTCGGGCATCGCTTCGAAGGGCTCGGGGTCCGGCAGTCCGTTGTGTTCGTCGGGTTCGGCGAGCGAGGCATTCTCGCGCGCCCGGGTGACCGCCTCGCGCACGTCGTCTGCGGACGGGTCGGCGACCCACGCGTATCCGAGGCGGCCGCCGGCGATCAGCCGCACGCCCACGCCGCGGGACTCCGCGAACTTCATCCCTTCGATCTCGCTGCGGAGCGCGCTTACCTCCGTCCGCTTGCTCTCCTCTGCGAACGCCTCGACCTGCTCGCCGTCCTCGGCGGCCTCGACCGCTACCCGTGTGAGGTCGGACAGGTCAGGCACCGGTTCCCCCGACGGTGATACGCGAGATGCGAAGCGTCGGCGAGCCGCTGCCCACCGGCGCGCTCTGGTCGTCCTTGCCGCAGACGCCCTCCCACGTGTCGAAGTCCGAGCCGACGGCGTCGACCGCGCTCATGACCTCTATGGCGCGGCCGATCAGGTTTGCGCCCCGGACCGGTGTCGTGATCCGGCCGTTCTCGATCATGAAGCCCTCGGAGACCCCGAAGACGAAGTCGCCGGTCGCCGGGTTGACCTGCCCTCCTCCGAGCCCCGTGACGTAGACGCCCCGCGCCGTGTCCGCCACGATCTGCTCGGGGTCGGTGGCTCCAGGGAGGATGTTCGTGTTGGTCATGCGGACTATCGGAGGGTGCGCGTAGGACTCGCGGCGGCCGTTGCCCGTGGGCTCGACGCCCATCTTCGCGGCGCGCATCCGGTCCTGCAGGAAGCCCTGAAGGACGCCGCCTTCGAACAGGACGGTCCGGCGCGCCGGTTCGGCTTCGTCGTCGAAATCGAACGAGCCCCAGCCGTTGCCGATCGTGGCGTCGTCCACGCCGTCGATCAGGTCGCTCGCGCACTTCTTGCCCACCAGGTCCCGGTACACACTCGCGTCCTTGTCCACCGCGTCCGCCTCCAACGGATGCCCCACCGCCTCGTGGAAGAGCACGCCGCCGCATCCGTTGGCCACGACCACCGCCATCTCACCGGCGGGTGCGGGCACGGAGTCCAACATGGTGACCGCGCGCCTGGCTGCCTTCTCCGCGGTCTCCGAAGGCGTGTGGACGTCCAGGAATTCGACGCCGGCGCAGGCGGCGGGACCCTGCCAACCGGTCTGGATCAGGTCGCCCCTCTTGGCCACCACCTGGGCCACCAGGCGAATGCGAGGCCGGTCCTCCTCCACCCAGCGGCCGTCGCTGGTCGCGATCAGGCGGCGCTGGAGCGAGTCCGCGTACACGCCCACGACCTGCGCGACCTCCGGTGACACCCCACGCGCGACCTCGTCCACCTCGCGGAGCCAGCCGACCTTGGTCGCTGCGGGAACGCCCTCTGCCGGAAGCTGGACGGTGTTGGTCCCCGGTCCTTCGCTCTTCGTCAGATCGACGACGCGACCGTCCGAGCCGCCCGAAAGCGCGGCGCTCGCCGCTGCGGCCACCTCGAGCAGCGAGTCGCGGTCGAGGCGATTGGAGTAGGCGTAGCCGTAGGAGGTGCCGCGAACGATGCGGACGCCGGCGCCCCTGTCGTGGCCCGTCGTCAGCTCCTCGACCTTTCCGTCGTCCAGGCGGATAGAGGTCGCGGAGCGCTCTTCGACGAACACCTCTGAGAAGTCCCCGCCGTTGCGGAGCGCGGCGCGCAGGACGTCCTGAACCAGGGCGGGGTCGAGCATCGGGCGCGATGCTACCAGTGGCCGTGCGAACGGGCGCCGCGCGCTCAAGGGGCCCGTTCGCACGGCCGGGGCTCGCCGCTGGTACGTTCGCTCGCTACATGGCCACAGCAAGAGCGCAGGTCAGGGAGGGTTCCGGCGGGGAGCCTGCGCGCGGCCTCCGGGCTTCGTTCGACAGGCACCGCGGACCGGTGGACCTGCTCCTCGTGGCCGCCATCGGAGCAGCCCTCACGGTGCTCTTCCTCAGGCCGGGCGATCTTCACGGCTATCCGTTCCCAGTGGGGCCCGACGCCCCCGTCTATATGTGGTGGGCGAAGGTTGCCGCCGGGCGAGGCGTTTCGCTGGTCGGCGAGCGGCCGGGGACGCCGGTGCTGATCCCTTCGCTCGGAGCGCTGCTGGGGGCAGGGATCGTCCCGGCGCTGGCCGGCCTGCAGTACGCGCTGGGGCCGGCGATCGGACTGGCCGCGACCGGCCTTTCGCGGGGACGCGGGGCGGTGCCGCGACCGGCCTGGATCGCCGGCGGCCTGCTTGCGGGGACGTGGGCGACCTTCCTGGGTGGCGGCTACGTCGCCAACCTCGCGTTCGTCGCGCCCTACCTGGCGGCGGGTGGGGGGGGATAGCGCCGCCCCCGGCGCCGGACCGTGGCCGCGGCCGGGTTGTTGGGAGGGGCGGGGCTCGCCCACCCCCAGTTGTTCGCCGTCGGCGCCGTCATCCTCGCGCTGGCCGCCGGTCTTTCCTCCCTGCTCGACGAGAGGTTCTCTTGGAGCGGGGACAGCGGGCGGGCACTCGTCGCCCTCGTGGGAGGGGGGACCATCGTCGCCGCCGGGCTGGTCGCCGCCCTCGGCGGCCCGCCGCATCTGGCCGGCGACACCTCCAAGGACGCCTTCCTCCGGCGGGCAGGCCGGTGGGACGCCCTGAGGCAGGCCTACCTCGAGCGAGCCTCCGACAACTGGCGCCGGTACGCGCCCTTCATGACCTCGGCGCTGTCGGTGGCGGGCCTCGTGCACGGCCGCGCCTTCAAGCGGCGATTCCTGGCCGCCTGGACGGGGTTCACGGTCGTGATGATTCCGATCGGAGCCCTGACCGGCTGGTACCCGCCGGATCGCATCCTCACGTTCGCCTTCTGCTTGCCCCTTCTGGCTGGCATCGGGCTCGTGTGGCTCGGCGAGAAACTCGGCCGATGGTGGCTGGCGTGGCCGGCCGGGATCCTGCTCGCCTCGCTGATGGCATACCCGGCCGTCAGGGACTGGGACGACGTGAAGGCATACGTCTCGTCCGGCGAGATGGCGGCCGCCAACCTCGCCGGGCGCATCGCCGCCACCACGGAGCCTGGCACGCCGCTCGTGTTCGTCGCCAACGACCCGACTACGCCCTCGCTCTTCCTCGCCTCTCATTCGTTGAACGTCGCGCGGGCCGCCGTGCCCTCGGATCGCATCGAAGACGTCTACGTCTACGTCGGGACACCAGAGAACCTGCTCGCCGGCGTCCCGACGCTGCGTGGGGACGACCTCTACGACCTGGCGTCGCGCGACTCCCTGGCTCAGATCCCATCGACCGAGCCCATGGCCGTGTTCGTCGTCAGCGAACTCAACCGCGACCCGGTCGCCTTCGAGAACACTGCCCTGACCCGGTGGGCCGCCGGGGTGGCGACGACCGTGCCCGACCCCCGCCCCCTTCCTCCGCCCGAGGACGAGATCGCCCCCTCCGATGCCGGCGAGATCCGCGCCGCTACGCTTCGCACCCTGTTGTTGCTCTTCGTCCTAGGGATGGGTTGGGCTTGGTGGTGCATGGGAGACGTTCCCGGCGCGGTGGCGATCGCTCCCGCCTTCGGAGTCGCAACGCTGACGATCGCGGCTCTCGCGCTGGAGCGACTGGGTTTCGACTTCGCGAGCCCGGGAGTCGCGACGGTGGCGGCGATGCTAGCGGGCGGCAGCGGATACGCGCTCTTCGGCCTGCGGATCCTCCGGCAGCCCCACAGACGCGTCGGCGAGACCGGCGCCGGTCTTCAGGCGTGAGCGCAGGTCTAGCAGCGCTCTCCCGACCAGGACGAGCAGCGCAGGGGCCACCATCCAGTGACCGACGAGCAGGTTGACCTCGAACCCCTTCGGGTACCTGAGGGGCTCCGCGGACCACAGGGTCACAGCCAGCATCGCCCCTGCCGCGATGACGGCGGTCCGCGCGACCCGCGGCATCGCCCAAACGAGCGGCAGGGACCAGACCACGTACCAGGGAAGGAGCACGGGCCCGAGCAGCGTCAGCAGCATCAGGGACCAGCCGCATGCGGCGGTCTCCTCAAGCATCGGCGTGGGCATCCCGGGAACCGACGCCCTATTCCACACAGCGCGGCCCAGTCCGGCCAGCGACAGCGCCAAGAGGGCCGCGAACGCCCACCGCGAGGCGACCGTGACCCCGTCCACGGTCAGCCAGCCCGCGAATCGGCTGACCGCTTTCGAAGGAGAGAGCCAGCCTTCATGCCCCGCCAGCTCGACCATCCCGAGGGTGGGATCATCGGCTTGCATGTAGGGCAGGGCGAACGCCGCCGCCAGCACGACGATGACGCCGCTCAGGTGCAGCGCCGGTCGGATGCGTTCTCCGACCGGACGCCGCGCGACGAGCCAAAGGACCAGGAGCACGAGCGGGATGAAGGCAGTCGCCTTCACTAGCGCCCCTAGCGTCAGGACGGCGACCGCCGTCCGCTCGCGGCCGTCAAGGGCCAGGGCCAGTGCGGAGACGACCGCGAGGGCCACCAGGAGGTCGTTGTGACCGCTGGCGACGGAATGGAAGAGCACCACCGGGTTCGCGCCGAAGGCCGCGAGGGCGAAGGCGGTCCGGCGCGGCGCGACCCTGTGCACCAGCCGGACGAGCACGGCGCAGGTCGCGAGGCTCGCCGCGATGGCCAGGTAGCGGTACGCCTCGACGTGATCCACCGGCTTCGAAAGGACCTTCGACAAGCCGGCCGAGAGTGTCGTCCACGCGGGCCCGTACACGGCCGGCGTGTCCACCCACTTGGGACCGACGTAGTTCCAGAGCATGTCCGAGGAGTGGTCCAGCGGCGTCTGCACGTAGGGGTTCTCGCCGTAGACGCCGGCGATGCGCCCGTAGAAGGCGTACGAGTAGACGTCGCGCGAGAACAGCAGAGGCACGAACAGCAGGGCGACGTGCGCGGCGACGACCAGCCACACCAGAGCCTTGACCGACACGCGTTCCCGGAACGCCTCGCGCAGCAGGTAGAGGAACGCCGCCACCGCCACGGCCGCGATCACCGTGGCGACCGCCATTTGCACGTCGCCCTCCAGGCGGTCGAGCCTGAGCAGCACGGCCAGATCGCGGAGCGGGCCTCTCGGCTGGCCGCTCGGCGTCAGGACGGGCTGGTAGGGCGACCCCGGCGCGGCGGCCATCACCGCCATGACCAGCAGCGACAGGCCCGCCAGGGCTATCGCTGTGGTCGCGGACGGGCGTGCGGAACGAGGCCTGGGCGGCTGGTCCACGGGAACGGACGGTACCACCGGCCCCGCACGTTCACGGTCACGGACCCCGAGCGCGCTTAGGTCTCTCGAAGCGCCCGAAGACCGCGACGAGCCCCACGAGGAACAACGCCGGTACCGCCTCCCACAGTGGCCGCTGCAACCACCACGCAGACGTGCTGTCGTGCTCG
>CAZHRY010000006.1:0-1872 GCA_964535065.1 uncultured Actinomycetes bacterium
GGGACAGGTTCGCGTGAGTGTTCCCATCGAAGTTCATCCAGTCCAGGTAGCGGCGTGCGATATCGGCCGCGGCCGTGGCCTTCGCGCATGAGCCCAACTCCGCAAGGGTGTTCAGCTCGAAGCCCATCAACTGCGCCGCCATGTTGTGGGCCGGATCGCTCGCGGCCTTCGCACCGTCCTTGATCTTGATCGGATCGGCGGTCTTCCTCTTGTCGAGGATGTCGACGGCCAGGGTGCACCCCTCGTTGACACCGCTGGTCGCCGGGTTGTCCTCGACGAACAGGTCGCCGATCCGGATGTCGACCGTGGACAGGCCTCCCGAGTTGTCGGCCTTGTTCGCGATGGTCAGGTCCAGAACGGACCTCTGCTTCCCCTTGCTGGCCGAGCAACTGTTCCAGTTCTTCCAGTAGCCGATCGTCCTGGCCATACCCGGCCTGGTGTTGTCCACGTTGATCGTGACGACGTCGTCGCCCGAGGTGACCGTGAAGTTCACGCAGACGTAGGTGTTGTCGAACTCGGAGTTCGAGCCCGCCCCCGGCACGTACCAGTCGTCACCGAACTCGCCAGGAGTTCCGTCGCCGTCCGAGTCGAACTGGCGCAGGCTGGTGTCCCAGCCCAGGGGCACGAACTCGCAAAGGGCGTACGTGCCGGGATCCAGCATGATCTCCGCCTCGCCGGCTTCGAGCACGCCGTCGTGGTCCGAAGGTGTCGTGAAGACCACGTTCCCTCCGTTGGCCGCGTTGGCGAACTCATATCCCAGCGTGGTGCCGACGGACGCCTGGGAGGCGCCCGACCTCAGTTCGAACCTGAAACTCGGGTCGTCGGCGGTGGGGGCCAACCCCTGCACCGTCTTGTGGACCCGCACCTTCACCTTCTGGTAGTTGCCGAAGTCGTTGCCGGTCACGGCCTCTCGCGAAGTGAAGGTCTCGTGGTACCTGCACGGGTCGGGGAAGGAGCAGTACCAGTCGGTCTGCCCAACCTCGCGGACGTACCAGGTCCCCGGCGTGATCCCGTTGATCGTGTACGACCCGTCCAGACCGGTCACGGCGAACGGCTCACCAGCGTCCAGGTTCGAGTCGTTGTCGTAGTCGACGTAGATGGTCCAGCCAACGAGGCCGGGCTCTCCGGCCTCTCTCGGTTCGCCGTCGGCGTCGAGGTCATGGAACTTCATCCCGGACTTGGACGCCGTGGTCCAGTTGCCGAAGTTGTTGTTCCTGAGCTCCGCACCCGAGGTGAAGGTTTCCTCGTGGTAGCAGGGGCTCGGGTAGGAACAGGTCCACCCGGCCTGCAGCACCTCCTTGACCCTCCAGGTGCCCGGAACGATCCCGGTGATCGTGTAGGCGCCGCCGGCTCCGGTCACGGCCGAGGGCTCACCGGCATCGACGTTGCCGTCGTTGTCGTAGTCGACCCAGATCGTCCAGCCGGGAAGGCCGGGCTCTCCGGCCTCCTGGTTCGAGCCGTCGGCGTCGAGGTCCTCGAACTTGACGCCGGACTTGGTAGCTGTCGTCCAGTTCCCGAAGTTGTTGTCCGTGAACGAAGAGCCCGAGGCGAAGGTCTCGGTGTGCTCGCAGTCGGTGGATGCGACCACCCCGGTCACCGGGTCCGGTGCCCCCGGGTTGGGGTAGGAGCAGCTCCAACCGGACTGCAGCACCTCGCGCACGTCGTAGGTGCCCGGGTTGATCCCGGTGATCAGGTACGCACCGGTGGCATCGGTCAGATCGGTCGGCTCCCCGGCGTCGTAGGCGTTGTCCCCGTCGTAGTCGACGTAGATCCGCCAGTTCTCCAGGCCGGGCTCACCGGCGTCCTTGACCCCGTCTGCGTCGAGGTCATGGAACTTCATCCCGGACTTGGACGCCGTGGTCCAGTTGCCGA
>CAZHRY010000006.1:1972-28375 GCA_964535065.1 uncultured Actinomycetes bacterium
CGTCTGCGTCGAGGTCATGGAACTTCATCCCGGACTTGGACGCCGTGGTCCAGTTCGCGAAGTCGTTGTCCACTTCTTCTTCGCGGCTGGTGATGGTGATGTAGTAGCCACCCGCCGCCGACCCAGCGATCCCCGCACACACCGTGTTGGACGGATAGGACTGCGTCCAACCGGCCTGGGGCTCCTCGCAGACCCAGTACTTACCCGGATCCAGGGTGAGCAGGTAGTCCCCGTTCGAGTCGGTTGTGTCCGAGGCGTCGGGAGCCGCGATCTCGCCGGCGTCCTTCACTCCGTCCTTGTTGTCGTCCTCGAAGGCTTCGATCTTCCAGCCCGACAGCCCGGGCTCTCCGGCGTCGATCACGCCGTCGGCGTCGAGGTCATCGAACTTCGTCCCCGCCTTCGTCCCCGGCTTCCAGTTGCCGAAATCGTTGCCCGTGTCGGATTGGCCTGACGTGAGCGTTATGGCCCAGCCCCCGGCCCCGGCCCCCGACACGCCCGAGCAGGCGCTGTTGGCGGGATAGGACTGGGTCCAGCCCGAGGGCACGACCTCGCAGACCAGGTAGCTTCCAGGCGTGATCCCCGTGAACGAGTAGTTGCCACTCGCGTTGGTGGTAGTCGATGCGAGCAGCGTGGTGCCCGCCGCGTTGTACAGGCGGATCGTGACGCCTTGCACGCCGGGCTCGCCGGAGTCCTTGACGCCGTCCGCGTCGAGGTCCTCGAACTTGGTTCCCGACTTGGAGGCGGTCTGGTAGTTGCCGAAGTTGTTGTTCGTGTCTTGCTCGCCCGAAGAGAGCGTTATCGCCCAACCGCCAGGGGCAGCTCCGGTAACCCCGGAGCAGACGCTGTTGGCCGGGTACGACTGGATCCACCCGGCTGCCGGGTACTCGCAGACCAGGTAGCTCCCGGGAGTGATCCCCGTGAACGAGTAGTTGCCGCTCGCGTCGGTGGTAGTCGTGGCGACTACCGTGGTGCCGGCGGCGTTCAACAGCTTGATCGTCAATCCCGAAACGCCGGGCTCGCCACCATCCTTGACCCCGTCGGCATCGAGGTCGTTGAACTTCGTGCCGGACTTCGAGGCCGGCCTGTAGTTCCCGAAGTCGTTCCCGGAATCCACCTGCCCCGGCGTCAGCTGGATCGCGTAGCCGTTCGGCCCCAGGCCGTCGGCAACAGAGGGCACATCGCAGATCCCCGTCATGCCAGCACCGGCAGGACCGGACTGTTGCCAACCGCCCTGAGCGACCTCACAGACTATGTACTTGGTGCCCGGGATCAGGCTGGGGAAGGAGTAGTCGCCGTTGGCATCCGTGGTGGTCGCGAAGACCGGACCGGCGGCGAACTCGCCCGTGTTGTCCAGGTCACCGTCGCCATTGGCATCGGCGTACACGCGGATGGTCCACCCAGACAGACCGGTCTCGTCGCCGTCCTTCACGCCGTCGGCGTCCTTGTCCTCGTACTTGGTGCCGGTCTTCGTGGCGAACGAGTAGTTACCGAAGTCGTTCCCCTCGAAGATCTCTGCGTCAGTGACGTGGAAGGCGTAGCCCTTCCCGTTCGCTCCGCAGTCGGCCAGTTGTTCGCCAGCTGGCAGGGTCGTGCCGGCGTTCGGGTAGGAGTTGACCCAGTTCGCCTCCAGGCTCTCGCAGACGATGTAGTCGCCCTCGTCAGCCGAGGTATCGGGATCGTCGAATGGGATGGGGAACAGGCTGTAGTAGCCGTTCGTATCCGTCACGTCCGACCGCTCGACCGGTTCTCCGGCGTCAAGGACGTTGTCATCGTCCAGATCCCTGTACAGGTTGATCGTCCAGCCCGAAAGCCCGGGCTCGCCGGCATCTTTGGCGCCGTCGGCATCGAGATCGTTGAACTTCATGCCGTCCTTGAATCCCGGGGCGAAGATGTCGGCAGCCTTGATCTGGTTGTCCTGGTTCCCGAGCGAGATGAACTCGGGCAGGTCGACCGGCGTCTCCACTTCGGTGGGATCGAAGAACCGGTATCCGTTGAGGTAGAAGTGGTACGGACCGCCGCTGATCCCCGAGGCGCCGACGCCGGGGCCCCAACCCTTGGCCGTGCCGTCCTTCCCGATGGCGAGGTGACCGCCCATGGCAACGACGACCTTCGTGGACGCCGACGTCCAGTTGAGCGTGTACTCGATCGCGTCGTCGTTCGCATCGTCAGAGCCCTGAGGCTCGACGTGGCTCAACGAAAGGGTCGCATCGGTGAACGGCGCGTTGCCGAAGATCTGGATGTAGCGGTCGCCGTACTGTGACTCGTAGGCGTTGATCCTGTCCTGGTAGTCGCCGTCACCCTGCGTGTAGACGTCGCTGACGTAGGGATCGTCCGGCACGGGCACGTTGATGCTGTACGCACCCGCCGCAGCCACCGGGTCTCCGCTGCCGTCGATGGTCACGACGTCCTGGCACGCTGACTGAGCGCCCGCTGCGATAGCGACGCCGCAGACGTTCAGCTTCAGGTTGGAGAACACGCCGAGGTCCGCAGCGGTCTGACGGGCGTCTGCCCAAGAGCTGATGAAGTCGTATGCGTGGGCGGGGCTCCCCTGACCCTTGGTGGCCAGGTGCGAGAACAAGAGCGTGTGCTTGTTGCCAGAAGAGGCCGGGACACTGGGGAGCACGACCCGCTGCGGGATCACCAGTCCCTCCACGTAATCGCCGTTCGAGTTCTGCAGGATGGAGTTGATCCAGTGACAGGCGCCGTTGTGGTTCGGCGCGATAGGGCTGGTGGGGTCGTCGTTGGCGCACTGCTTGAAGTCGTTGGACAAGCTCGAGGACACGTCGGTGAACGTCGTCGTCGCGCTGTTGCCGGCTGTATCCGTCGCGGTAGCCACGTACATCGCGACGAACCAATCGGGAAGGGTCAGAGAGTGAACGAAACCGCCGCTCGCGTCGGTCTGATCCGTGCCCTCGTATCGCCACGGCCGCGTGAACTCGTCGTCAGGACCATCGTCTACGACGACGGTCACGGTCGAGTCGGGAGCGAAGCCCGCGCCGGTGAGGATGACCGTTTCGCCCGGCAGATAGTCCGACTTGTCCGATGTCAGTGTCGCGGGAGCAAGCGTCTCCCGCGCGGGAACGCTGGAGGACTCCTCGGTGGTTGATGATCCGGAGCCGCCGTCGCTCGTTCCCGGCAGAGCCGACGCGGGAGCGATCGCCAGCACCGAGTAGATGAGGCCGATGACCAGAGAGATAGAAAGCGCGCGCGGTGGGCGCGCGCTCGACTCCCCGCTGCTGAGAAACGCCATGCCGACTTCCTTCCCCTCGGTGGGGGATGCCCCGCATCCCCCACTTGCCCTAGTGCCCTTGCCCGATAGCTAACAGGGGACTCAGCCAGAAGTCATGCCCTTTCGCGTGAAGAAGTCGTAAGGACGCTCTAGGTCTTTCGGTGTATGGCCCCACTTCAGCTCGGAAGTCAGAAGCGCAGGCCACGGTGGGTACGTTGGCAGACCGGCCTTCTGCAAGCCGCGGGGGAGCCTTCGCCGCTTTCACGCTTCTTTCACAGCAGTACCTCGGAACGCGGCCGCTCCCCGCATGGCGAGCCCGCTCACGCGCTCCCCGGATGGGCAGGGATACGCTCGCGGGCATCAAGGGCGTTCGCTCCTAGACTGGGCGACGTGGATCTCGCCGGACTCCAGTCTTCGATGCGCTCGACCTACCTGGAGCGTGATGCCTCGCGCGGTGAAGACGCCACGTTCAGGTGGCTGACGGAAGAGGTCGGCGAACTAGCGAAGGCTATGCGATCGCGCGACGCGCAGAGCCTCTCACACGAGTTCGGCGACGTGCTGGCATGGCTCGCATCGCTGGCGAACCTCCTTGATGTGGATCTGAGCGAGGCGGCCGCCCGGTACGCGAACGGCTGCCCCAAGTGCGGCGGCTCACCCTGCAGGTGCGCGCTTTGAGCGAGGTGATCGTCCGGCATGCGCGGCCTGAGGACTGGCCCACCGTGGCCGGCTTGCTGGTCGAGCTGGGCCGGGGAGTCGCCGAGGGAACGGCCGGCGACGCGACGCACCAGATGCGGTTCGCCGGCCACATCAGGCAGATCGAGAACGTCACGCTGGTCGCCGAGATCGACGGCGTCGTCGTCGGAGTGATCGACACCGAGTATCACCAGCGCCTCGGCGATCACCGGCCGCAAGCGAGGGTCAACGATTTGGTCGTGACCGAGTCGGCACGGGGGTCGGGTGTCGGCAAGGCACTGCTGGAGCAAGCCGAAGATCTGGCCCGCAGGCGTGGTTGCTTTCGCATGGCCCTCGTGACCGCGGGATGGCGCGGCGACTCCATCGCTTTCTACGAACGTCAGGGGTGGCAGAACTTCGGGGAATGGTTCGTCAAGCCGCTCGATGAGACCGTGACACCCGGTGGCATGCCCGTCGATGACACCTAGCGCCTGAACAGGTGCTCGGCGATCTGTATCGCATCGAGCGCCGCGCCCTTGCGCAGGTTGTCGGCACACGAGAAGAGCACCAGTGCATCGTCGCGGCCCGGCACCTGGCGGATCCGTCCGACCAGCGCGCCGTCGAGACCCGCCGAATCGATCGGAGTGGGGAACACCCCTCGATCCGGATCGTCCACCAAAGTGACTCCGGGGGCTGCCGCCAGCGCCTCGCGAGCCTCGGCCACCGAGATCGGCCTCGAGAACTCGGCGAGGATCGAGACCCCGTGGCCGACCACGACGGGAACGCGCACGCTCGTCGCCACAACAGGCAGATCCGGCAACCCGAGGATCTTGCGCGGCTCGGCCATCATCTTCGACTCCTCGCCGGTGAAGCCGCTCTCCTCGAAGTCGCCGATCTTCGGGACCACGTTGTAGGCGATCGTCTTCCCTACCACGGGCCCACTCGGCAGCGAGTCGTGGTCGGGGTGCGCGAGTTCCTCCGCCTTTCCCTGGAGCTGACCGACCTGCTCCAGCAGCTCGGCTACCCCCTTATGTCCCGCGCCGCTCACGGACTGGTACGACGAAAGGACGAGGGACGTGAGCCCGGCCGCCCGGTGAAGCGGCCCCACGGCCAGCATCGCCGTGATCGTGGTGCAGTTGGGGACCGAGATCAGCTTGGGGTTGCCGTCCAGCGCTTCCGGGTTCACCTCGGGGATGGACAGCGGAACGCCCGGATCCATCCGGAAGGCGCTCGAGTTGTCGATGCATGTCGTCCCCCCCGCGGAGATCTCGGGCAAGAACTGCCTGGAGACCGTCGCACCCGCAGAGACGAAGGCGACGTCGATGCCCTCGCAGGCCTCGACGCTCAGCTCCTGAACGAAGTACTCGTGCTCGCCGAAGGGCACCTTGCGACCGGCACTCCTGGAAGAGGCGAGAGGCACGAACCTGTCCACCGGGAACGACCGCTCTTCGAGGATGCGAGCCATCTCCCTGCCGACGGCTCCTGTTGCGCCGATGACAGCTACGTCCATGGCGAATCACCCTACCAGCGCGCGTGCGCGCGACCGGATCAGGCGAAACGCGACAGGATCAGGCGAAACGCCAGGTGCCTAGCAGGTCTTCGACCGGTGAGAAGGCCGCGGCGCGGCGCCCCCCAGCCGGCGCAACCTGCAGCCTCCACACGACCCCGTCGCGCGCTACTACGATCTCGTGAGCCACGAGACGGTTGCCGTCGAAGGTCTGCCAGATGAGAGCCGCCTCTCCGCCCAGGGATCCGGTGCTCAACTCGGTAACGGAGAGGCCTTCCATGGACTCTTCGGCTCGCATGCTCGTGGCTGCCGACTCCAGGTCGATGCCGTCGGGGAGCGAAACCGCCTGGACCAAGAGCTCCAGGGACGCCTGTTCGTGGCGGAACAGGTCGGAACCGGTCGGCTCCGCGGCTGCCCTCGACACCTCCCATCCTTCAGGCACGTCCACGCAGTAGCCGAAGGCCGGAGAGACGAACTGGGCTTGGGCGCAGGGTGATGCGGCGACGACCGCCGGAGCTGCGGGCGCAGACACGAGCCTCCCTCCGAACCACCCGCCGGCCAGTCCGGATGCGAAGAACAATGCCAGGACCCCAGCGACCTTCAGCGGCGAGCGGCGAACAGGGGGCGCCTCAGGAACTGGCGGCACCGCCCTGCGCGGCGGAGCCGGCAGCGGATCCGGCCTGATCGGCGCCGGCGGCTGGGGAACGCCCGCGGACCTCATCCTTCGATGATGCGGCTACGGGCCCTATGCGTCCAGCCCGAACCTCGCATGGACCGCCCGAAGCGCCTGCTCGGCCTTCTCGCGCCTGATCACGCACGAGATCCGGATGGGCGACGTCGAGATCATCTCGATGTTGATCCCCTCGTTCGCGAGGGTGTCGAACATGTCTGCGGCGACACCCGGATGCGATTTCATACCGGCCCCGACGAGCGAGATCTTCGCGATGCCGTCGTCCACCGTGGAGCCGTGAGCTCCGATGTCTCGCACCAGCGAGCCGAGCGCCTCCTTCAGCCGCGGAAGGTCGTCAAGCGGAGCGGTGAAGGACATGTCGGTCGTCCCGTCATGAGAGACGTTCTGCACGATCATGTCCACGTTGATGCCAGCCGATGCGATCGCTTTGAAGATCGCGGCGGCGACGCCTGGCCGATCCGGAACCTGGTCGATCGTCACCTTCGCTTCGTCGGTATCGAGGGCTGCTCCGGAGATCAGCACGCCTTCCATCTGTCCATCCACCTCCTGCACCCACGTGCCATCTTCGTCGGAGAACGAGGAACGGACATGGATGCGCACGCCGTGCCGGCGCGCCATCTCGACGGAGCGCGACTGAAGCACCTTCGCTCCGGCCGCGGCCAGTTCCAACATCTCTTCGTAGCTGATCCCGTCCACCTTGCGGGCTTCGGGCACGACCCGCGGGTCGGCGGTGAAGACCCCCGCAACGTCCGTGTAGATCTCGCAGACCGCGGCGCCCACCGCGCCCGCCATCGCGACCGCCGTAAGATCGGAGCCGCCGCGACCGAGGGTGGTGATCTCGTACTGATCCGACAGGCCCTGGAAGCCGGCCAGGACGACGACGTTGCCCGAGTCAAGCGCTTCGAGGACCCTCCGAGGTCGGATCTCGACGATCTTGGCGGCTCCGTGCTGGGTGTCCGTGATGATGCCCGCCTGCGAGCCGGTGTAGCTGGCTGCGCGGCATCCCCGCGCATTGATGGCGATCCCTAGAAGGGACATCGCGATGCGCTCACCGGCCGTGAGGAGCATGTCCATCTCTCGCGGATCGGGGATCTCGGTGATCTGCCTCGCCATCGTGGCCAGTTCGTCGGTCGTGTCGCCCATGGCGGAGACGACGACGATCACGTCGTTGCCGGCCTCCCGCGTGCGCACGACGCGGTCGGCCACGGCCTGGATGCGCTCCACCGTGGCGACCGACGTTCCGCCGTACTTCTGGACGACTATGGGCATGGTGCTTTCCGCTCTCGCATGGGACGGTCACGAGTCTAGCGATGGCTGAAGCCGGTCCCAGTAGCGGACGGCCAGGCACGCGGACGGTCGGTGGGCCGTTGGCGGTCGGGCCGGTGGAGGGCGGCGAGGCCCTGTCACACACTTGCGACCTGGGGCATGTAGGGGGCGACCGAAGGGAACCGCGCCCGGCCGGGCGCCGTCGGAGAGGCATGGTGCAGGAGCGGACCGACGCCGAGCTGCTCGAGGCGTCGTGGGCTGAGCCCACGGCCTTCGTGGAGGTGTACAGGCGCCACGCGGAGGACGTCTTGCGCTACTTCGCCCGGCGGACGCTCGATCCCGAGGCGGCGGCCGAGCTGACGGCCGAGACCTTCGCCGAGGCGTTCGCCTCGCGGGGCCGGTACCGGAACACGGGGGTGGCAGGCGTGGCGTGGATCTACGGCATAGCGCGGCACCAGCTGGGGCGGTACTTCCGCGCCGGGAAGGTGGAGGCCGCGGCCCGCCGGAAGCTGCACATGCCACTGCGCGACCTCCCGCAACAGGACTACGAACGGATCGAGGACCTCATCGACTTCGAGCCCATCCGGGCCGCGCTGGGACAGGCGCTCGAGACGCTCGACGACGACCAGCGTGAGGCGCTGAGGCTGCGTGTGATCGACGGCCTTCCCTACCCCGACGTGGCCGCCCGGCTGCACTGCGCCGAGGCCGCCGCGCGCCAGCGGGTGAGCCGTGGGCTTCGGCGCCTCGCGCTGGTGCTACAGGAGCGCGGCCTGGAGCTGGCCGCGGAGGTGGAGTGATGGACAGCCCGATCGAATACCTGAACCAGCTCGAGGCGGACCTGGAGGTCTTGGCCGAAGGGAAGGGCGGGAAGGACCGCGGGCGTGGGGGCGGCCGCGCCAGAGGTGGTCGGTGGAAGACCTGGTCGGGCGCGGCCGCCGCCTTCCTCGTCTTGGCTTGTGGCGTGGGCTTCTTCGCCGAGAGCGGGATGAACGACGCGCTGATCGGCGCGGGTCCAGCGGACGAAGCGACCTCAGCCGCACGCGGCGACGGGGAGGCCACGGCAGGCTTCGCCACTCCGATGCCGGGGGCGCCGGACGAAGCCGCCAAGGCAGCGCTCACCTGGACCGTCGCCGGGGACGCCACCACGCTGCGCCGGGTCGTTCCCGAGGTGAACGAAAGCACCGTCGATCTTTCGAAGATCGTTCGTGACGGAGCGATATCCCTGGAGATCGAGAACGGCAGGTTCGAGGAGCGATTCGAGGACGTCAAGGACATCGCGAAGGCGGCTGGCGGGTACGTTCTCGCCTCGCAGACCAAGGGACCGGGTTCAGGTTCCCTGACGCTGCGCATCCCCGCCTCGAACTTCGACGATGCCTTCCTGGCCATCCGCGACCTAGGCACCGTCACCTCCTCGCAGGTCGTCGGGGAGGACGTCACCGCGGAGTACGTGGACCTCGAGGCTCGCCTGACGATCCTCGAGGCTCGCCGGACCGTGCTGCTGCAGCTCATGACCGAGGCGACCACGATCGCGCAGACCCTCCAGGTCCAGAACGCCCTGGACCAGGTCCAGCTCAAGATCGAACAGATCGAAGGACAGCTGAGGTTCCTGGACAACCAGGTGGCCGAGTCCACGCTGAAGGTCGATCTCCGAGAGAAGGATCTGGAAGAGGAGATGACCCCGGAGGAAGAGGAGATCGCCAACCCCAGCCTCTCGCGCGCGTGGGATCGGGCTATCCAAGGCTTCTTCGGGGTCATGGCCACCGTGATCGTGGGCCTCGGGTACCTGGTCCCGCTTGCGGCGCTCGGCGGCCTGGGCTACGGCGCGGTCATGCTGGCGCGGCGCCGGCGTCGCTGAGCCGGTTAGGGGACGCCCCCCGGCGACAGAGCCGAGCGCAGGGCGGGTCACTCGAGGCCGAGGGAACGACGCAGGAAGTCCAGCTCGGCCAGATAGCGCGCGGTGACCAGCTCGCCCGAACCCCCCATGTGTGAGGCGTCGGGGAGGAGCACGACCTCGTGATGGATCCCCTCACTGAACAGGGCCGCCGACATCTCCAGCGTGTGGGCGGCCACGACGTTGTCGTCGGCGAGCCCATGGATCAACAGGAGAGGCCGCCTCAGCTGAGGAGCGAACGCGAGCGGAGAGCTGAGCCGGTATGGCTCCGGGTCAGCGTTCGGGTCACCCAGGTAGCGCTCGGTGTAGTGCGTGTCGTAGAGCCGCCAGTCGGTGACCGGCGCTCCCGCGACGGCCGCGTGGAAGACATCGGGGCGAGTCGTGACAGCCAGCGCCGCGACCATGCCCCCGAAGGACCAGCCGCGGATCGCGACCCGCTCGAGATCCAGGAATGGCCACCTGGCCGCAGCCGCCGCGAGCCCGTCCACCTGATCCTGCAGGGTCACGGAGAAGTCCCGGTGGATCGCCCGTTCCCAGGCGGTTCCGCGGCCCGGCGTGCCGCGCCCGTCGATCACCAGGACCGCCGCGCCGAGGCGGTCGGCGAAGTACTGCGCGGGCCTGTAGGCGCCCCTCCAGCGGGAAACCTCCTGGTGATGCGGGCCTCCGTAGGGACTGAGGAGCACGGGAACGGGATGCGTCGGCTCCCGGCCACCGGGGAGTAGCAGGGCTGCCGGCAGGTCGCGCTCGCCGAGCGTGGCGAAGAAGGGGCGCGGATCCACGACCGGCTCTTCGCAATGCGAGGCGAGCGCGACCTCGCGGCCGTCGGGGGCGCGGACGACGACGGCCGGAAGCTGATCGGTCCACGACTTGACGACGACCGTCGCGCCCCCGACGGCCGCCGTGTGAAGACCTGGTTGCGCCGTGACTCGCTCGGGCTCGGAGCCCGGAGTCACGCACCAAACGTGGGTCTGCGCCGGGTCGTCCTGCGAGGCCGTGAACCACACACGGTCGGAGGCGTGAAGGATCTCACGGACGTGCAGCCCGGGCGGGGTGGCCGGCTCGCCCCCCGAGATCACCCGCCGCGTGTCCTCCAGGTCGGCCGTCGCGATCAACCGCCCATCGCTCGAGTGCGTGGGCGAGCCGCCCACCAGCTCCACCCATGCTTCGTCTTGGTCCTCCCTCACCACGCGTGTCTCGCCCCGTTCGCCGACCTCGAGGATCTGCGCCGTCCGCTGGTCGCGTGACTGGACCTGAAGGGTCAGCGGCAAGCCGTCGATCCAGGAGACCCTCGCCAGGTACTCGAACCGTTCGCGATCCCAGGCGACCTCGGTCATCTCCCCGGTAGCGACGTCGATCACGTGCAGCGTGACCCAGGCGTTCGGCGTTCCCGCCTGCGGGTAGCGGATCGGCCTGGGTTCGCTCGCCGGGTTCGCCGGGTCGGACAGCCACCAGGTGTTCACGCCGCGCTCGTCTACCCGGCAGGCCGCTATGCGGGTCCCATCGGGCGACCACCAGAAGCCGCGATCGCGACCCATCTCCTCGGCAGCGGCGAAGTCCGCCGATCCCCACTCGACGCCGGCCTCCGAAGCGAGCGATCGAGGTTCTCCGTCCAGCTGCTGCACGAACAGCGACCCGTCCGAGACGTACGCCACCTGCAGGCCAACCGGATCCAGGCGAGGATCGAACGGCGCTCCGGGGATGCTCAGCGATCTCGTATGCCCTGAGACCAGGTCGACCACAAGGAGCTCGGATCCGAGCGCGAACGTGGCCAAGCGAACCGCCGCGTCGCACGCGAACCGGACCACCCCGCCCGCCCGTTCCCTCGCCCTCTCGCGGCGCGCTCGTTCGGTGATCGAGATCTCGGCCGATCCGTTCCACCCCCGCGGATCGAAGACACAGCGCTCTTCGCCCGAGGCCACGTCGAACACCCAGAGCGCATTGTCGGGGTCGTCACCTGCCGCGGACCTGAGGAAGACGACGCGAAGCCCATCGGGCGACACCGTGATGTCGCGCGGGATCCCGAGCGTGAAGCCCTGGGTCCGGGCGGACTGCAGGGGGAAGGCGAGGTCGTCGGGATGACGACCCGTCACATCTCCCTCCGCCCCTCGAGCGCCTGCGACAACGTGACCTCGTCGGCGTACTCGAGGTCCCCGCCGACGGGAAGGCCGCTCGCGAGACGAGTCACGCGAACCCCGGCCGGCTTCAGCAGGGCCGCGACGTACATAGCCGTCGCGTTGCCCTCGAGGTTGGGATTGGTCGCCAGGATGCACTCCGTGACGTGATCGCGCTCCACTCGTGCCAGCAGCTCTTGGACTCGCAGGTCTTCAGGCCCTACGCCGTCGAGAGGGCTGATAGCCCCGCCGAGGATGTGATATCGCCCCTTGTGGAGACCGGACTTCTCGATGGAGGCCGCGTCCTTCGGCTCTTCGACCACGCACAGCACGGTCCGGTCACGGCTGTCGTCACGGCAGATCCGGCAGAGGTCCCCCTCGGAGACGTTGCCGCACTCGCGGCAGAACGAGATGCGGTCCTTCGCGCTGACTATGGACGCCGCGAGCCGCTTGGCGTCGTCCGGAGGAGCTTTGATGAGCCAGAACGCCAGCCGTTGCGCCGACTTCGGTCCTATGCCGGGAAGCCTCGACAGCTCGTCGATCAGCTCCTGGATCGGTCCCTCGTACACGCCTAGCCACCCGCTCCATCTACGGGCTTAGCGCCCAGCATCTCCTGGACCCTGCGCAAGGCCTCTTTCTCGTCGGGAGCCTCGTCCTCATCCACGAGTTCGACGGCCGGGCCGGCCGGATCGCGGGACTCCCGAACCACGCACGAGATGTTGGGCGAGATGCCGAACATGTCGGTGAGCGCCTGCTGGAGCACACCCTCGCGCTCCATGACCTTCTGGACGATGACGCCCTTCCCCGGGGGGAAGGCCAGCTCGAGCGTCCCATCCTCGAAACCGGCGACCGTCGCGCTCTCGAGCAGAGCACGCAGGATCTGCTGCCGCTGCTGCCCCAGGTGATCCATCAGGGCTCCCCAGGAGCGACGCAACATCGCGACATCGACGCTCTCGGTGCTGGCCTGCTGGGGTTTCTCGGGAATCGCATGTTCGGGGGTCGCTGCCGCGGGAGCGGCCGATCCGCTTCCGCTCGGCGCGGCAGCGGCACGCTTCTTCGGGGCTGCGGCTACCGCCTTCTTCGGCGGTGGCTGCTCTTTCGACGATGCGGATGGCGCGCTCGCGGCTGCGACAGCCGGCTGTGGAGGCTCCACGGGAGCTAACGCAGCCGCGGGAACCGGGGTTCCGGGCGTCAGGCCGGCGAGTCGTTCGAGCCGCTCGAGCCTGGAGACTATGCCGGTGGGCGTGGGGTCGGTATCTGGAAGGCAGGCCCGGACCAGAGCCAGCTCCATCGAGAGCCGCGGTGAGGTCGTCCAGCGCATGTCGTTGTGCGCGGCGAGCAGCAGCGAGATGACCCGCGCCAGCTCGCCCGAGCTGAACTTCTCCGACTGAACCCTCAGGATCTCGTACGCGTCGGGCGGGACATCGACGAGGTCATCCTGACCCGGCGCGGTCTTGGCCAGCAGCAGGTTCCGGAAGTGACCCAGCGCCTCGGCCGTGACGTTGCGCAGATCCTGGCCCTCCTGAACGAGCCTCCCGACGATCTCGAACGCCCCGCGCACGTCTCCGACAGCCATGACGTCCGCGAGTTCCACCTGCACCTCACCGCGCGGGGCCCCGAGGAGCGCACGGATGACGGAGTCATCGACCTCCAACCCCCCCAACACGGTGGCTTGATCGAGGAGCGACAGAGCGTCACGCGCCGAACCTTCCGACCTCCGTGCGATGGTTCGAGCGGCCGATCCCTCGAGCCGAACACCTTCTGAGGCCGCCACCTTCGTCAGGTGTGCGGCGAGGTCCTCCACCGTCAGGCGGCGGAAGTCGAACCGCTGGCAGCGTCCGACGATCGTTGCGGGCATCTTGTGCGGTTCGGTGGTAGCAAGGACGAAGCGAACACCGGGCGGCGGTTCCTCGAAGAGCTTCAGGAGGGCATCGAACGCTTCGCGGGAGAGCCTCTGCGCCTCGTCGATGATGTAGACCTTCTCGCGGCCGAGCATGGGGGCCGTGGGCGCCTTCTCCCTGAGGTCGCGGGCGTCGTCCACGCCGCCGTGCGAGGCCGCGTCTATCTCGACCACGTCCACGTGAGAGCCCTCGCGGATGGCGACGCACTGCTCGCAGGCGCCACACGGCTCAGCCGTGGGCGCCTGCTCGCAGTTGACCATCTTGGCCAGGATCCGGGCCGTGGAGGTCTTGCCGGTCCCGCGCGGACCGCAGAAGAGGAACGCGTGATGTAGGCGGCCCTCGTGGATCGCACCCGTGAGGGCGCGGACCACATGCTCTTGTCCCAAGAGCTCGGCCGGGGTCTGGGGCCGGTACCTCCTATAGAGGGCCTGGTGCTGCTGCTCTTCCGCCACTCACGCTCCCTGAACACCTTAGAGGCCGTGCACCCGCCTTCGACCGCGTGAGGCTCAGGCGCTTCCCAGCGCGGCAGGCTCCGGCCAGGCGAGCCCACGGCACCCGCTGGGAACCGCTTAGGGCTGCTGCGTTCCCGCCCTGACCCGATTCACGGCCCAACGTCGCGTGGGACCCGGCCTTCAACGCCCCGCACCGGGGCTGCCCCGGACCTCGCGGGCCTCTGGCGGGGATTCAGCCCCGCATGAAGCGGATCTCGGGTACAGGGCACCGCTAGCTCCCCGCCTAGCACGGCCAAGGCCGAGTATACGGGGACGCTCCGACACGGGCCGCTCAGCCCTCCTGGCGGTCGTGCGCCTGCCAGACGGCCTCCCAGCGGCTGGCGGGTTCCGGGGCGTTCGCCTCGTTCGCGCGAGGCTCCGGGCCTGTGGGGTCCTTCATCTCTCGAAGCTCCGCCCCGATGTCCTCCACGTTCCGGGCCATGATCCCGACGGCGAGAAGGAGCGTGATCTGGAACAGCAAGGTCAGGATGAGCCCGCCGATGCGAACCCCCCTCTCCTCCAGCGAGATGGCCACCAGGAGACCGATCAGACCGACGGCCGCCATCAGGAAGAAGATGAGGTTGGAGGAGGTCCTATCCGGTTGCTTCATGTGAAGAAACCCAGTTGGACCTGAACCTTCGGCGCAACCGCTGCAGCACCCAGATCTGTGGGTAGCATCCGGATCCGTGGGCTACACGATCCGCCCTGTGAGGCACGACGAGTTCGCCGCCGCGGCCGACGTCGCGGCCCGCTCTCTGTTCCACATCTTCCGGCACGTGGGACCCGATCCCGTCGGACAGCTCGCGGCCGCCTATGACGCCTACCGCGGCATCCCGTTCGAGCATCAGACGACCTTCGGGGTCTTCGCCGGCAACCATGTGATCGCCATGGCCAAGGTCAGTGAACCGGGTCACTGCTGGTGCGATGACCTGGACGAGGCTCCGCCGCCCGCGAACGACAACGAGGCGGGAGTGCTTGCCTACAGGCATTTCCTTGCCGGTCAGCACCCGGGCATCCCTCATTGGTGGTTCGGTCCGGTCGGAGTGGAGCCCGGACTCCAGGGGCGGGGGATCGGCGGTGCCCTGATGAGGGCGGCGGTGGACCGGCTGCCGCGCGGCCGTGGTGAGGAGGCGTGGCTAGAGGCCGAACCTCACGTCGCCGGCTTCTACCGCAGGCTGGGGTTCGAGGACATCGCCGAAGCCAAGGACCCCGATGGCATCGACCTGGTCTTCCAAAGGCTGGTTCTCTGAGCCCGGGAACCCGTGAGACCCACGAAGGCGTCCCAAGGCCATCAGCCATCCGATCCGATCGAGGAGGATCCCATGAGGGCCACGCTCCGCGCTCCACTGGCCGCCCTGGCTTCTGTTGCCGTGCTTGCGATCTCTGCCTTCGCCTTCGCCAACCCAACTCCTGCACCTGGGCCGGCGCCTTCGGAGGAGGAAGGTGGGACTTCGGTTGCCGGCATGTGCGCTCCCGGCTATCCCGACTGCGTGGACACGGTGGTGGAGCCTGGCGGCGGTCAGTCGGAGCCCGGGTCGGGCGGTGGTGCTCCCGGTTATCCGGGCGACGAGCCCATCGCGCCCCCCGACGATCCCGGGCTGGAGCCGGAGCCCGTTCCCGAGCCGACCCTGGTCGAGCCGAGGCCCGGGATGGTCGGCGTCCACCCGATCGCGTTCTCGACCGATGACGTCGTGGTCAGCCCCGACGACTCGGCCGTGCTCTTCGTGAGCTTCTGGTCCGGCGTCGAGCCGTGCTACGTGCTTGACCACATCGAGGTCACAGAGACCGACGAGACGGTCACCGTCACGCTCTTCGAGGGATCGGATCCTGCCGCCGCAGATGCGGTCTGCATCGAGATCGCGATGCTCAAGCAGGTCGAGATCACGCTCGACTCGCCGCTAGGCGACCGCCGGGTCATCGACGGTTCGGCGTGACGCTTGGCCCGTCGGTCGCTCGTGGATCAGACCCCTCGGGGTGTGCCGCTCGACGAAGCCTGGCACGCAGGCAGACCCCCCGTCGCGATCGGCGAGGTTGGAGGCACCGTAGTCTCCTTCCGTGCTTGAGGTTGGATCGATCCTCGTGGACTTCGACGGCACGGCGTGCCTGCACGACGTCGCCGAACACCTGCTGATCCGCTTCGGCGACCCCTCCTGGCCCGAAGCCGACGCCGCCTGGGAGAGAGGCGAGATCGGCGCCCCCGATGGGCTCCGGTGGCAGGCCGAGAACCTCCACGCCTCGCTAGAGGAGCTCCTAGCCTTCGCGCTGGAGCATTGCCCGATGGATCCGACCTTCGGGCCGTTCGTTTCGTGGGCCCAGGGTCTGGGCGTGCCGGTGACGTTGGTCTCGGACGGGTTCGGCTTCTACATAGAACCGCTCCTCGAGGCGCACGGCATCACGGGCGTTACGGTCATGACGAACGAGTGGGCGGACGGCGCCATGGCCTTCCCCTTCGGCCACCCGGAGTGCGAGAACTGCGGGACGTGCAAGATGGTCGCGGTGGTCGAAGCGCCCGGCCCGGTGGCTTTCGTGGGAGAGGGCGTTTCGGACCGGTACGCAGCGTTGTACGCCGACGTCACCTTCGCGAAAGATGCTTTGGTGGAGCACTGCCGGCGTGACGGTGTGCCTTACGTGCCCTGGCAAGACTTCGACGATGTTCGGGTATGGCTGGAGTCGGCGACGTCGCTTCCTGGTCCGGTGTCGCCTGTACGCTGCCCCGGATGGCGACCGTGCCGAGCTTGACACTGCCCGCCGGGTTGTCGGCGCGGTTCGCCGTGCGCGACGACGTGCCCGCGATCACGGAGCTGATAGCCGCCTGCGAGCGGGCCGACGACGGCGTCGCCGAGATCGATCCAGACGACGTGAGGTTCGTCTTCTCGCGCGCTGGCACCATCCCCGAGAACACGCTGCTGGTTTCCGACGGCGGGCGGCTGGCAGCGTGGGCGGACCTGTACCAAGAGCGCGCCGAGGTCTGCGTCCATCCCGGATGGCGGGGCTGGGGGATCGGTACCGCGCTGCTGGCGTGGACCGAGGAGCGCGCCCGAGCGACCGGTCGCGAGCGTGTCCGGCAGACCACGACGGATGCGAATGAGGCAGCCGCGGCCCTCTTCCGCGCTCACGGGTACTCCGAGTCGCACACGTCGTGGATCCTGCAGATCGGGTTCGAGGATGGGCCGCCCGCGGAGCCCGTCGTTCCCGACGGCGTGGTGCTGCGAGCGTACGAGGAGACGGATGCACGGGCCGTGCACCGGTTGATCGATGACGCCTTCTGCGAGTGGCCGGGGCGCGAGCCGGAGGAGTTCAGGGTCTGGGCCCCCTTCGTGGTGGCTCATGGGTCCTTCTCTCAGGAGATGTCGAGGCTCGCGTTCGACCGCGACGAGTTGGTCGGAGCGGCGCTCTCGTTCGACTACGCGGAGGCGGATGAGGGCTGGATACAGCAGGTGGCGACGCGCGCTTCTCACCGGCATCGGGGGATCGCGCGAGCGCTGCTGCACTCGGTGTTCGCGGCCTTCTACGAGCGGGGGCGGCCTGCGTGCGGGCTGTCCACCGACTCGCGCACGGGAGCGCTGAGCCTGTACGAGAAGGTGGGGATGCACGTCCGCCGGTCCTACACGGGGTGGATCAAGGCGGTCTGACGCTTCGGCGGTGGCCGCGGGATTCGAACCCGCGAGACGGTTACCCGCCTACACGCTCTCCAGGCGTGCCCCTTCGTCCGCTCGGGCAGGCCACCGGGTCGAGTGTAGCTTCCAAGCCGGTGGCTCCTTCCCCTAAAGCCTTCCTCCGCGCGGGCCGACGGATATGGGAACACGTGCGCCGGATACCCGGCGCTGCCGGGAGGGCCACCGTGCAACAGCCTTGGGGTCGCGACAGCTCGCTCATCGAGGGGTGGGGACGGATAGGTCTCGCCCGCCTGGCTCTGGCCGTGGTGGTGGCGGGCTACGCCGCCACCGAGCGACCGGGCGAGGGTGTGCACCCGGATTGGGTGCATCCCGCCGGCGTGGGCCTCGCGGCCATCGGCGCGATCCTGGGTCTCGTTCAGGCCAGGAAGTTCCGCGACTCGTACCGCGCCGCCCGCGTCTTCGCCGTGACCGCGCTCGCACTGGCGATCGCCTTCATGTGGCTGTTCGCCTTCGATCCCTCCGAGTACGCGTTCGCCCTGGTTCTGCTCGGCATCATCGAGATGGCCACAGTCATGGGGCGGGGCGGGGTGCTCGGCGGCTGGCTCCTCGGGGCAGGGGCCTACCTGACGAGCAAGCTCTTCTTGTGGGAGGGACCGGCTGCGGAGCCCGACCTGGCCGGGATGACCCTGAGGCTCTTGATGGCCCTCGGGCTCGCCATCGGGGCCGATATGCTGCTCGTCGAGCTGGCGGGTGAGCGCGCTCGGTTCCGGGAGCGCATCCAGGACTTGGACGTGGTCGTCTGGGAGTTGGACCCCTCGACTCAGCGGGTGACTTTCATCGATGGCGCGCTGGAGCAGATGATGGGCGTCACCCTCGAGCAGGTCGCGAGCGGCGACGTCTCTTGGACCGGGCTGGTAGCCCGGGAGGATCTCGCCGACGTCGAAGCTGCGATAGATGACGTTGCACGCCCGGGCGGCCCGGACTTCGCTGAGTTCGAGTTCAGACGCGAACGCGACCCGGACCCTGCTCGGCGCTTCCGAAGCACCGTGCATCGCACGAACCAACACGGGAAGACGATCCTGCGCGGGGCGATCGTCGACTTCTCCGCGCTGTACGCCGCGCGGGCGAAGAGCCAGGAGTCGAGCGAGAGCCTGACACATCTCGTAGAAGAGCTGGAGCGCCGCAGCGAGGAGTCGGGCGTTCTGAGCGAGATGGGAGATCTGCTCGCTGCATGCGGTGACGCCGACGAAGCCCACCTCGTGTTGACGCGGATGCTACCCAGGCTGTTTCCGGCGAGCGCGGGAGGCGTGTATCTCACGCGCTCTTCTCGGAACCTGGTGGAGGGGGTTGCACGCTGGGGCGAGATGCCCTCAGACGAGTCGGCCTTCTCCCCAGACCAGTGTTGGGCGCTCCGGAGAGGCCGCCCTCATGTGATCACGGACGTCGAGCGCGAGGTCCCATGCGCCCATGTGACACCCGCGCCGGGGGCTTCCTACCGCTGCATCCCCATGCTCGCCCAAGGCGAGGCGCTGGGGATCCTTCACCTGCGCTCGACCCACTTCGCTTCCGATCCTGCCCTGGAGGACTCCCGCGAGCAGCTGGCCCGTTCGGTCGCCGAGCACGTGGGCCTGGCCCTGGCGAACTTCCGCCTCCGCGAGACCCTTCGCACGCAATCGATCCAGGATCCGCTCACGGGGCTCTACAACCGGCGCTTCATGACCGAGTTCCTTGAGCGCGAGCTGCATCGCGCCAAGCGTGCAGCCCGCCCCTTGGCGGTGATCATGGTCGACGTGGATCGCCTCAAGCACTACAACGACACATTCGGGCACGAGACCGGCGACCGACTCCTGCGCGAGACGGGTCGCCTGCTGACGGGCAGTATCCGAGCCGGAGATCTCGCCTGTCGCTACGGGGGGGACGAGTTCTGTCTGGTCCTGCCAGAGATCGCGAGTGAGAACGCGATCCAGCTCGCAGAGCGGATAAGGGAGAGCTTCCTCACGCTGGACTTGGGTATCGATGCGGACGGCAGTCGCCCCGGCCTATCGATGGGGCTCGCCGTCGCACCCGAGCAGGGGTGGGACGGAGACTCACTGCTCAGGGCGGCCGACGAGGCGCTCTACCGAGCCAAGGGCGAGGGACGCAACCGCGTCGTCGTAGCCGCCTGACCTACGACGTCTTCACGTCGAGGTAGCCGGCATACTTCACTTGGCCCAGGGCGGTCAGGTGGTACCCGTCGGAGGCGAACCAGCTCGGGTGGCCTCGCGAGTAGCCGTACCAGTCCAGCAGGAACGCCGTGGCATGCCGATCGGCGCAGCTGCGCAGGCGCGCGTTCTGAGTGTCGCGGTACGGCTTGGGGACCGTGATGGTGACCAGGTATACGAGCCGGTTCGGACCGGCGACCTGGACGATCGTATCGCAGTCGGCGGGGTCGATCAGGATGCCGTTCGTTCCCAGGTGGATGATCACCTTCTTGCGCAGTAGACCGGCGGCCTTCTTCTGCTTGACGATGGCGACGGCGTCGCGGAACTGTCGCGAGACGGTCGCGTTGACCACGAAACCGCGGGCCTGGAGCTCCTCTTTGGCACCGAGCATCACGGAGTCCCCGATCGCGTATCGGCCGGGTGGGATGGAAGCTCCGGCTGCATGAACGAGAGATACGGCAAGCACCAGGAGCGATGCCAGAGTGATCAGGCGCCGCACAGGGAAAGGATACCCGGACCAGGATCCAGCAGATGGCGGAGAGCGGCAGAGTTCGCCGGGTGGGCCGCCAGGCCCACCCGGCCTCCTTGGCGGAGGCGGCGTGATTTGAACACGCGAGGGGCGGTTTAGACCCCTAACCGCTTTCGAGGCGGTCCCGTTCGGCCGCTCCGGCACGCCTCCGCCGCCCAGTCTAGCGCCGCCCAGTCCAGCAACGGTCGGTTGGCCCCCAGGCCGTGGACGTGGCAGGATGCCGCCGCTAGGAGGACGGTCCATGGACGGGAAGGAACTGGCGGGCATCCCCCTCTTCGAGGGCCTATCGAGCCGCGATCGGGACAAGGTGGCGCACTGGATGGACGTCGTGGACGTGCCTGCCGGGTACCACCTCCTGGAGGAGGGGCGCTTCCCTCACGAGTTCTTCGTGATCCTGGACGGCAGCGTCGAAGTGAGCCATGGCGACCAGCTCCTCGCTTCTCTGGGCCCCGGCGACTTCCTGGGCGAGATCGCGATGGTGCAAGACGTGACCCGAACCGCGACGGTCGTCACATCCTCGCCCACTCGGCTCGCCGTGATGGCGCGGCGTGAGTTCAGCTCGATGTACGACGGCGTGCCCTCGATACGCGCGGCGATCGACGCGGCAATCAGCCGACGCAAGTAGGTCAGCGCCGCTGCCGGAAGAAGTCGCGCAGCATGTCGCCACACTCCTGAGCGCAGACGCCGCCGACGAGGTCGGCTCGATGATTCAGCCTGTCATCTCGAACCAGGTTGCCCAGCGATCCCGCGAAACCGGCTTTGGGATCTGCCGCCCCGAAGACGACGCGAGAGATGCGGGAAAGGACGATGGCGCCGGCGCACATGGCGCACGGCTCGAGCGTCACGTACAGGGTGCAGCCGTCGAGCCGCCAGGTCCTGGCGGCCTCGGCGCCTGCACGGAGGGCAAGCACCTCGGCATGGGCGGTCGGATCCTGCCTCAGCTCGCGCTCATTGCCGGCGACCGCCAGCTCCTCGTCCCCGCGCGTGATCACGCATCCGATCGGAACGTCCCCGTGCCCGGCGCATGCGCGGGCCGCGTCCAGAGCCCGCCGCATCCAGTCCTCGTCAGTAGGCATCGATCTCAAGGAGCCTCTCGTCGCTGATGCCGAAGTGGTGCGCTAGCTCGTGGGCCAAGGTGTGGAAGATGACCTCTCGCAACTCCCGGCCCTCGTCGGCCGCAGTTCTCTCGATGGTGCCCCGGTAGAGCGTCACGGAGTCCGGGAGCACGTTCGAGTACGAGAAGCCGCGCCGGGAGAGTGGCACGCCGCTGTACAGGCCGAGCAGGGTCGGCTGGTCGGCGGGCGGCTCGTCCTCGACGAAGACCTGGATGTTGTCCATCTCCTCGAGCACCCACTCGGGGAGGGAGTCCAGAGCCTCCCCCACCAGTTCCCTGAAGCGCTCTTCGGTGACCACGCTGGAAGCGTATCCGGGTTAACAGATGCGAGGGAGTTGATCCCCCGTGAGCAGGATCAGCGGCCGGGTTGCCCCCAGGCCCGTGCGGAGCTTGACCTGGGCGGGACCCTCTCCCACCGTGCCAACGATGGCCGCGTGCTCCCCCATCGCGTCGGACCTCGCGGCAGCGAGCACGGCATCGGCTCGGTCGGGCGCGACCACGGCTACGGCGACGCCCTCGTTCGCGACGTAGAGGGGGTCGAGGCCCAGCATCTCGCAAGCGGCCTTCACGGGGGGGAGCATGGGGAACGAGGACTCCTCCACGACGATCGAGACGTCGCTGGCTTCGGCGAGCTCGTTCAGGACGCTGGCGACGCCGCCGCGGGTGGCGTCGCGGAGCGTGCGGACCTCGCCGGCGGCGAGCATCGCGCGGACCAGCCCGGTGAGCGGAGCCGTGTCGCTCACCAGCTCCGCCTCGAAGTCGATCCCGGCTCGCCTGCTCATCACCGCAACCCCATGGGAGCCCACGGGTCCCGTGACCATGACCGCGTCGCCGGGTTGCGCCTTCTCGGGCCCCAGGTCCACACCGTCGGGCACGATCCCGATGCCGCTGGTCGTCACGTACAGCCCGTCGGCCGCCCCTCGCTCGACGACCTTGGTGTCCCCGGTCACCAGGCGAACGCCGGCCTTCTTGCACGCCTCGGCCATGGACGCGGCCACCGTCCCGAGAACCTCCATCGGGAGCCCTTCTTCCAGGATGAGCGCGGCGGAAAGCGCGAGCGGCTCCGCCCCCATCATCGCCAGGTCGTTCACCGTGCCGTTGACCGCGAGCTCGCCGATGTTCGAACCGGGGAAGAACGCGGGCTGCACCACGAACCCGTCGGTCGTGAACGCCAGGCGCTGCCCGCCCGGCAGCTCCAGGACCGCCGCGTCGCCCAGCCTGACCAGCTCCGCGTCGCCGAACACCGGAGCGAACAGGTCGGCGATCAACTGGCGGGTGAGCTTGCCGCCGGAGCCGTGGCCGAGAAGGATGTTCTCGCCCGGCGGCAACGGCACCGGGCAGGACATCACGAAGTCCCTCGAGTAGTCGGTCAAGCAGGCGTCTCCTCACGCACACGCCCCGCGAGGAAGTATGCGGCGCAGGCACCCTCGGACGAAACCATCGGCGCGCCGAGCGGGTGCTCGGGCCTGCACTCGGTCCCGAAAGCCGGGCAGTGGTGCGGCTTCGCCCGGCCGCGGAGGACGTCGCCCGCTATGCAGATCTCGGACTCGCTCGCCGGCGGCCCCCCTTCATGCGGGAAGAGCGCCTCCGCGTCGTGGTGCGAGTACTCGTCGCGCAGGCGCAGGCCGCTCTTCTCTATGACCCCGATGCCGCGCCAGGCCCGGTCGGCCACCTCGAAGACCTCGTCCACGACGCGCCGGGCGACTTCGTTGCCGTCGCGTTGGACGGCCCTGACGTACTGGTTCTGAACCTCGGCGCGTCCCTCCTCCAGCATCTCGACCAGCATGGCTATGCCCTCGAGAAGGTCCACGGGCTCGAAACCGGTCACGACCAACGGCACGCCGAACTCCCGAGCCAGCGGCTCGTACTCGCGCCATCCCTGCACCGCGCAGACGTGCCCCGGCGCCAGGAACCCCTGCACGCGGTTGCCGGGCGAGAGGAGGATCGCCGCTATCGCGGGCGGCACCAGCACGTGCGCTACCAGGAGCGCGAAGTTCTCGACGCCGAGCCTGTGGGCCTGAGCCACGGACATCGCGTTCGCGGGCGCGGTCGTCTCGAACCCCACGGCGAAGAACACGACGGTCTTGTCCGGGTTGCGGCGGGCTATCTCCAGCGCGTCCAGGGGCGAATACACGACCCTGACGTCGCCGCCCGCGGCGCGGGCCATGAACAGGTCCTCGGTCGTTCCGGGGACGCGGAGCATGTCTCCGAACGAGCACACGATCGCATCGGGCCGCTTCGCGATCGCCACCGCCTCGTCGATCAGTGCCACCGGAGTAACGCAAACAGGGCACCCGGGGCCGTGAACCAGCTCTATCTCGGGCGGCAGGACCTGGTCGATCCCCTGCCGGATGAGCGTGTGGGTCTGGCCGCCGCAGACCTCCATGATCGTCCAGGGCTTGGTGACCTTCGCCGCGATCCGCTCCAGCAGTCCGCGCGCGATGTTGTCGTCGCGGTACTCGTCCACGAACTTCATCCGGGCATCTCCTCCGGCCTGACTCCCTCGGGGTCCTGCGGGAGGTCGATGTACTCGAGGTTGTCCATCTCGGCCAGTAGCTCGTAGGCGCGCGCCGCTTCCTCTTCGTCCACCGCGCTGATGGCGAACCCCACATGGATCACCACGTAGTCACCGACCTTCACCTCCGGCTCGTACTCCAGGCACGCCTTGCGCTTGATCCCCCCGAAGTCCACGGTGCCCATCCGGATGCCGTCTTCTTCGAAGATCTCGGTCACCTTGCCGGGGACTCCGAGGCACATGTCAGGCTCCTTCCTGGGCTTCGTGCAACTCCCGGTCCCGGGCGGCGGCTACGTAGACCTGCCCGAGGGCGATGCCTCCATCCCCCGCGGGAACCTCGCGAGGCAGGAACACTTGGAAGCCTAGCCTCGTGAGGCGCAGAACGAGGGCGTCGGTGAGCAGGCGGTTCAGGAAGACGCCGCCGCCGAGGACAACGCGGTCGAGACCCTTGCGCCGGCCGATCAGGTCGCACGCGGCGGCCGAGGCGGCGGCGAAGCTGGCGTGGAAGCGTCCCGCAAGCTCGGCGCTCGGATCACCGTCGGCGATCCCATCCAGCACGGGCTCGATCAAGCTCCTGGTGTCCACCTCCAGCAGTGGCCCTTCCGTCGAGATCGCGACCGGCCAGGGTTCGCCGCTCGCCGCGACCCCCGCGTCGGCGGCCTGTTCGAGCAGCATCGCCGGCTGCCCCTCGTAGGTGGCTCGCTCCCGGCACACGCCCAGCAAGGCGGCGACCGAGTCGAACAACCGCCCGGCGGAACTCGTGAGGGGCGAGGCAAGGCCACTTCGTACCTGGCCGAGCACGACCTCGGCCTCCTCTTCGGGCGCGCGCAGGTCCGAGAGCGCCTCGCCTTCACGCCCCAGGTCGGCGGCATGCGCCAACGCCATCCGCCACGGTGCGCGGGTTGCCGCGTCACCTCCAGGTTGGCGGACCGGCCGCAACCGGCCGACGCGCTCCGAGCGTGCCGGGGTACACACGAGCATCTCGCCTCCCCAGATGGTCCCGTCTTCGCCGTAGCCGAGGCCGTCGAAGCCGAGGCCTATCACCTCACCCTCGAGGCCGTGCTCTGCCATGGTCGCCGCGACGTGCGCGTGGTGGTGCTGGACGGCCACAGCGGGCAGGCCCAACTCTTCGGCGAACCTGGTCGTCATCAGGTCGGGGTGAAGGTCGTGGGCCACCAGCTCCGGCTCGACCTTCAGCACCTCGCGGTAGCGGTCCAGCGCGGCTCGGTAGGCGGTCATCGCCTCGTCGGAGTCCAGATCGCCGACGTGCTGCGAGAGGAATGCGCGGGCCCCGTCGGCCAGGCAGAAGGCTCCATGAAGCTCCGCGCCGGTGCCCAGCAACGCACGCGGCACCGGGCGAGCTAGCGCGATCGGATGAGGAGCGAACGAGCGGGCCCGGCGCACCACGGCGGGCACCGGACCGCGCGCCATCACCAAAGAGTCGTCGTACCGGGCCACGATCTCGCGGTCGTGCAGCAGGAAGGCATCGGCGATCCCCGCCAGACGGGTCAGGGCCTCCTCGTTCCCGATGCAGATCGGTTCGTCGCTCGCGTTCCCGCTCGTCATCACGAGGGGTTCGCCGGCCTCGCGAGTCAACAGGTGGTGAAGAGGCGTGGACGGAAGCATGGCACCGTGGCGGTGATGACCGGGCGCGACGGAGGGAGCCAGCAGGCCGCGGTCCTCGACCAGGACGATCGGCGCGCGCCAGGAGGTCAGCGCCTCTGCCTCTGCGTCCGTCGGTGCGAACCAGGTCCGAGCGGCCTCGATATCCGCGACCATGACGGCGAACGGTTTGTCGGGCCGGCGTTTGCGCTCGCGCAGAAGCGTCACCGCTCGGTCGTTCGTGGCGTCGCAGGCGAGGTGGAAGCCACCCAAGCCCTTCAGCGCCACTATCGCTCCGGAGCGCAGCAACTCCGCGACCGCGACGATGGGATCGACATCGGGAACACCGCCCTCGAGCCACAGCCGGGGACCGCATGCCGGGCACGCGACGGGCTCGGCGTGGAACCGCCGGTCACGAACGTCCTCGTACTCGCGGCGGCAGTCCTCACACATCGGGAAAGCCCGCATCGACGTTCGTTCGCGGTCGTAGGGAAGCGCCTCGATGATCGTGAAGCGAGGTCCGCAGTCGGTGCAGTTGATGAACGGATACCGGTAACGGCGATCGGCGGGGTCGAACAGCTCACGCAGGCACGCCGGGCACGTCGCCGCGTCCGGCGAGACCAGCCGAACGCCTTCAGCGTCCTCGGTGGAGCCGTGGACCTCGAACGACGGAAAGCCCATCAGCTCCACCGGTTCCCACGCGACCTGATCCACGCGCGCGAGCGGCGGGGCCTGCTCGCGGATGGCAGCGGCGAAGGCATCCAGCGCCTCGGCCGTCCCCTCGGCTCGAACGGTCACCAAGCCGCCGTCATTGCGAACCCAGCCGGTGACTCCATGCTCCGAGGCGAGGCGCCAGACGAACGGCCGGAAGCCGACGCCCTGCACCACGCCGCGAACCTGGATATCCCGTGCGACCGTGGTCGCCGGCCCGGGCGGCGCGATCGGGCGTGCCATCTCTTCTTCCATGGTGGCTGCGTAGCAGAGACTAGACCGGGGCCGGGCGGCCTCCGCGGGCGGGGCCCCCCCGCCCCCCCCCACAAAGCCAAAAACCCGGTTGCGGTTGCCA
>CAZHRY010000006.1:28385-38184 GCA_964535065.1 uncultured Actinomycetes bacterium
CGCGGCGCGCGCCCCCCCGGCCCCCCAGCTCAACGCCTACACGCGGGTGGCGGAGACCTCAACCACCTCGATGCCGGCTTCCTTGTCCACCGGCGTGGCCTGTCCGCACCACGGGCAGATGATCATGTGCCCCAGGACGTCTTCGCGCGTCGCGCGCCACAGCTCGTCGCAGCCCGGACATCTGCGCACATCGAGTCGCTCCTCTATCAGGAGCCTGGATCCCTCCAGAGGGGTGTCGTGCGTGAGCATCTCGTACGCCTGCTGAAGCGACTCGGGGGAAGAATCCACCCCGACCTTGATCCGGACCTCGTCGATGCTCTCTCCTGTCTCGAGCAGCTTCTCGATCAGAACCGAGATGGCGTGGTAGTCGTGCATCTTGCTGCCTCCTCTGCAGCCCACTTCATCGCAAGCTCCCGGACCCGCCGAACCAGCTCCGGCACAGCCGCAGCGACGGGGGCACTTATCGGCGCGCCGAGCGTGAACGGATCGGCCACCTCGACCGCCAAGACGCGGGTCCGGGACGGGAAGCTCAGGCCCATGCGTGAAGCCACCGCGGCCAGCTCGGGCAAGCCCGCCTGGTGGACACTGGGAGCGACCACGCGGCCCACCTCGTCCATCCCCATCTCGCCGATGGTTCCCGGAGCGTCCCGTCCCGTCATGATCGCATCCACCACCACCGCGTAGTCATGCCCGTCGAAGAACTCCAGCAGCGCCATCCCCGACGCCGAGCTCTCAACGACCTCGACGAAGTCCGCGGCGCGGGTCCGCGCCAACTGGTCGCGGACCGCTCGCACGACGAGCAGACCGACCGCATCGTCGCCCGCGAGCTCGTTCCCCAGGCCGAGCACGAGCACCGACATGGTCAGTCCCTCCGTATCTCTCGCACCAGCTCCCCGTTCGGGTCGCGGATCGTGACGATCAGGGGCATCTCACCCGGCAGGCAGTGGGTCGCGCACCCGAAGCATGGGTCGTAGGCGCGGAACGCCATCTCGACCTCGTTCAGCAGCCCCTCGTCCACGTCGGGACCGTGCACGAGCGCCTTCGCCGCCTTGTCCACAGACAGCGCGATCCGCGCCGCATTGTTCTGCGTCGCGACGATCAGGTTCGCCTGGGTGATCAGGCCCTTCTCGTCGGTCTCGTAGTGATGGAAGAGGGTGCCGCGGGGCGCCTCGACGACTCCGATGCCGACCGTAGGCGTCTCGGTCGGGACGGTCCGGACGTCAGGGCTAACGATCTCGGGGTCCGCCGCCAACTCGACCATGCGCTCCGAAGCGTTCAACATCTCGACGAGCCTGGCCCAGTGGGTCGCCAACGTGTGGTGAACCGGCTTACCGCCGAGCGTCGAGAACATCTCTTCGTACGCCTCTTGCGCCAGAGGCGTGGACATGCCGTCGGCCGCGTTCAGCCGCGCAAGAGGCGCCACCCCGTACACGCCGCTCTCGGGGCCGTCCGTGAAGCCTTTCCACCCAACGTCTTTCAGGTAGCAGAACTTGATGTAGCTCCACGGCTCGACGTGCTCGGCCACGTGGTCGAGGTAATCCCGCGGCTGGAACTCCAGGAACTGCTTGCCCTCAGGGTCCACGACCCGCAGCTTGCCGTCGTAGAAGTTCACGCGGTTCTGCTCGTCCATCATCCCCATGTAGTAGGTGCGATGCGTGTACGCCTCGGATGTCACCGGCTCCACGTATTCGGGGTTGGCGAGCACCACGTCGCGGAAGATCTGCAACGCGAACTTGCTGAACTCGACCGCGTGAGCGGCGCCTGCGGCGAACCTGTCGCGCAGGTCGGGCGTCAGCGGCTTGGACACGCCGCCGGGGAGCCCGAACACCGGGTGGATCACCTTCCCCGAGGCATCGGAGATCAGGCCCCGGACCTCCTTGCGGAACCCTATGACTTCCTTGCCGACCTCGAGACCGACCTTGCCCAGGACGCCGAGGATGTTCCGCTCGGCCTTGGGTGCCGTGGGACCGACGACGAAGTCGGGACCGCCCAGGTAGAAGAAGTGCAGCGCGTGGTCCTCGACCATGAACGCGTCGTAGACCAGCTCGCGGATCAGCTTGCCCGCACGTGGCGGATCCACGTGGTACAGGTCGTCGAGGGCCTTGGTCCCGGCCATGTGGTGCGCCATCGGGCACACCCCGCAGATCCGAGACGT
Source organism: uncultured Actinomycetes bacterium (assembly GCA_964535065.1). Lineage (GTDB taxonomy): Bacteria > Actinomycetota > UBA4738 > UBA4738 > HRBIN12 > AC-51. The sequence continues at coordinate 30,541 of CAZHRY010000006.1, forward strand.
GATCTGAGGCATGTCCTCGGCGCGCCGGCCCTGCGCGAACTTCTCGAAGCCGCGCAGCTCGGGGATCTGCAGGTAGGCGCGATCCACAGCTCCTTCGTCGTCCAGGAAGATGTGGATGCGGCCGTGTCCTTCGAGACGGGTGATCGGATCTATGAGGATCTGGTTGGTCATGACTCGGCACCTCCCGAGGTGGCGGCGACCGGCTCCTTCTCGACCTTGCGGTGCAGGAGCGAAGCGGGCACCGAGTAGCGATAGAACGTTCCGACTGGGTCGGCGATCTGCTCGGCGAGCACGGCGATCTCGTCGCGGTCACGCGACTCGATCAGCGAGGCCACCGCCGACAGCGCCTTGGCCCCGTGGTCGATCACACGGCTGGTCGGGCCCATGCAGCCGGTGCAGGGCATGTTCCCGTCGATGCAAGGGGCGCCGCAGCCCGAACGCGTTGCCGGCCCCAAGCAGACGATGCCCTGAGCCAGCAAGCAGGTCCCTTGGTCGGCCAGAACCTCGTGCGGCCGGTGGAACTGGGTCACCTTGAGATCCTCGGGCTTGGTGTCGGCGCGCGGGCACTCCGAGCAAAGGGCCACATCCGGCGCGAGCACGGAGCCCTTCTCCGGCAGCTTGCCCTCCAGGAGAGCCGTCACCGCCTGCGCGATCAGCGCCGCAGGGGGCGGGCAGCCCGGCAGGTAGTAGTCCACATCGATCAGCTGGTCGAGCGTGCGGACGTCGTCGTCGAAACGGGGCAGCCGCAGCCGGCCTTCCGGGGCGTCGTACTCCTCCTGCGGCCGAACTCCGTTGCCGTCCGTGCTCGGCGACTCGCTGTACGCGTACTCCAGGATCGACCCGACGCTGTACAGGTTGGCCAGTCCAGGGACGCCACCCAGCCAGGCGCACGCGCCGAACGCCACGACGACCTGAGCCTTCTTGCGCAGCAGCTCCGCAACCTCGGCCTGCTCCGAGGTGCGGATGGCGCCGTTGATGAACGCGGCGGCAAGCTCTCCGTCCTCCAGAGCTTCGACGTCGGACACCTTGAAGTCCATCGCGACCGGCCAGAAGACGATGTCCACGGCCTCGACCACCGGAAGGATGTCCTCGGCGAGGTCCACGACCGCCTCTTCGCACCCTCCGCAAGAAGCGCACCAGTAGAAGGCCACCTTTGGCTTGGTCATGACGACGCCTCCTGCCCGACCAGCTCGGGTTCCTCCGCGCTCGGTACCGGCGGCTTCAGGTGCCCTTCGGGGGGCAGCCGGAGCTCCAACGGCCCGAGCGCGCGGATCTGCTCGGTCATCTCGTTGCAGACGCGCTGCACCTTGTCGCCCTCGGCCGCCGAGATCCACTCGAGGCGGACCCTCTCCTCTTCCAGGCCCATGTCCCGCAGCATCAGTTTCAGCAGCTCGACCCGGCGAAGCGCGTTGTAGTTGCCCTCCTGGTAGTGGCAGTCACCCGGGTGGCAGCCGCCGATCAGCACGCCGTCGGCCCCGCCGCGCAGGGCAGCCAGGACGAACTGGGGATCGAGCCGTCCAGAGCACATCAGCCGGATCGCGCGTACGTTCGGCGCGTACTGCATCCGGGATATGCCCGCGAGGTCGGCCGCGGTGTACGTGCACCAGTTGCAGAAGAAGGCCACGATCCTCGGCTCGAAGGGCTCAGACATACGCCAACACCCCCTCGATCTCCGCGAAGATCTCGTCGTCTGTGAACAGGTACTGCGTGATGGCGCCCGACGGGCAGGCGCCCACGCAGACGCCACAGCCTTTGCACACCACCTCGTTGACAGCCGCCTTCTTGCGGCTCTCGTCGAAACCGATGGCGCTGAAGGGGCAGAGCCCGACACAGGTCTTGCAACCGGAGCAGGCCTCCTCGTTCACCGAGGCGGTGTTCGCCTCGAGCATCACGAAGCCGCGATCCACCAGGGCCAGGGCCTCGGCTGCGGCCGCGCCGGCCTGCGCCACCGTCTCGGGGATGTCCTTCGGGCCCTGGCAGGCGCCGGCAAGGAACACACCGTCCGTGAAGGTGGAGACCGGGGCCAGCTTCGGGTGCCGCTCTGTGAAGAAGCCCTCGTTGCCGCACGAGATGTTGAACAGGCGCCTGACGTCTTGGGCGTCGGGCTGGGGCTCCAGACCGACGGCCAGAACGACCATGTCCACCGGCACGCGGCGGACGACCCCCATCAGCGTGTCCTCCGCGCGGATGATCAGGTGCCCCTCTTCCTCGGGCGAGGCTGCCTCGTCGGTGATCTCGGCCACGCGTCCGCGGATCAGGTGCAGGCCCTCGTGCTGCAGCTTGTCGTAGAACTCCTCGTAGCCCTTACCGGGCGTCCGCATGTCGATGTAGAAGTTGTAGACCTCTGCGCCGGTGCGCTCCTTCATCAGGTGCGCCAGCTTCAGCGAGTACATGCAGCAGACCTTCGAGCAGTACTTGTTGAAGCGCTCGTCGCGAGAGCCGACGCAGTGGATGATCCCGACGGCCTTCGGCTTGGTGCCGTCGCGCATGATCGGCTCGCCGCCGGTGGGACCGGCCGCGTTCAGCAACCGCTCGACCTCCAGGCTCGTGTAGACGTTCGGGAACTTCCCGTACCCGTAAGCGGGCTGACGCTTGGCGTCGAACGTCTTGAACCCGGTGGCCAGGATGATCGCACCGACCTTGACTTCATCGAAGGTCTCCTTCTGATCGAAGTCGAAGGCGTCACGCTCGCATGCTTCGATGCACGTCCTCGGGCACTTGCCGGACTTGAACCAGATGCAGTCGTCCGGGTCCACGACCACGACCGGGGGCGTAGCCTGCGGGAACGGGATATAGATCGGCTTGCGCTTGGACAGCCCCTCGTTCCACTCGTCCTCGTACTTGCCCTGCTTGTGGATGCAGGCATCGATGCACGCCAGGCACCCGGTGCACAGGTCCTCCTTGACGTAGCGGGGACGGTGCTTCACGCGGACCGTGAAATCGCCGGTGAACCCCGAAACGCTCTCGACGTCCGAGTACGTCCACAGGGTGATGTTCGGGTGAGCGCGCACCGCCGACATCTTCGGCGTGAGGATGCAGGCCGCGCAGTCCAGGGTGGGGAACGTCTTGTCGAACTTGGCCATGTGGCCGCCGATCGTGCTCTCGCGCTCGACCAGGTAGACGTGCTTGCCCGCCTCGGCGAGCGTGAGCGCCGCGTGGATGCCGGCTATCCCGCCGCCCACCACCATGACCTCAGGGTGGACGGGGGCCTTGCGAGGCTCGAGGTACTCGTGCAGCGCCACGCGCCTCACCGCGCCGGCGACCAGGGACTTGGCCTTCTCTGTCGCGTCCTCGTTGTCGGCCGTAACCCACGACACGTGCTCGCGGATGCTCGCCATCTGGAAGTAGAAGGGGCTCTCACCCCCCGCCTCGGTGGCGCGGCGGAACGTGGCCTCGTGCATCAGAGGCGAGCAGGAAGCCACGACCACCCTGTTGATCAGGCCCTCTCGCAGGTCCTTCACGATCAGGTCCTGACCGGGGTCCGAGCACATGAACTTGTACTCGCGGGCTACGGACACGTACGGCAGGGTTGCGGCGAACTCAGCGACCGCCTGCACGTCCACCTTGCCGGCGATGTTCAGGCCGCAGTGGCATACGTAGACGCCGATCTTGGGTCCGCCGTTCTCGGAGACGGGCTGGGAGGTCAGGTCCTGATCAGACATCTTCGCCACCTCCTCCCACCGCTACGGGCTCTCGGTCGGGCAGGTGCCAGCGGAGCATCCGGTGGATCCCCAGACTCTTCTCATCCAGGCCCATCGCGAGCCCGACGAACTGGGTGAAGTAGCCCACCGTCATGTCCAGCGGCGTTCCGAACTCGCGGGTCATCCGCTCCTGGAAGGCCTCCAGGTTGAACAGGCAGAGCGGGCAGGCCGTCACGACGGCGTCCGCCCCGCGCCGCCTGGCCTCGCGCAGGATCGCGTGGCTGAGCGCCAGCGCGCCCTGCGGGGTAGTGCCGCTGAAGGGGTCGGCCCCGTAGCAAGAACCCCCGCAGCAGCGCGTCTTCATCGGCCAGTCGAGCGGTTCGGCGCCGATCGCGGCCATCAGCCGGTCCATCGACGTGGGGTCGCGCTGATCGTCGAAGATCGCGTTCGGCCTTACGAGCAGGCAGCCGTAGTAGCAGACGACCTTGAGCCCGTTCAGTGGGCGTGTGACGGCCGCCTTGACCTCGTCGAGTCCGATCTCGTTAACGAGCAAGTCCAAGACGTGGCGAACACGAACCCGTCTGTCGTAGTGGAGGCCGACGGTCTCGAGCGCGTGGTCCACCCGTTCGGCGATACCGCGGCCGTCCTCGAGAGCATCCTGCGTCGTGAGGAGAGCGCGGTAACAGCCAGCGCACGGCGTGAACAGGTCCACCGGCGTGCCGCCGGGGACCGTTCGCTCCGCGAGAGCCAGGTTCCGCGCTCCTAGCGCGACCGACTTGTCGGGATCGATCGAGTGGGCCGCGCTGGCACCGCAGCAGTTCCAGTCGTTCAGCTCGTCGAGACCGGTGTCGAACGCGCTCAGGACCGCTTCGAGCGACTCCTCGTAAGCGCGCCCGGTGCCGCCGACCGAGCAGCCGGGGTAATAGGCGTACCTCATCGGCCCACCGCCTCCAACATGTCCTTGACCTGCTTCGGGTCGCGCATCTTCTCGGGCTTGATCCCCATCCGGCCGCGGCGCATCAACCGCATGCCGACGAGGGCGTGCTTGAGGAGCTGCGCGGGGTCCGTTCGCAGGTAGGACTTCATGGCGATCCACGATTCGGTGCTGCGGCCACGGGTCTCGGCCATGTTGACCAGCTCGCGCATCATCACCGGGTTCGTGAAGCGCTTCGGATACGTGCCGGCTTCGAAGGCCATGCTGCGGAGCGTGTGCATGACCTCGGTGATCGGAATCTCCTTGGGGCACTCGATGGTGCACGCGTAGCAAGACGCGCACACCCAGATCGTGGAGCTGCTCAGCACCTCGTCCCTCGCGCCAGCTCGGATCATCTCCATCAGCCGGCGGGGCGTGCGGTCCATGAACATGCTCAGCGGGCAGGCCCCGCTGCACGTACCGCACTGCAGGCACCCGAGCAGCCGTTCGCCGTCTTCGACGCGAGAGATGACGTCGGTCGTGAAGGCCGGATCCAGGCCCGCCTCGAACCTAGAGGGGCTCTTGGCCGTTCGCCACTTCTTCGCTAGTCGCGACCTGGCGGACATGCTCACCGCCTTCCGAACGCCCTGCGGTGAGAGGCCTTCTCACCCGGACGCTCTCTGACTCGAGCATGGCCGAAACGTACAAAGGCAGGGAAGGAACTCCGGCCCGGGAACTCCGGGACCACCGGACGGCCAGCCTCAGCCGAGCAGCTGGGCCACTTCGTACAAAGGGCTTCAACCAGTCGCGGGGGACGGACCCGGGCGCGCCAGCGCCGAGCGCGGCGGCCAGCCAGCACTCACAGCAGCTACGCTCCACGGGCCATGCCGGGAGCCCTACTTACCGACCTCTACGAGCTGAACATGGCGGCGAGCTACCTCCGCCGCGGCATGACCGCCCCCGCCACATTCAGCCTGTACGTGCGCAAGCTGCCTCCCGAGCGGGGCTTCCTGGTCGCCGCGGGGCTGGAGCACTGTCTCGACTTCCTCGAGTCTTTCGGGTTCGATGCCGAGGAGCTCGGCTACCTCGGAGCGATCGGGTTCGACGAGCGAGCGCTGGAGGACTTCGCGAACCTGCGGTTCGAGGGCGAGGTCCGTGCGCTGCCCGAGGGCCGGATCGTGCACGGCGAGGAGCCGATCTTGGAGGTCACGGCGCCGATCCCTGTGGCCCAGCTCGTTGAGACCTACCTGCTGAACCAGGTCACGCTGCACACCACGCTCGCGTCGAAGGCCGCCCGCTACGTTCTCGCGGCCCGCGACCGGGACCTGGTGGACTTCGCGTTCCGCAGGACGCACGGGCTGGATGCGGCGCTCGCGGCGGCCCGGTCCAGCGCGATCGTCGGGTTCGTCTCGACCTCCAACGTCGAGGCGGCAAGGCGCCTGGGCCTCCAGGTGGCGGGCACGATGGCGCACGCCTTCATCGAGGCGTTCCCCAGCGAGGACGAGGCGTTCAGGGCGTTCGCCGTCGACCACCCGAACAGGACCACGTTCCTAGTGGATACGTACGACACGCTGAACGGTGTCCGCAACGCGATAGAAACCATCCGCGAGCTTTCCTTGACCGGCCGCGTCGGGATCAGGCTCGACAGTGGCGACTTGGACCACCTGGCCAGGGAGTCACGCAAGCTCCTGGACCAAGCCGGCCTCGATGACGCGAGGATCTTCGCGAGCGGGGGACTCGACGAGCATGAGGTGGACGAACTGGTGAAGGCCGGAGCTCCGGTGGACGCGTTCGGGATCGGGACGCAGATGGGGGTCTCGGCCGACCAGCCGTTCCTGGACACGGTCTACAAGCTGGTGGAGTACGACGACCAGGCAACCATGAAGCTGTCCGCGGCCAAGGTGAATGCGCCGGGCGCGAAGCAGGTCTGGCGCGGTCCGGGCGAGGCCGGGGACGTGCTCGGGCTCCGCACCGAGGAAGGCCCGGAGGGATGGGAGCCGCTGCTGGAGCCGGTCATGCGAAGCGGCCGGCGAACCCGGCCCGACCCGCCGCTCGAGGAGATGCGGGGCCGGTTCCTGGCCGACCTCACGGCCGCCCCGGTCAAGGCCAAGCGACTGTCGCATCCGGAGCACGTTCTCGTTCGCCATTCGGAAGCGCTGCGCGCGCTGACGGCCGAGACGCAGAAGGATGCTCTGGAACGCGCGGGCCTCGCCGACAGAAGAGCGACCGACTAGCGTTCGATCCGCGTCTCCGGATAGAACGCCGCCCACGAGAACCAGAAGCTGTCCAGCGCTAGGATCGGCTGCAGTCGTTCGCCTTCGAGCCGCCCGCTCACGGCCACCCCGTCGGAGGTCCACGTGGACCCGGTCTGCGAATCCATGAATCCGTGGGGGGTCGCCGAGAACTCCAGCAGGTTGCCGTCGACGCGGGGATCGAAGGCGGTCGCGGCGCCGACGTCGCGACCCTCGGCGATGACGGCGCTGTCCAGAGCCGAGGCGGTTCCCGCCCGCCAGAAGACCACGACGGGCTTGTCACCGACCACTGCGTTCACCACCGAGTTCCCCTCGACCGCTCCCGAGGCCAGGTCTCAGATCCGGGCGCGGAACCGGTTCACGCGTTCGCCAGGACGACTAACGACAAGGCTAAGACCGCCAGCCGTGGCACCCGATCCCCTCCTGACTGGTACTACGCGCGGCCGAGCCCGGACATTCCCCCGGTACCATCGGCCACGTGCAGGTACGGAAGTGGCCCAAGCGGCTGATCGCCGGGCTGTTCGGCGTCCTCGCCGTCTTCCATCTGGGGGGCGGCTGGTACTTCGCGGGAGTGATCGACGAGCGGGCGCTCGACGGCGCGGCGCGGCGCGCGTCCCTGGAACCCGACTACGACCTCGTGGTTCTGTCGGCCGGGCGGACGGCCGTGGAGCTGGCCCCGGCCGAGGGCGAGGAGGCGCCGGACGCCCTGTACGCAGACGGCGTCTGGGGTCTGCGGTGGGATGACGGGTACGGGCAGGTGACGGACGTGGTGGCGGGGGGCCGGGGGGGCCCGGCGCGCCCCCCCAAAGTGCCCCCACGCTAGCCCCCCCCCCCGGGG
>CAZHRY010000006.1:38194-49005 GCA_964535065.1 uncultured Actinomycetes bacterium
GGGGGTGGGGGTTGGGGGGTGTGTGGGGGGGTGGGCGCGGCCCGGGGGGGGGGGCGCGGCCGCGCCCGCCGGCCCCCCGCGCCACCTGAAGGTCCTCGAAGGATCGCCCCCGGCCGTGGGCGACGGGGCCGAGCTGGACCCGCGCGCCTACCCTGCCAGCCTCGCCGGCCTCGACCTGGACGTCGTGGACGTCGTCGTGCCGGGGCCTCTAGGCGACTACCCCGCCTGGTTCGTCGAAGGCGAGGGCACCATCTGGGTGATCGTCGTACACGGCAATTCGATGTCGCGCTTGGACAACGTCAGGTGGCTGCCCGCCTTGCACGAAGCCGGTTTCCCAACCCTGACCATCACCTACCGCAACGACGCCGGAGCGCCGGCAGACCCGAGCGGCAAGCTGCGCTACGGCCTGACCGAGTGGGAAGACCTCGAGGCCGCAGTCACCTACGCCCTGGATCAGGGGGCGCAAGAAGTCGCCCTCTTCGGCGACTCGATGGGTGGCGGCGTGATCGCCGCGTTCCTGCAACGCTCGTCGCAGGCGAGCGCCGTTCGCTCCGTGGTCCTCGACGCGCCGATGCTGGACTTCTCCCGAACGGTCGACGACAACGCGGCGCGCGAGCCCCTCGTGGGGCCGATCAACCTCCCGCCGACCCTGACCTGGACCGCCAAACAGATCGCGGCCCTTCGCTACGACGTCGATTGGAAGCAGCTCGACTACCTGACCGGCGGCGCAGCTCAGTTCGACGTCCCGACGTTGATCTTCCACGGCGACGAGGACCTGACCGTTCCCATAGGAACCAGCCGGAGCCTCGCCTACACGAGACCCGACGACATCACGTTGGTCGAGTGCCCCGGGGCCGATCACATCGAGTGTTGGAACCGGATCCCGGCGCTGGAGCAGCGACTGATTTCGTTCCTCCGTTCGGCGTAGCCAGTAGTAACCATTCTCTGTGCCCGATCGCTACGCCGCGCCTCCGAGGCTTGCGCCAGGGCGTGACTTCGGCTTAGATGCTCCGCGGGGGGCTCCCGAAGGAGAGGGGACATGCGTGATGGCTTGCTTCCCAAGTCACCTAGGGACCTCCCGGGTCCTCGGTTGATCGGGCCGCGAGCACTCCGCATGCGCCTGTCCGAGGGGTGGACCGTCGCAGGCGTGATGAGGGCCGGCGCGGGAGCAGGCATCGCAGTCCACGCCCTGACGTACCGGCCGCTTGCGGACCACCCCGCGCCCTCGTACGTCCTTCCCGCTTCCATCGGGCTCGCAGCCGTGGTCGCCCTGCTGGCTGCCGCTCAGATCCGCCGTCCGTCGTCCCGCGCCGTCGCGATCGCGGGCGCTCTCGTCGACGTCGCCGTGGCGGTCGCCCTGCTCTACCTCTATGCCTTCGACCCACGCAGATACCTCTATGCCCTGCTCCTCCCCGTCGAAGTCGAAGCGGCCATCATGCTCGGCCTCACCCGCGGGATCGCGGTGTGGGCTGCGGCCAGCGCCGCCTACTTCGGGCGAGAGCTCGTCTCGGATCAGGACCTGTTCGCGATCGACCCTTCCGGCATCGCAGCTCGTATCGGCGCTGGGTTGCTTGTCGTCGTGGTCACGGGCGCCCTGGTCAGGACCCTCGAACGAGAGCGTCGCTGGTTCCTCGCGCTCCTCGAAACGGCTCCGGACGCCGTCGTGGTCAGCGACCAGGCATCGAACATCGTGCTCGTGAACCGTGCAGCCGAAGAGCTGTTCGGCTGCACCAAAGAGGCGCTTCTCAGCAGATCGGTGAATCAGCTGGTTCCCGAGGAACAGCGTGAGCTACATGAGAGGCTCCACGACGAGTACGTGGCGCATCCACGCGTTCGCCCCATGGGAGCCCTCACGGAGCTGACGGCCCTGCGATGCGACGGCGAGGAGATCCCGGTCCAGATAGCCCTCTCACCCGTGGACACGGATGAGGGGTACACGACCGCGATCGTTCGCGATATCACGCTCCTGAAGCTGGCCGAGGAAGAGCGCCGCCGCCAGGATGAGCGCTACCGGATGCTCGCGGGGAACATGCGCGAGATCGTCTACCTGCTCGAGACGCCCAGCTTGGACCGCCCGCGTCCGGTGCTCGTGGACGGGGCCGTCCGGGGGGTGACCGGCCACGGGCCGGAGGACTTCATCGACGACCCCGAGCTGTGGCAGGAACTGGTTCATCCCGAAGACAGGCAGCCGGCTCTCGATGCCATCGTGCGGATGTTCGAGACCAAGGAGCCGATCGTTCGCCGGTACCGGATCAGGAACGACACTCTGGGGACCTATCGCACCATCGAGGACCGGACGGTCCCCGAGATGGGCCCCGGCGGCGAGGTCGCGAGGGTCTTCGGCGTGGCCCGCGACATCACCGACGCGGCGACCGCCGAAGCGGCGTTGCTCGAGTCCGAGGCGCGATACAGGAGTCTGGTCGAGAGCATGCCCGGCGTCGTCTACCAGGAGGAGTACGGGGGGAAGGAACACGTGATCTACGTGAGTCCTGGGGTCGAGGAGATGCTGGGTCTCACTAGGGAGGAAGTGCTCCTCCAGCCCCATTCGCTCTCGTCATCGGTCCACCCTGATGACAGGGACCGGGTCAAGGAGCTCAGCCGGCGCAGCTACGAGACCGGCCATCTCGACGAGGAGTTCCGCATGATCCGCAAGGATGGCCGGGCCATCTGGGTCAGGGAGGTAGCCAGCGTCATCCGCGACGAGGCCGGCCACCCCATCTGCTGGCAGGGCTTGATCCTGGACATCACCGCAGCCAGGGAGGCCGAAGAGGAGCTTCGCCTCAGCTACGCGATGCTGCGAGACGTGGCCGAGAAGCGGCGGCGGCTGGTCGGTCAGGTGGCGGAGGCGCAGGAAGAGGCGCGCCGCCAGCTCGCCCAAGGGATCCACGACGACGCGGTGCAGAAGATGGTGGCTCTCGAACTGCGCCTGTCGATGCTCCACGACTCCGAGCAGGACCTGGAGCGGCGCGCACAGCTCGAGACCGCGGGCGAGTTGATGCGTCAGACGATAGGGAGCCTTCGGCACCTGATCTTCGAGCTACAGCCCCCTTCGCTCGACTCCGCCGGCTTGGAAGCGGCCATGCGCGAGCTGCTGTACCGGGTCGAGCAGGAGTCTGGGCTTCAGTGGTCGCTGCGGGTTGCGCTGGGCGACGAACCGCCTTCAGGCTTGCGAGCCTTCGTCTACAGAGTGGTCCAGGAGCTGGTCACGAACGTGCGGAAGCACGCCTCGGCCACCCAGGTCAGGATCGAGGTGTCCCGGGAAGGCGAGGAGATCGTTGCCACGGTGTCCGACGACGGCGTGGGCATGGACCGCGAGCAGGCCCTCACGCCGAGACCCGGGCACCTGGGCCTCCCGGTCCTATGCGAACGCATCGACAGCGCGGGCGGCTCGTGCTCCATGGACTCCGCTCCCGGGCGTGGGACGACGATCACGTTCCGCATCCCGGCCTCGGTAACGAGCGCCTAGGTCTTGGCGGACCCGAGCCACGACGGGCGCTTGGCTTCGTAGGCGTCGATCGCTCTGGCGTGCCGGAGCGTGAGGCCGATGTCGTCGAGGCCCTCCATCAGGCGCCACCTGGTGAAGTCGTCGATGTCGAACGCCTCGCGGACCTCGGGCGCCCCTACGATCCTGTGCTGCAGATCCACCGTTATCCGTATCGCCGGGTCGGCTGCGACCGCGTCCATCAGATAGCGCACCGTCTCGTCTTGGAGCGTCACGGGCAACAGCCCGATCTTCAGGCAGTTGTTGCGGAAGATGTCGGCGAAGCTCGGGGCGATGATCGCTCTGAAGCCATGATCCTCGAGCGCCCAGGGCGCGTGCTCTCGGCTGGACCCACAGCCGAAGTTCGCTCCCGCGATGAGGATCGTCGCGCCCTGGTACCGAGGGTCGTTCAGGACGAAATCCGGATCCTTACGCCACTCATCGAACAGGAAGGGGCCGAAGCCGGTCCGTTCGATCCGCTTCAGGTACTGAGCCGGGATGATCTGGTCGGTGTCCACGTCGGCACGATCTAGCGGAACGGCCGTGCCCTCGATGCGCGTGACCGGCTCCATCACAGGTCCTCCGGTGTGGCGAAGTGCCCTGCGATAGCGGTGGCCGCCGCCACACGCGGGCTGACCAGGTGAGTGCGGCCGCCCTTGCCCTGCCGTCCCTCGAAGTTCCGGTTCGACGTCGAGGCGCTGCGCTCGCCGGGCAGAAGGATGTCCGGGTTCATGCCCAGGCACATGGAGCATCCGGCACCTCGCCACTCGAACCCGGCCGCGATGAAGACGTCATCGAGGCCCTCCTTCTCGGCCTGGGCCTTCACGCCGACCGAGCCGGGGACGACCATCGCCCGCAGCCCTTCCTTGACCGTGCGGCCCCTGACCACGTCGGCTGCGACCCGCAGGTCCTCGATGCGTGAGTTCGTGCACGAGCCGATGAAGACGGTGTCGGGACGGATCTCTCTGATAGGCGTACCAGGCTCCAGCGCCATGTACCGCAAAGCTCGCTGGGCCGACTCATCGTCGCCGGGGTCCGGGACGATCCCGTCGATGGTCGTCGACTGGGCGGGGTTCGTCCCCCAGCTCACGTACGGCTGCAGGCTGGCAGCGTCGATACCGACTTCCTCGTCGAAGCGGGCGCCGTCCTCGGTTGGCAGCGACCTCCAGTGGTCCAGAGCCGCTTCCCAGTCCTTGCCCTTCGGGGCGCGCGCCCGGCCTTCGACGTAGCTGAAGGTCGTGTCGTCCGGCGCTACCAGGCCGGCGCGCGCCCCTCCCTCGATCGACATGTTGCAGACCGTCATGCGTCCTTCCATGGAAAGCGCACGGATCGTGGAGCCCCCGTACTCGATCACGTGTCCCACACCGCCACCGGTTCCGATCCGGTTGATGATCGCGAGGATCACGTCCTTGGCGCTGCAGTTGGCCGGCAGCTCGCCTTCGACGTTCACAGCCATCCACTTCGGCTTGCTCTGAGGCAGCGTCTGCGTGGCCAGCACATGCTCGACCTCGCTGGTCCCTATCCCGAACGCGAGCGCCCCGAACGCTCCGTGCGTGGAGGTGTGCGAATCACCGCACACGATCGTCATCCCCGGCTGCGTGTAGCCCATCTCGGGGCCGATCACGTGCACGATCCCCTGTCCCGGCGAACCCCAGGGATAAAGGGTGATGCCGAACTCGTCCGCGTTGTTCCTGAGCGCCTCCATCTGGCGCGCGCTGGTCTCGTCGGTGACGGGACCGTCGGTGGTCGGGACGTTGTGGTCCATGGTGGCAACCGTGAGGTCCGGGCGGCGAACCGTGCGGCCGCTCATCCTCAACCCATCGAAAGCCTGAGGACTGGTGACCTCGTGGACGAGGTGCAGATCCACGTACAGCAGGTCGGGCTCGCCATCGGCGCGCCTGACGACGTGCTGCTCCCAGATCTTCTCCGCCAGCGTCTTCGGTTCGGTGGTCAAACCTGCCGACCTCTCCCTCTCAGATGGTGCCACCCTCTCACCGGGTCCCGGGCGGCCCCCACTCTTCCCGGGCGGCCCCCACTCTTCCCGGGCGGCCCCCACTACTAGTGTTCCACATAGTGGGATTGCGATACCGTATCGTGGAACATGACCACCATACCATCGCCCGCCCGGCGCCGCCCGGGATCGAGAAACACGAGAAGCACCGGTGTCGGCGTCCTGGACCGAGCCATCGCCATACTGGACGCCGTTCAGCACGGGGCCTCCACCCATGCTGCAGTCGTCAAAGCGACGGGGATGTCCCGCACCACCGCACACCGACTGCTCAGGTCGCTGGAAGAGCACGGCTTGCTCGCGCAAGGCGGCGGCCGCGGCTACCGGCTCGGCCCCTACCTGCTCCAGCTCGCGGCATCCTCGCTCCACGAGATGCCCCTGGTGGCGCTCGCGCATCCTGCTCTCGAGCGTCTCGCCGCCAACACCGGTGAAAGCTCGCAGCTGTGGGTAGCTTCCATCGACGGACGCGTCTGCGTGGACACCGTGCAATCTCAGAGCGAGCTGCGGGCCATCGTCGACCTCGGCACCGAACTCCCCATGACTGCGGGCTCCGCGGGCAAGGTCTTCATGGCCTTCGCGGCCACGGACGAGGCGCGCCGGCACATGATCCGTAACGCAGCGGCTTTCACGCCGAAGACGCCGGTGGGTGAGGACCTAGAGCGAGATCTCTTCCACATCCGCCGGAGAGGATGGGCGTACAGCTCCGGGGAACGGGAGCCGGGGGTCGGCTCGGTGAGCGCACCCATCTTCGGGATCTACGGGGTGCTGGTGGGGGTCGTGTCCGTGTCGGGTCCTGCCACCAGGCTCAACAAGATCGGAGCCAGGCGCTACGCTCCCGCCGTGATGGAGGCTGCTCGGGAGATCCAGCGAGCTCTGGGGGTCACTGCGTGAACATCCACGACGCGATCCATGCCCAGCGTGCGGTCCGCACCTTCACCGACGAGCCGATCTCGGACGAGGACTTAGCGGCCATCCTGGAAGCCGCGAGGCGCGCCCCCAGCTCGAAGAACGACCAGCGCTGGGCCTTCGTCGTCGTTCGCGGTCGCGGCCGCCTGCGCCGGCTGGCCGCGACCGGAACCTACGCGGATCACGTAGCCGGCGCGGCGGCCGCGATCGCCCTGGTCACCCCCGAAACAGATGTCGACTGGGAACGCGAGTCGATCGCCTACGACCTCGGCCAGGCCACGCAGAATCTGATGCTCGCGGCCTGGGGACTGGGTATCGGCTCCGTGCACGCGGCCGTCTACGATCCCGACGCCGTCAGGGCGGAACTGGGACTTCCCGCGGACCGGCGCTGCGACTACATCATCAGCCTCGGCTACCCAGCCTCCGGGGTCGACATGGCGAAGCCCCGCGATCCCGACCGGATACCACTCGACCAGCTACGCCACGACGAGACCTGGTAGCGGCCTACCAGGCGTAGGCTTCGGGGGCCGGTCCGCCAGGACCGGGGAAGATCTCGTTCAGCTTCCGCAAGACCTCGTCGCTCAGATGGACCTCGAGCGCGCGCATCGAGCCGAGCAGCTGCTCTTCGGTCCGAGGTCCGATGATCGGCGCCGTGACCGCAGGCTGGTGGAGCAACCAAGCCAGCGCCACGTCGGCGGGTCTCTCTCCGAGCTCCTTGCAGAGCTGCTCCCACCGGTCGAGTTGGTCACGGTGGGTCTCGATCTCGGAGACCATGTAGTCCTGCGACCGCCGTCCCTCCGTAACCTTCTCCAGCGCCCCGGCAAGCACTCCTCCGGCCAGCGGGCTGTAGGCGATCAGCCCCATCCCGTACTCCGTGACCGCGGGGATCACCTCGAGCTCGATCGTCCGCTGGCGCAGGTTGTAGATCGACTGCTCGGAGGCGAGACCGAGCGACCGTCTCCACCCTGCGATCTCGTTCGCCCTCGCGATGTGCCAACCCGCGAAGTTCGACGAGCCCACGTACAGGATCTTGCCCTGGCGCTTCAGTTCGTCCATCGCCTCCCAGATCTCCTCCCACCAGGATTCCCTGTCGATGTGGTGCATCTGGTACAGATCGATGCGATCGGTCTGCAGGCGCTTGAGCGACTCCTCGCATTGGCGGACGATCGCGAGCTTGGACAGGCGAGACTGGTTGGGCCATTCGCCCATCTGGCCGTAGACCTTCGTGCCAAGGACCACGGAGTCGCGCCGGCCGCTGCCTTTCGCGAACCACCGCCCGATGATCGACTCGGTGGCGCCCACTCCCAGATGCCGACCGAAGACGTTGGCGGTATCGAAGAAATTCACGCCGTAGGCGAGAGCGGTGTCCATGATCTGGTGCGAGTCCGCTTCGGACGTGTGCGGCCCGAAGTTCATCGTTCCCAGGCAGAGGCGGCTGACCACGAGCCCGAGATGCCCGACGTGGGTGTATTCCATGCGGGCGAGTCTACGCCTTGCTACCCGAAGCTCAGAGCCAGCGCGCCATCCACCAGCGCTCGAACCACACCTTGGACAGATGCCAGCGGCGGCCCGGCCGGCGCATGCGCACGGCCGGGCCGCCGCTCCCGTAGAACGTTCCGGTCGCGTACCCCGCCACACCGTTCCCCATCTCCATGAAGCAGGCTCCCTTGCCGTCGAAGTGCGCCTGTGGCTCCACCCCACGCAGCTGCGCGGCGAGTCGGAACGCCGCCACCTTCGCCTGCTCGTGCGCGAAGACGCCTGCCTTCGGCAGGAACTTGCCTCCTGCTATCGGGATCTGCGTCACGTCGCCCACCGCGTAGACCCCTTCGACCTCGGTTTGCAGGGTGTCGGCCTGCACCTGGATGTAGCCGGTGGGGCCGGAGAGCCCGCTCGACCGTGCGGCGTCCGGAGCAGAATGCGGCGGCACACCCAGCAGCAGGTCGAACGCGTGGCTCCCGCCGGGCGTGACGAGCCTCCTCGACGGCTCGATCCGCTCGACGGGGCTTCCGGTGTGGACCTCGATGCCTCGCTCACGAACCAGTGCGAGAAGGGCCGCCCCAACCTCCTCCCCCGCAGTAGGCATGGGGTAGGGCTCGGGAGTGAACACGTCGATCGAGACGCGGCTGCGCAGGCCGCTGCGCCTGAGAACCGAGTCGGCAAGGAAGGCTGCCTCCCAAGGAGCGGCCGGGCACTTGTACGGCAACGAAGAGACCAAGATCGCGACGCGGCCTCCGTCGAGCGCGCGGAGGGCCTCGCCCGCACGCCGCGCGCCTTCCGGCGAATACAGGTCGATCACCGTCTCGGAGAACCCCTGAAGCGCCGCCGGGTCCGTCCGGGCTCCGAGGGCAACTACCAGGCCGTCGAACCCGACCTCTCGAGCCCCGACGTGCAGGGCTCTTCCTTCGGGATCGATCCGCGTCACCTCACCCGTCACAACCTCGATGCCGCGCCGGGTCAGGCCGTCTCGGGACCGGGTTATCCGCTGCGCCGTGCGGCTCCCCTCCACGATCCACAGGAGCGATGGCGTGAACCAGAAGTCCGGGTCACGTTCGACCAGGATCACGCGGTCCTGCCGCGGAAGGAGCTTCCTCAGCGTGCGAGCCGCGACGATACCGCCGATCCCACCGCCGGCGACCACCGCCGTCCGGGGCGCGGCGCTCAGAAGCTCACCACCTTGTCCGCCCAGACCGTCCACTCGGTCAACTCGTCCATGCTCGACCTGGAAGCCCCATCCAGGAGCATGCCTTCACGGATCCCCCGGGCATCCATGCAGGTGCCGCAGCATGCCACGGGAGCGCCGCGGCGCGCCAGAGACGAAAGCATCCGGTCGAGGTGGTAGTAGCCGTCGGGCAGCGTCTGGTCGGCCAGCGCGCTCACGACCGCATCGCCCATCAGGAAGACGCGGATCTCCTCCTCCTCCTTCTGGGCGAGCGACCTGGCGAGCCTGAGGGCGTTGTAGCCCTTCTCGCTCCCATAGGGGGGATCGTTCAAGATGAACAGGTTCTTCGCCATCTAGGCCTCCTCGCCCACAGACACCGGGTTCCCCCCTCGGATCCAACCCGGCATCCCTTCCTCCATCCGTTCCGCTTCGAACCCGCGCTCCCGGAGCCGGCGAACCGCCTCGGTCGCCAGCACGCAGTACGGGCCGCGGCAGTACGCGACTATCCGGGCGTCCCTCGGCAGCTCCTCCACCCGTTCGAGCAGCCGCTCGAACGGCACCGACACGGCGCCCGGGATGTGGCCGGCCGCGTACTCCTCTTCGGGGCGCACATCGATCAGGACCAGATCGCCCGACGAGACCATGGACGCGAGCACGTTGCGATCGACCGGCTCGAAGGAAGCCACGTCTTCGAAGTACTCGCGTGCGATCCGGTCCGCTTCGGCCAGGCGCTCGCGTGCGACCGCTTGCACGTGGCGTACCAGCTCGCATACGGAGGCCGACGGCAGCCGGTAGATGCGCCGCGTGCCATCGGGGCGAACGTTCACGAGGCCCGCGCCGCGCAGGGCCTGCAGGTGCTGCGAGGCGTTCGTCAGCTTCAGGCCCGTCGCGCTCGCGATCGAATCGACGTCGCGCTCGCCCTGGCAGAGAACATCGAGGATGTGCAGGCGTGGTGCCGACGACAGCGCGGCGCCGATCCGCGCGAACTCCTCGAAGAGCAGCTCCTTGGCTTCGCTCGGAGACATCTTCCGATTCTCCATCGTATAGTGGAATATACTACACGGCTGAATGCTTCGTCAGGGCAAGATGGAGGCGGGCGCGATCAGTGCGGGTCGCGCGCCGGGAGGGAGTCGAACCCCCAACCTTCTGATCCGTAGTCAGATGCTCTGTCCATTGAGCTACCGGCGCGGGGCACACATCGTACCGCGGGCGATCCAGGCGTCGGAGCCACGAGGCGCTCCGGGCCTCAGCCCGGGAGCCGACGCACCTTGAGGCCGGGGATCTGTTCGAAACCTGCGGAGTCAGTCGTGATCAGCACACGACCTCGGGAGATCGCGGTTGCGGCGATGATCAGGTCGTGCGCGCCGCGCGGCTTGCCCGCGCGGCGCGCACCCGCCAGCAGTTCGGCATGCATCCGCGCGACATGCAGGTCGTACTCCTCCACGGGTATGGACGAGATGACCTGCTCGACGAACGTCGTCCGACGAGGCCGCCGCCGGGCGTCGGCCAGCTCGACGCCCACCCACAGCTCGGCCACGGTGATCGCGGCGATCGCGACGTCATCGTCATCCTGGATCGCAGCGTCGAGCGACGCCCTGCCCCTCTCGGCAGCGACCAGCACGGAGGTGTCGAGGATCACCCTTCCCAAGGTGAAGCCCCGACCGGCAGCCCGCTCCGCAGGTCACGCAGATCCTCGGCCCATCGCGTGTCCCGCGGGCCGCCGGCCAGCAGATCCTTGACCGCCCTTCCCGTGGCAC
>CAZHRY010000006.1:49015-49291 GCA_964535065.1 uncultured Actinomycetes bacterium
GCACCTGGAACGGGCTGGACGGCGGCCACCAGCCGGCCGTTCCGGCGAACGACGAAGGTCTCGCCTTCGTGCTCCACGGCATCGAGGAGAGCGGCGAAACCCCGCGCCGCTTCGGTGGCGCTGATCTCCTTCATGGGAATCAGATTATCAGAGTTCCACTGCTGAGACCACCACGACCGCTGATCGCCCTTCCCACGCACGCTCACGCGAGATCGACGACGGTGCGGAGAACTTCGCCTGCCAGCATCGCGCGGAGGGCCTCCTCGACGTCCTCTT
>CAZHRY010000007.1:0-12293 GCA_964535065.1 uncultured Actinomycetes bacterium
CTTCGATCAGCACCAGCGCGGGGAGCTCACCACCAGAAACCACGTAGTCGCCTATCGAGACCTCTTCGGCGGGAAGACCCTCGACCACACGCTCGTCCACTCCCTCGTACCGGCCGCACAGCAGGGTCAGATGAGGTTCTGCCGACAGCTCGCGCACGAAGGGCTGATCCAGGCGCCGACCCGCCGGACTGAGCAGCAACACGCGGCCTCTCTCGCTGCCCAGCGATCCGACCGCATCGAAGAAGGGCTCGGGTTTCATGACCATGCCCGGTCCACCTCCGAACGGCTCGTCGTCCACGGTCCTGTGCTTGTCGGCGGTCCAGTCGCGCAGGTCATGCACCCGAACGTCCAAGACCCCCCGCTCGCGCGCGCGCCCGAGAAGCGATTGACCCAGGGGTCCCTCCAAGATGGCCGGGAAGATCGTGAATACGTCTACGCGCACAGCTCGAACCTACTCCTCCGGCGCCGTAAGACCCGGAACGTCCCTCACCAAGATCCGCTTCGCATCGACGTCCACGTCGATCAGAAGATCCTTCAGGGCGGGCACGAGCGTCTCGTGGCCCGCGTCGTCCACGGCGACCCACAGGTCGTTGGCCGGGTTGGGGATCACCTCGGTCACAACGCCGAGATCCCGATCGGACTCGGTCACGACCCGGCATCCCTCCAGCTGGTGTGGCCACCACTCACCGTCGGGCAGCTCGGGGAGCCACGACTCGGGGACCACCAGCAGAACCCCGCGCAGTTCCTCGGCTAGTTCCCGCGTCGTCACGTCTTCGAAGGAGACGAGCATCCGCCCCGAATGCGGCCGCGAGGTCTTGACGGTCATCCGGGCGCCTGCCTCGGTGAACACGACGGACCCGACCGCCCACCTGTCGGGGTTGTCGGAGCGGTTCTCGATCGCCAGCTCGCCGTGGACCCCGTGAGGCTTGATCACCCTGCCGACGACGACGGTCGGCTCCGTCACCTCAGTCCTCGAAGTCGATGCGGGTGGCCATGTTCTGCCGCCCGGCAGCTGCGCGGACGACCGTTCGGATCGCCTTCGCGGTCCGCCCGCCCCTGCCTATGACCTTGCCCATGTCGCCCTCGCCCACGTGAACCCTGTAGACGGCGCCGCGGTCATCGAACGACTCGTGGACCTCCACCGCTTCGGGATCGTCCACCAACTCGCGGCACAGGAACTCGACGAGCTCCTTCAAGGTCACTCCTCAGTGGCTTCGGGCTCTTCGGCGGCCTGCGGCTCTTCGGCGGCCTGCGGCTCTTCGGCGGCCTGCGGCTCCGGCTCGGGCTGGGCGGCCTTCGCCTGGGCCTTCTTCGACAGCTTCGGCGTCTCGGGCTTCGGCGCACGCGACTTCACGCCTAGAGCCGCCTTGGGGCGTTCGGCGACGAACCTCTCCCATATGCCGACCTTCGACATCAGGTTGCGGACCTGGTTGGACGGCTGGGCGCCTACCCGCAGCCAGTGCAGGGCGCGCTCCTCGTCGATCTCGATCAGCGAGGGGTCGCCGAGCGGGTGGTACTTGCCGATGATCTCGATGAAACGGCCGTCACGGGGGCTCCGCTGGTCGGCCACCACGACGCGGTAGAAGGGTCTCTTGTTCGAGCCCATCCTCCGCAGCCGGATCCTCGTCGCCATGTTCTCTCCTACTTCTTCCTGTTCTTCGGGCCCGGGACCGACATCATCCCCGGCAGGCGCTTGCCGCCCATCATCGTCCGCATCATCTTCCTCGCACCCTCGAAGTCCTTCAGCAGCGAGTTGACGTCGGCGGTCGTGACCCCGGATCCATCCGCGATCCGCAGGCGGCGCGACCCGGAGATGATAGCGGGATTCCGGCGCTCCTCCCTGGTCATGGACAGGATGATGGCCTCGGCGCGCCTCAGCTCCCCCTCGTCCACCTGTCCGGCCAGCTCCTTGACGGCGCTCCGCCCACCAGGCATGCCGGGCAGCATCTTCAGCAGGTCCTGGATCGGTCCGAGCTTGCGCATCTCCCTCAGCTGGGTCAGGAAGTCCTCGAGCGTGAACTGGCCCTTCAGGAGCTGTTCGGCCGCGGCTGCCGCCGCCTCGGCGTCCACGGTTCCCTGGGCCTTCTCCACCAGACTCACGACATCGCCCATGCCCAGGATCCGGCTCGCCACGCGGTCGGGGTGGAAGCGCTCCAGATCCTCGGGCTTCTCCCCCGTTCCCACGAAGAACACGGGACGGCCCGTCACGTGGGTCATCGACAGAGCCGCGCCGCCGCGCGCGTCGCCGTCGAGCTTGGTCAGGACGAACCCTGTGACGTCCACCTCGCGCATGAACTCGCGCGCCTGCACGACCGCGTCCTGGCCGGTCATGGCGTCGCAGGCCATCAGGACGTGGTGCGGCTTGGTCACATCCTTGATCTTGCGGGCCTGCTTCATCATCTCGGGATCGACGTGCAAGCGGCCGGCCGTGTCGATGATCACCACGTCGGCCCCGGTGCGGCCGGCTTCCTTCACGCCGTTCCTGGCGAGCTTCACTGGGTCC
This sequence comes from uncultured Actinomycetes bacterium, assembly GCA_964535065.1. Lineage (GTDB taxonomy): Bacteria > Actinomycetota > UBA4738 > UBA4738 > HRBIN12 > AC-51. The sequence continues at coordinate 2,504 of CAZHRY010000007.1, forward strand.
TTCCCCTCCGACCAGACGGGGATGCCGATCTCGCGGCCGAGCGTGCGGAGCTGCTCGACGGCCGCCGGACGCTCCAGATCGGCGCCCACTAGCAGCGGGCGCCGGCCCTTGCCCTTGAGGTACTTGGCAAGCTTGGCGCAAGCGGTCGTCTTGCCCGAACCCTGGACCCCTGCCATCAAGACCACGGCCGGATCCGCCCGGGGGACGTCGAACTGCCTGCTCTCGCCGCCCAGCGTCACGGTCAGCTCATCGTTCATGACCTTCACGACCTGCTGGGCCGGCGTGACGCTCTTGAGGACCTCCTCGGAGAGAGAACGGGCGCGAACCCGTTCCAGCAGGTCGTCCGCCGCTTCCACGGCCACGTCTGCCTCGAGCAAGGCCGTGCGGATGTCGGCGAGGGCGCTCTCCACCTGTTTCGGGTGGAGCTTCCCGCGCTGCCGGAGCTTCTTGAATACGCCGTCGAGGCGGTCGGTGAGGGTGTCGAACATCGGCCGAAAGGATGTGACTGTCGAGCCCGCTGTGGGCCTAGTGTATCGGCCTAGGATCGAGCCTCTGCGGGAGGGCTGGCGGAAGCATGCACGCGACGGGCGACGAGGCGCGGCTTGAGCGCCAGCTGGTGACGCTCAGGTGGCTGGTTGCCGCGTTCGGGGCCGCCCAGATCGGATTCGCCGTTCGCGACCGGTCCGAGGACCCCGTGTTCGCCCTGCCGCTGGGCCTGGCACTTGCCCTGGGACTCGTCGCCGGCAACCTCCTGATCTCGCGGTCGGTCGGGCGGCTGGAGGGGTCCGAGGACCGGTCGCGCGCGGGGGCTCTTGGAGCGGTCGCCTTCGGGCTGGACGCCGTCGTGCTCCTGGGGCTCGTGTGGCTGGCGACCGACGGGAACGCCGACCCGGTCTGGGTGATCGGATACCTGATCCCCCTGGAAGGCGCCGCCCGCTGGGGTCTGCGGGGTGCCCTGCTCGGAGCAAGTCTGTTCCTCGGAGGCCAGGTGCTGCGGGAGGTGGATCTCCCGGGCCAGCCGGGGCTCCACGTGGGCATCCCGACGCTGGCTTTCCGGGGAGGCATGGCGTTCATAGTCGGCGCGGTGGCAGGGTCCTTCGGCTCGTCGCTCCGCTGGCAGGCGGCGCTCGCGGAGGAAAGGGCCATGGAGGCCGAGGCCGCGGCGCGGAGCGCCGCGGCCTCGGCCGACCGCGAACGTCAGGCCCGCCGGGAGGTGGCCGCCTTCCACGCGGCCGTCCTCGCCGAGGCCGCGCCCGAAGACCTCGGGCCCGCCCTACAGGCAACGGCCGACGCGATAGCTCGCGAGCTCGGGTGCCAGGCCCTGGGACTCCTGGTCCGCGAGCAAGGCCAGGCAGGTGGGATCGCCTTCCTAGCCGCTGGGGTCCACGGCGACCCCGGCTACCTGAAGGGCCAACGGCTGGCACCTCTGGTTGACCCCGTCGCAGCCGCCGCCGTCGAGGGCGAGCCGGTCATGGCCGGCCGGGACGCCGTGGCGCCCATGAAGGTCCAGGGCGAGGTGGTCGGGGTCCTTCACGAACAGGCCGCTCCCGGCAGCTCTCCCGACCAGGAACGCCTGAACCTGCTGACCCGCCTGGGAGACCAGATAGGGCTCGTTCTGGAGTCGGCGCGATTGCGGACCGACCAGGAGGCCACGGTCAAGCGCCTCCGGGAGCTGGACGAGATGAAGACCGACTTCGTCGCGATCACGAGTCACGAGCTGCGGACGCCGCTCGCCGGAGTCAGGGGTTTCGTCGACATGTTGCGCAGGCGCGGAGACGAGCTGTCGGCGGCCGAGCGCGAGGAGTTCCTCGACATCGTCCTCACCCAGACGAACCGCCTGGTCGCCCTCGTGGACGACCTCCTGGTCGTGACGCGCCTGGAGGCCGGCAAGCTCTCCCTAGAACCCGTGGACATCGACATCGCCGCATTCCTCGGACGCCTCGTCCGCGTCATCGGCAACGGCGACGCGAACATCCATCTGGTACCGGGTGAGCATGCCCCCTCCCGGATGCTCGTCGATGAGAACCGCCTCGCACAGATCCTCACGAACCTGATCAGCAACGCGGTCAAGTTCTCGCCGGCAGGGTCCCGCGTGGAAGTCGGATGGGAGTCACCCGCGGAGGGGACCGTAGCGTTCAGCGTCGCCGACCGGGGGCCCGGCATCTCCGACTCAGAGCTCTCGAGGATCTTCGAGAGGTTCCATCAGACCGAGCGCCACACGTCCCACACCGAGGGGTTCGGCCTGGGCCTCTACATCACGAAGCTGCTCACCCAGGCGATGGGGGGATGGATCGATGTTCGCTCGAAGGTGGGGGTGGGCTCGACCTTCACCGTCACCCTGCCGGCGACGCGGGGCCTGCCAGAACCCGCTCGACCGTCTGCAGCAGGGCGATAGGGCTGAAGGGCTTCGTGAAGTAGTCGTCAGCCCCCATCCTCATGGCTTGCTCGCGGCCCTCCTCGCCCGTCGCCGTGACGACGATGACCCTAACGCCGGCCGTCTCGGGATCCCCCTTGATCGCAGCCAGGACGTCGGCGCCGGTGCCTCCGGGGATGTTCAGATCCAGGAAGACGAGGTCCGGGCGGTTGGCCTGAACGGAGTCGAGCGCGGTCCGGCCTTCCGAGGCCTCGTCGATCGTGAAGCCCTCGCCCTCCAGCACCAGGCGCATCGCCTCGCGCATCGTGGGGTGATCCTCGACGATCAGTATGCGGGCCGTCATCAGCTCAGCAGCCTCTCCGCGAACGCCTCCGCCCGGAACGGCCGGAGATCGTGGATCGTCTCGCCAACGCCTACGTAGCGAACGGGAACGCCCAACTCCTCGCGAACGGCCAGGACGATCCCGCCCTTCGCCGAACCGTCCGTCTTGGTGAGCACGACGCCGGTCACCTCCACCGCCTCGGTGAACGCCCGAGCCTGGGCGATGCCATTCTGCCCCGTCTGGGCGTCGAGGACGAGCAGGGTTTCCGATACACGAGCCCCCGCCTTCTCGACGACCCGCCCGATCTTCTTCAACTCGTCCATCAGAGGTTGCTTGGTGTGAAGACGGCCCGCGGTGTCCACGATCAGTACGTCCGAACCCCTCGCCTGTGCGGACTTCACCGCGTCGAACGTCACCGCTCCCGGATCGGCGCCTCGCGCCTGACCGACGACGTGCGCGTTCGTGCGCTGTGCCCAGGTGTCCAGCTGCTCGCCGGCGGCGGCACGGAACGTGTCGGAGGCGGCCAAGCTCACCCGCTTGCCGCCGCCGGCGAGCAGCCCCGCCAGCTTGCCGATCGTGGTCGTCTTGCCGCTGCCGTTGACCCCTACGACGAGGATGACGCCAAGCTCGCCGTCGGGCAGGCGCAGCGGCTGGTCTTCTCCCAGGATCGCCAGGACCTCGCCGCGCATGAGCGCAACCGGGTCGTCTCCCTGTCGGTAGCGGGACCTGACGCGCGCGACCAGGTCGGCCGCGCCCTTCGGACCCACGTCCGCCTTGAGAAGGAGGTCTTCAAGCTCGGCCCACGGGTCGGCCCTGTCGAACAGCGCCCGGACCCTGGCCCCCAGGGCTTCGGTGCCTTGCCTGACGCCTCCCGACCGGACATCGCTCGTCTTCCCCTGAGGCTGAGCCGAACGCGCGGACCCGCGGCTGCGCGTCGCAACGACGAGGCCGATGCCGGCCAGGACCAGGACGACAACCACCGCCAGCGCGACTTCCATCGGCGCTCCGAGGCTAGCCGACCGGCTCGCCTTCCGGCACTTCGAGCACCGGCTCGTCGTCGGCCGAAGACTGCGCCGCGAAGGCCTCCGCTGCGGCCTCGCGCTGCGCTTCGATGCGGGCTTCTTCTTCCGCGCGCTCCCGACGGTCCAGGCGCTGGGCCACGACCTTCGTGGTGCCGTCCTTGTTGAGCGACACGCCGTACAGCATGGAAGCGATCTCCATCGTGCGCTTCTGGTGGGTGACGATCAGGACCTGGGACTCGCTGGCGAAGTCGTCGATCAGTCGAAGGAACCTGTGCAGGTTGATGTCGTCCAGGGCCGGCTCCACCTCGTCCATCAGGTAGAAGGGCGAGGGCCGCGCGGTGAAGATGGCGAACAAGAACGCCAGCGCCGCAAGGGATCTCTCGCCCCCCGACAGCAGGGAGATCCTCTTCACGCGCTTGCGACCCGGGCTGGCCTCGATCTCGATCCCGCTCTCCAGCGGGTTGGCGGGGTCGGTCAGCACCAGGCGGCCCTCCCCGCCGGGGAACAGCTCGGTGACGAGACGCTCGAACTGCATGGCCACGTCGCGATAGGCCGACGTGAACGTCTGCGAGATCTCGGCGTCCACCTGCGCGATGACCTCGAGCAGGTCCCGCCTGGCCTTCCGAACGTCTTCAAGCTCGCGGTTCATGAAGTCGTAGCGCTCCTGCACGGCTTCGAGCTCTCCGGTCGCCAGGAGGTTGACGCGGCCGAGCAAGGCCAGGCGCCGCTGCACCATCTCCTGCCTCTTCTCGATCGTCGTCACGTCGTCGTCCTCGGCGAGCGACGCGAGGGCGTCCTCGGGCTCGGTGCCGAAACCCTCGCGGATCAGTCGCTCGGCCTCGCGGATACGTCGCTCGATGTCGCCCCGCAGACGGTCCTCGTCCTCGTACATCTCTCGCAGACGGTCCAGCTCGGTGGACGCGTCGCGCCAGCCCTTGTTCACGGCGGCCTCGCGCTCGGCGGCTTCACGCTCGGAGGCCGCAGCCCGGTCGCGGATCCCCGCGGCCGTGGAGAAGGCCTCATCCGCCCGCGCAAGGTTCGCCTCCGCTACCGATCTGGCCTCTTCGGCCGCGCTCAGCTCCTCACGGAGGGCCACGGGATCGAGAGCGGCCAGCCGGTCGCGCTCCGCGCGGAGCTGAGCCAGGCGCTGGTCGTACTGGCTGCGCGTGCGACGGAGCGTTTCGACGGCGACCCGCTGATGCATCGGCGCCTGTGGCATCGGCGGCAGCTCGGGCAGCTCGCCGGGAACGCCTGCCGCACCGATGACGGCGAGCCGGTCGCGCCAGACCGCCGCGCTCTCCTCCACGGCTGCCAGGCGCTGCGCGAGGAGCTCTTCTTCCTTCCGGGCGCCTGCGAGGTCGCGTTCCATCGCCTGGAGGCGACCGGCGAAAGACGTGATGTCCGAATCGGCGGCCTCGATCTGCTGGCGAAGGAACTCGATCTCGCCGCCGATCTCCTTCAGGCGCTCGCGCTTCGGCCTCAGCTGCTGCTCGACGGCCGAGAGGTCGTGAGCCAGGACCTGAAGCTCGGCCTTGATCTCTCGAGCCCGGGCATCGGCTTCCTTCGCCGTGTGGATGACGGCAGGGCCGATCAGCAGGCCTTCGGGCGTCACGAAGGATGCCTGCGGGTGCTCGCCCTGCTTGCTAGCCGCCTCTTCGGCCGACGAGGCAAGGTAGACGTCCCGCAGGACCGTGCTCACTATCCCGCGCGCGGCCGGATCGGCCTTCACGACCGAGAGCAGCTTGCGCTCGCCCGCCAGACCCAGAGGCACCGGGCCCCCGGCCGCGATGGCGAAGATGGCCCCGTCCCCCTGTGGCGCGTCCTCGAGCGCTCGGGACGCGTCCTCGTAGACGACTGCGTCCGCCAGCGGACCGAGCGCGGCGACGAGGGCACGCTCCAGGCTCTCCTCCACCGTCACGAGGTTCTTCAGAAGGCCGACCGCCCTCGACCTGTTCGACTTCAAGAACCGCGAGCCGGGCGTCTCCTCGATGTCGGCGCGGCGAGCGTCCAGCAGGTCCTTGCGCGAGCGCATCGCTCGGCGCGCCTCTTCGAGTTCCTCGATCTTCTCGGTGATCCGCCGGCGCTCGTCTTCGAGCTGCGACAGTTCCTCGGCCAGTGGCGCGGCCTGGCCGTCCATCTGCTCGATATCGGACTCCAGGGACTCGCGCTCGGAGCCGGCGGCCGTGAGCCGCTCGCGCACCGCCGAGAGCTCGGAACGCAGGCGCTCGGCCTCGCGCTCGGAACCGGCGAGGGACCTCTGCAGCGCTTCGGCCTCGGCACGCCGCCCGGCAGCCTCTTCGCCGATCCTGCGGCGCTCGTCCTCGGCCTCCCTGCGGCGCGCCTCGGCCTCGCGGAAGGCCTCCTCGGCCTGCTCCAGCTCGGCCTCGCGCTGAGCGAGCTCCTCGAGCACCGACGAGAGCTGGCCTTCGACACGTTGCAGGTCCTCTTCGACCGCGTCCACGCGCGCGGCTCCGGCCGCCTGCGCGGCCATCTGCTGCCGGGCGCGGGCCTCCTCGTCCACGGCGTCGCGGTACGCGCGCTCGGCCGCCTCGCGGTCGGCTTGCGTACCCCGGAACCCCTGCTCGGCGGCGGCCAACACCTGCGCGGCCTCCGCGCGGGCGTTGGCCGCCGCCAACACCTCTTCGTCCAGAGCGTCGAGCTTCTCGCGGGCCTGCTTGCGCTCCTGAAGGCCGCGGTTCCAACCGTCGGCGCGCCGCTCCTGCTCCCGCAGCAGGGCCCGAAGCCTGGCAGCCGCGAGCTTGCGGGACAGCTCCTCGGCCTGAGCTGTCAGCGTCTCGTGCTTCTTCGCCATCTCGGCCTGCTGCTTGAGCGGCCGGAGCTGGCGCTTCAGCTCGGTCAGCACGTCTGCCAGCCTCAGCAGGTCATGGTCCAGGTTCGCGAGCTTGCGCTCGGCCCGTTCCTTGCGGCGCCTGTGTTTGGCGACGCCCGCGGCTTCCTCGATGTAACGCCGGCGATCCTCGGGCCGGGCGGTCAGCACCTCCTCGAGCTGCCCCTGCCCCACGACCGTGTGCAGTGCCCGGCCGATGCCCGACTCCGACAGCAGCTCCTGGACGTCCATCAGCCGAACGACCTGGCCTCCGATCCGGTACTCGGACTCGCCGCTGCGGAAGATCGTCCGGCTGATCTCGATCTCGGTCATCGGGACGGGGATCTTGCCCGCCGTGTTGTCGATGACGAGCCTGACTTCCGCCATGCCCAGAGCCGGACGTGAGGGCGTTCCAGCGAAGATCACATCGGCCATCTGGCCACCACGCAGCGCCCGGGGTCCCTGCTCGCCCAGCACCCAGCTGATGGCATCGACCAGGTTGGACTTGCCCGACCCGTTGGGGCCCACCACGACCGAAACGCCGGGAGAGAACTCCAGGACCGTCTTGTCCGCGAAGGACTTGAACCCGCGGATGGTGATGGAACGAAGGAACATCGCGCGGATGCTAACAGGCATGTGATTCCCGGGCCCGTAGCCGGCTCCGGAACGATCGTACGCCCAGGTCAGAGACCGCGGGGCCGCCGTCAGCCCGCCACGCGGAACCCCTGCTCTCCGGTAGGTTCCTCCACCCAGGACTCGACCTCGTCCACGCGGGCCGACGGCGGCCCCTCCCGGCACCAAGCCACCATCTCGGCCACGGGAACCTCCGGCCCCTCGAACACGGCTTCCACGCGCCCATCGGGCACGTTCCTTACCCACCCGGACAACCCGCGCGCCCGTGCCTCTTGAACGCACGTTGCCCTGTAGAAGACCCCCTGGACGCGGCCCGACACGAGCACGTGGACCCTCCGCACGAGCCCATCTTGCACCCGTGCCCCGAACCCCGACTACGCTCCAGCATCGAGGCCCCCCTATCGGAAGGAGCGAGCCATGGAAGTGACTGAACGAGCCCCCGGCAAGCTGATCTCCAGGCGAGCGATGTTCGCCGCAGGTGCGGGCAGCCTCGCCGGCTGGGTCGCGGCCGCCGCGCTCAAGGCGGCTCCCGCACACGCGGCCGACGGAGATCCGGTGACCGCCGGGCAGACCACCGACGCCAACTCCGAGACTGTGCTGCGCCGCCCCGGCGCCACGGCTTCGACCGACAACGCCCTCAAGGTCCGTGGGTACGGATCGGCCACGGGCGTGAGGGCCATCAGCGAGGACGGCACGGGGGTCGTCGGCGCCGCGACGGGCGTCGGCCTGGGCGTCCGTGGGGAGGGGGCGCAGGGGGTTCTGGGCGAGGCTTCCGGCCCGTCCGCCTCGATCGGCGTCTACGGCGTGTGTCCCTCGTCCAGCGGCGGCTACGGCGTGTACGGCCAGCACTCCGACTCCGCGACCCCGGGAGCCGCCGGAGGCACCGGCGTCTACGGCGAGAGCCACTCGTCCAACGGCTTCGGCGTCTACGGCCGGTGCGACGAGAACCTCGCAGTCACGGGGATGACGGACACCGGCACCGGTGGCTACTTCGTGGCCACCGACCACTTCAAGGGAACCGGCCTGGCCGTCAGCGGCCCCGCGGAGTTCTCTTCCTCGGGCATCGCGACGGTGCCGGCCGGCACGCGCCGCATCACGGTCGACCCTGGCCAGGACGTGAACACCGACACCCGCGTGCTGGCGACGCTGCTGGGCAACCCCGGCGGAACCACCGCCGTGCAGTACGTCGCCAGGGACACCGCTGCCGACAGGTTCACGATATGGCTCACCGCCACCGTGCCCAACCCCACTAAGGTAGCCTGGTTCCAGATCGGATGAAGTTCATCGAACCGCGCGACGCTGAGAGGAGAGCATGACCGGCTACGACGCCCGCACGGCACTGATAGTCGTAGACGTCCAGAACGACTTCGCCGACCCGAAGGGTTCGCTGTACGTGACCGAGGGTGAGCAGGTCGTCGACATCGCGAATCTTGAAGTCGCAAAGGCGACCGCCGCAGGCGCCCTGGTCGTCTACACCCAGGACTGGCACCCCGAGCACACGCCGCACTTCGCCAAGGACGGCGGTATCTGGCCGAACCACTGCGTCCAGGACACCTGGGGAGCCGAGTTCCACCCGGACCTGGCCGTAGCCGGCCAGATCCTGCGCAAGGGCGGCGACGGCCGGGACGGCTACTCGGGCTTCAGCGTTCGCGATCCGGAGAGCGGCGAGACGTCACCGACGGCGCTCGAAGGCATGCTGCGCGAGCGCGGCATCGAACGCCTGGTCGTCTGCGGGCTGGCCACGGACTACTGCGTGGTCGAGACCGTCTGCGATGCGCGCACGCTGGGCTTCCCGGTCGAGGTCCTCTCCGACGGCATCCGAGCGGTGAACCTCCAACCGGACGACGAAGAGAAGGCTCTGCAGCGGATGCGCGACGCCGGAGCAGAGTTGACCTAGCTCTGGCACTGCGGACACATGTACGACGTCCGCTGCGAAACCTTCACCGTCTGGATGGGCGACCTGCACCGCCTGCAGGGCAAGCCCCCGCGCCCGTAGACCTTCAGCTCCGCACCGTATTCCCCCGGATTGCCGAACAGGTCCAGGTAGGCTTCGTCCTCGAGCGTGGTCCCGCGCGCTTTGATGGCCTCCTGGAGCGTCTCCTGGATGGCCCGGTACAGGCGCCGTACTTCCTGAGACGAGAGCTGGTCGCTCATCCGATCGTGCCTAAGTCCGGCTGCGAACAGCACCTCGTCGGAGTAGATGTTGCCCAGGCCGCTGATGAACTTCTGGTCCATCAGGAGCTGCTTCATCTTCGAGGCGCGCTGCGCGAGCAGGTATTGGAACGTTGGCCACGTGAAGACCTGGTCCAGCGGGTCTATCGCGACGTGCTGCAGCTCCTTGATCTTCCCCAGCTCGTCGGCGGTAGTCACGAAGATCTCTCCGAAGGTCCGCGGATCCACGAAGCGGAGGTCCCCGCCCTGCTGGAAAGTGATGACTACGTGCGTGTGGGGCGCGAGCGGCACCCGGCCGTTGGCGCGCTGGAACTGCCCGCTCATGCCGAAATGAACGACGAGAACGTCTGCGCCGAGGTGCACGAGGAGGTACTTGCCACGCCTCTCGACTTTCCCGATCTTGCAACCCACCAGGCGCGACGTGAACTCCTTGCGCGTCT
>CAZHRY010000007.1:12303-44652 GCA_964535065.1 uncultured Actinomycetes bacterium
ACGGAAACCAGCCGCCCGGGACGGCGATGCCGGTGTGCCGCCGGATCGCGCGCATCGCGTTCTTCGAGCTCTTGACCTCGACCGACTTGATCCTCCGGCCCGACACGTCGCGCTCGAGATCGCGGCGCATCACCTCGACCTCAGGAAGCTCCACCTAGTCCCTCCCCCGGGGTGTCGATGGCCAGACGCTCGGTGATCCGGGCGTACGCCTCGCGCGCGGCCTGCTGCTCTGCTTCCTTCTTCGATCGCCCCATGCCCGAGCCGAGCGGCTCCCCGCCGATGAACACCGTGGCTGTGAACTCCTTCTCATGGTCGGGGCCGCTCTCGTTGATCCGGTAGTCGGGGAGAGCCCGCATCTCTTGCGATGCAAGCTCCTGCAGGATCGTCTTGTAGTCGCGATCCCCCTCCCCCCTGACATACGCCTCCATCCGTGGCAGGAACAGCCGCTCGATCAGCTCCCGGGCCACATCCAGACCCCGGTCAACGTACACCGCGCCGAACACGGCTTCGAGGGCATCGGCCAGGATGCTCGCCTTGTTCCTGCCACCGGAACCCTCCTCGCCCTTGCCAAGGAGCACGACTTCGCCGAGTCCGAGGGACCGGGCGACGTCCGCGAGCGCCACCATGTTGACGATCGCTGCCCTAAGCTTGGCCAGGTGCCCCTCGGGCATCTGCGGATACAGGCGGAAGGCGAGGTCTGTCACCACGAGCCCGAGTACCGAGTCCCCAAGGAACTCGAGCCTCTCGTTGTTGACCGTTGAGCCCTTCTCGAACGCGTACGAACGATGGGTCAGGGCGGCTTCTCGTAACCCGGGATCCACGAACGTGACCCCGAGCGCACGATCGAGCGCCTCGAGCACCACCTCGACGTGAGCGTCGCTCACGCGGTTACTCGACCTCCACCGCCTGCCGGCCCGCGTAGTAGCCGCAGTTGGCGCACACCCTGTGACCCAGCTTCGGCTGCCTGCACTGCGGGCACGTGCTGTAGGCCGGAGCCTCGGCCTTCCAGTTGGCGCGCCGCCTTCCGGTCCGTGCCTTGCTCTGCTTCTTCTTGGGAACCGCCATCTCTTCCTTCCTTGTAGGTTCAGCTCTCGTTGGGGAACAGGCCATCCAGAACCGAGAACGGCGAGGTCGTGTCCTCGTGTCCCGGACACTCATCGAGGTTGCGGTTCCCTCCGCACACCTCGCACAACCCTTTGCAGTCGGGCCTGCAAAGGGGAGAGAAGGGCATCTCCACGCCGACCACGTCGCGAACCATCTGATCCGGATCGATACCGAGCTCGGGGTCGAGTGGGTACTCGTCGGAGTCCTCGTCGGGGCTCGAGACGAACATCTCGCTGACCTCGACGCCGAAGGGCTGCGAGAACTCCGACAAGCACCGCGCGCACCGCAGGGAGAACGTCCCCTCGAGCCGGCCCGAAACCAGGATCCCCTCGACGACCGACTCGAGCAGCAGTTCTGCGCGAACCGGCGCGTCTGCAGGCACTGCGGCCAGCTCTGTCTCGAGTCCTTCGACCGTGCCCTGGAGTGCCTCTTCGCGCGAGGCGCCGGGGTGACCTACCAGATCCCTCACATCTATGGCGGCGAGGGCCATCACGGGCTCTCTTCCTCGTCGAACAGGGACGGTCCGGTTCGCTCTTCCTCGACGTCGCCCCACGGGTCCGGCTCGGAGGGCGCGAGTTTCTCCTGCGCGACGGTGGCGGGCGCCCGCAGGCGTTCCCTGCCGATCTCCACCTGGTCCAGGGTCTTGGCGAGGCCTCGGGTGGCGGCCTGTGAGTCCTCCAGGATGCGGCGAAGGGCGGCCTCGAACTGGGCGAGCTTGCCGTCCACGTAGTCCTCTGCCTCGTGCTGCATGGAAGCCGCCTTGTCCTCCGCCTCCTCGAGGAGGCTCGCGGCCTCTTCCTCCGCCCTCTTGGCGACCTCTTCCTTCAGGGCCATGCGCCGCTGCTCCTCGCGGGCTTGCTCGACGATGCGATCTGCCTCCGCACGGGCCTTGGCCAGCAGCTCTTCGCGGTCCTTGACGACCCACCTGGCCTGCTTGATCTCTTCGGGGAGGTTCTCCTGCATCTCCTGCAGGATCGCGATGACCTCGTCGCGGTTGACCAGGACCGACGAAGAAAGCGGCATCGACTTGGCATCCCGAACCATCTGCTCCAGATCCTGGAGACGTCCCGCCAGGTCGCTCACGGTGCCCCCGTCCTGTCCACCAGCGCCTTGCGGACGTGATCGGGAACGAGACCCTCTACGTCCCCGCCGAAGCGGCAGACCTCCTTGACGAGCGAGGACGAGAGGAAGGACCACTTCGGGCTGGTCGCCATGAAGAGGGTCTCGACCCCGCCTATGCGTTCGTTCATCTGCGCCATCTGTATCTCGTATTCGTAGTCGCTCACCGCCCTGAGCCCCTTGACGATGACCGAGGCTCCCTGCCGGCGGGCGTGATCCACCAGGAGCCCCCGGAACGACTCCACCCGAACGTTCGAGCGGTCTCCGAGGGCCTCGCGCAGCAGCAACACCCTCTCGTCCAGCGTGAACAGCGGCGTCTTGGAGGGGTTCTCCAGAACGCTCACCACCACCGTCTCGAAGGTGTTTGCGGCGCGGCCGATGATGTCAAGGTGGCCGTTCGTCACCGGATCGAACGTGCCCGGACACAGGGCGATCAGCCCCATAGTTCCTCCTGGTAGAGGGTAAGGAGGCTGTCCCCGTAGCGGAGCTGCCTCCGGGCTACCCAGTGTAGCGGAAGCCCGGGCTGGGCGGACCTGTGACCTCGGGTCAGCACGACCGTCCAGCCCTCCGGGGAAAGCCATCCCGGCGACAGGGCGTCCAGGCAGTCGTCCAGATACGGGGATCCGAGTTCGTAGGGAGGGTCGAGGAAGACCAGATCGAAGGGTTCCTCGCGGCCCGATCGTGCGCGCAGATAGCCGCGCGCCGCAGCGGCCCTGACGACCGCTGCGGCGTCCAGCCGGGTCTTGATGAGGTTGCTCCGTATCGCCGCGACCGCCGCCCCGGAGCGATCCACGAAGGTGCAGTGCGAGGCGCCCCGGGAGAGGGCCTCGATGCCCACCGCTCCCGTCCCGGCGAACAGATCCAGGCACCTCGCGCCCGCCACCTGGCTGCCGAGGCTGGCGAACAGCCCTTCCCGGGCCATGTCGGAGAGCGGCCGGACCCCCGCGGGCACGGGGCCCAGCCGCACCCCCTTCGCCGTCCCTGCGATCACCCGCATGGCGAAGGAGGGTAGTCCTCCGGCGGGCCCGACCCCGGAGGGCATCTGGGGGGCCGGGCGGCCGGAGGGGCCTTCAGCCGGCTTTCTCCCGCCCTTCCAAGAGGCCGGCCTCCGCGAGCATCCCTGCGACCCCTTCGGGCGTCGCAGGAAGGTCGAGCCACCCGTACTTGCCGTTCGCGCGTGCTGAAGTAGCCCCACACAGGAAGATGGGAACGTCGGCGCCCACTCGGGAGGAGCGCATCCGGTCCGCAACGCTCGAGCCGTCCACGATCTTGGCGTCCGAGGCGAGGATGATCAGCGCCGGATCGGCTCCTCGCCTGCCGGTGTAGCGCCCCGTTCGGTACAGGTACTCCACGGCTTCGAGCCCGTCCGAGCAGACCGTGACGGGACCGACGCCGTGGTCGCCCAGATGCCGGGCGAGGTGCGCGATCTCGACGACGTCCTCACAAACGATCAAGACACCCGTCTGCTCGGCCGCGGGTTCATGAAGCATGGTTCGACTCCTCATCGTCAGATGCGGCGCCCATCCCAGGCACAGGAACCAGGAACTCGACCGTGGTGCCGGCATCGGACGACAGCACGCGGAGCCCCCCCCCGCGCCCTCTGCGCGCTCTCGCATCGCCGACAGGCCCATGTGCCCTTCAGGCGAACGAACCTCGCTGCCCGGGTCGAAACCCACCCCGTCGTCCTGGACCTCCACTACGATCCCGCGCTGGTCCCGGCGCACGGTCACCCGGCAGGTCGTCGCCCGGCTGTGCTTGCGCACGTTGGCCAGCGCCTCTTGTGCGATCCGGAACGCGGTCACGCGCACATCTACCGGAGGCTCAGGCTCGAGCTCTCCCGACAGCCAGTACGTGATGGGACCTTCGGCTCGGAGATGAGCCAGGCTCTCTCTGAGCGCAGCGACCAGCCCCGACTCGTCGAGCGATCGCGGGCGCAGATCGAACACAGTCCTCGTCCAGCACCGTGATGAGATCCGAGGATGTACCAACGATCTCTTCGAAGTACCGTTCGGACATGCTCCCTCCCGGGGACGCGGGCTGCCCTACCAGCGATTATGGGCCGATGGACGACGGCCCGCTCGCGGGCTTCACGAGGCGAACAACCAGTCGATAGAGCTCTCGAACCGTCGCTTCAGCTCGTCCAGCAGATCCGGGTGGCCTGCAAGCCCCCGGTCGTCTTCCAGCAGAGCGAAAGCGCGCGCCCTGGCCCGTTTCACCAGCTCGAAGTCCTCGGCGAGCCGCGCGAGCTTCAGGTCGGGCATCCCCGACTGCTTGGTGTCGAAGAGGGTTCCCTCGCCGCGAAGCCTCAGATCCTCGTCGGCCAGCTCGAAGCCGTCGGTCGTTCGGACCATGGCGTCGATGCGAGCGCCGGCCTCTTCGTTGCCACGACCCGAGTCGTCGAACAAGATGCAGTGGCTCTCGTGCTGCCCCCGGCCTATGCGCCCGCGAAGCTGGTGCAGCTGCGCCAGGCCGAAGCGTTCTGCGTTCTCCACCAGCATCACGGTGGCGTTGGGGACGTCCACGCCTACCTCGATCACGGTGGTGGAGATCAGTACGTCGGCCTCACCCGAGCGGAACCTGTCCATGATCTGTTCCTTGTCCTTCGGCCTCATGCGGCCGTGAAGCAGCTCGACATGAAGATCAGGGAAGACCTCGGTGCGCAGGCGCTCGGCTTCGGCCTCGGCCGCCTTGACCTGGGTCTTGTTGTCCTCATCTATGGCCGCGCACACGACGAAAGCCTGCCGGCCGGCGGCCGTCTCGCGGCGGACGAGCTCCTCGGCGTCGCGGCGCTCGGCACGGCTGCGAGCCGCCCTCGTCGCGATCGGCCGCCGGCCGGCCGGCATCTCGTCGAGGATCACCACGTCGAGGTCTCCGTAGTAGGTCAGAGCCATGGTCCGAGGGATCGGCGTCGCGGTCATGATCAGCACGTCGATGTCGCCACCGCCCTTGTCCTTCAGGGCCATGCGCTGGTGAAGCCCGAAGCGGTGCTGCTCGTCCACGACGGCCAGCGACAGGTCCTCGAACGCGACGCCTTCTTGCACCAGCGCGTGGGTGCCGATCACCAGGTCCACCGCTCCACTCGCGACCCCTTCGAGGATCTTCTCCCGGTCCTTGCCTGTCACGGCCCCCGTCAGGAGGGCGTACGTGAGCGCGGGCGCCTCCCCTTGGGAGAAGAGCGAGGGCTGCCCCGGACTTCCTTCCGCCCGGCGAGCGCTCGCTTCGCCCGTGAAGCGCGCGGCACCCATGGCGTCGAGCAGCTGTGCCGCCGACCGAAGATGCTGGCCAGCCAGCACTTCGGTCGGCGCCATGATCGCCGCCTGATGGCCCGACTGAACGGCGACCAGACAGGCGTGAAGCGCAACCAATGTCTTGCCCGAGCCCACGTCTCCCTGAAGCAGCACGTTCATGGGCGACGGCTCGGCCATCGCGCGGCCGACCGCCTCCATCGCCCGCAGCTGAGCTCCCGTGGGCTCGAACGGGACCGTCGCGAGCAGCTCCTTCGTCAGCTTCCCCTCCGGCTGGTGCTGCACGCCCTTGCGCTCAGCCGCCAGCCGCTGCTTGCGGTAGCCGACTCCCAGCTCGAGCATGAACAACTCGTCGAACTTCAGCCTCTCGCGCGCGGCAGCCAGCTCGGCGTCGTCGTCGGGGAAGTGGATCTTCCGAAGGGCCGTGAACCACTCCGGCAGCCGCTCTGCGGAAACGACCTCGCGCGGGAGCGGGTCGGGCTGTTCGGCCAGCTGCTCGAAGGCCGCCCACAGCAGCGCCCGGATCGTCCTGGTCGATATCCCTTCGCTCGTGCGGTGGACGGGCGTGATCCGCCGCGTGTGTACCCGGTCCTGGTCGTCGCTCCTAAGGATCTCCACCTCCGCGCCGGCAAGCTGGTACTCATTGCCACGACGCTGAACAACCCCCGACGCGGCGACCTCCATGCCCACCCTGTATCGGATCGCGGCCCACGGCTGGTTGAAGAAGAGCAACTGGATCTCCCCCGACGGGTCCCTGAGCGTCACCGTGACCAGCACCTGGTTCTTCCGCCGACGCATCGGCCTCTTCGTCACACCCGCGACCTTGGCGATGATCGTGGCCCGCTCGCCTATCTTCAGGTGGCTGATCCGGTCGACGTGCTCGCGGTCGATATAGGCGCGGGGGTAGTGGTGGAGGAGCTGCCCCACGGTCTCGATGCCCATCGCGTCCCTGAGGACGAGCCACGCCTCCGGACCCTTGTCCTTGCTGCCCATCCGCCTGGTGGCGATGTGGGCATCGATGTCCGGTATCGAGGAGGAGAGCGTCAGCATGAGGGAACCTCACGCCGGTTCTACCATGACTGGATGACACCCCCCAGGTGGCCCGCCGTGCTGCTCGCCCTCACGCTGGCTACCGCGGCGTGCTCGGAGGCGACAACCCCCGAGCCCTCCGCCCCGGGCCGCCCCGCGCGCAACGCCGCGAGCGCCCCGCTGCTCCCTACGCAGGCGGACGCCCTGCCGTCCATGGACCTGCCCGGCTACGAACAGCTCCTGGCGCAGATGCGGGGCACGCCCCTGGTCGTCAACTTCTGGGCTTCCTGGTGCGCCCCGTGCCGCGAGGAGACCCCTCTGCTCGTGGACGCCCACGCCAGGTACGTGGACAGGGTCCAGTTCCTGGGGGTGGACATCCTCGATGCCAGGGACAGCGCCGTTCGCTTCGTCACCGAGTTCTCGATGGACTACCCCAGCGTCTTCGACCCGCAGAACGAGATCGGCCTGACCTACGACCTGTTCGCGCCACCCATGACCCTCTTCATCGACCGCGAGGGCCGGGTCGTGGCCACGGTGCCGGGGGAGATCTCCCCCGACGACCTAGAGCAGAACCTGCAGCTCATCGCAGCCTGAGCGTCTGGTACCCTCGCTGAGCTATGGCAGCCGTGTGCGACATCTGTGGCAAGAAGCCGTGGTTCGGTAAAGCCGTCACGTTCTCTCACAAGAGGAACAACCGTCGGTGGAACCCGAACATCCAGCGCGTCCGCGCGCTGATCGACGGCACCCCGAAGCGGGTCAACGCCTGCACGAGCTGCATCAAAGCCGGCAAGGTCGTCCGCGCCGCGCGCGGCTGATCCTCAGGCGCTCTTGCGCTCTCGGAAGCGGGCGGCGGCCAGCCTGATCACGTCGGCTATCTGATCGGTGGTCGTGCCCTTGACGATGTACTCGGCAACTCCCGCCTCTGCCGCCGCCTCGCGGAACGAAGGATCCTGGTACGCGGAAAGGACGAGGATCTCGACATCTGGTTGGTGCGCCTTGATCAAGCGTGCGGCATCCAACCCCGACATCCCCGGCATCCGAACGTCCATCAGGACGACCTCCGGCGCGAGGGTGTCGGTCATGAACACCCCCTGAGGCCCGTCCCCCGCAACACCTACGACCCTGAGCCCGAAGGCGACCAGGGATTCCGCCAGGGCGTCCCTCACCTCGCCGTCGTCATCGACCACAAGCACGCGCGCGGGCTGCTCGTCGCCTGCGCCGCCCGATCTGCGCTGTGCCGGCTGCGCCGGCTGTATGACCTGTCCCATGTTCCCCTCCCCCGCCGGCTCCATCAGCCCGTCCCCGTGGGTGCCAACCGATACCCGGCCTTGCCTTGGTTCTTCATCTCGTACATCGCGTGGTCGGCCCTCGAGACCAGGGACGCCGCGCCCTCGCCGTCGTCGGCCAGGGCCACCCCCACGCTGGCCGTGACGACCGCGATCCCGCTCGCTACCGGGATGGGTTCCGCGACGGCCGCCACGATCCGGCCGGCGATCTTCTCGGCATCGGAGACAGCCGAGAGGTTCTCGCACAGAACGGCGAACTCGTCTCCGCCCAGCCGGGCCACGACATCTCCCGGGCGCACCACGCTTTCGAGACGCCGCGCAGTCTCGGCCAGAACCCGGTCGCCCATCGGGTGACCGAAGTCGTCGTTGATCTCCTTGAACCCGTCCAGGTCCACGAACAGAACAGCCAGTGGTTGGTGGCTGCGGTCGCCGCGGAACACCGCCCGCATCAGCAACTCCTCGAACAGCTTGCGGTTGGCCAGGCCCGTCAGCGCGTCGTGGGTCGCCTGGTGCTCCAGTTGGTCCTCGTAGAGCTTGCGCATGGTCGCATCGCGCGCGACCAGCACGTACATGGCCTTCGCGCCGAACGACGTCGGCGAGAGGGACACGTCCACCGGCACCCAGGTCCCGTCGCGCCTGTGCGCGTCGAGCGTCTGCTCCTTGGAACCCCAGTTGGTCTCGCCGAGCTTGACGCCGTCCTGCCCGCCGGCGAGCGAGGGCAGGACCGTCGTGATCTTCCGTCCCACCAGATCCTGGGCACCCCACCCGAAGAGGTTGCCGGCGGCGGGGTTGGCGGTCTCGATGGTGCCCTCCTCGTCGGCGGTCAGGATCGCCTCGACGGCGTTCTCCATCACCGCGCGCGCGCGGGCTTCGGACTCGGCCAGGTCCCGAGCCAGGCGCTCGGCCAGGATCAGGGCTCTCATCCTCGACCTTCCGAGGAAGAACAGGATCAGCGACGCGAAGACAGCAGGCAGGGTTCCGGCGGCGAACAGGGCCCATGGGAATCCGACAGCCTCCGGCGCGTACGCGGCCGTGCCCTCCAACGTCATGTGCCAAGCGGTGCCCTTCGCCTCCAGGTTCATCTCTGAGTGCAGCTCGTTGAACCGCTCTCCCTCCGCCCCAACGGTCGCCAGCAGCTCGTCACCGTTCGCCCACTCGAGCGTGCCCCTTGCGCCGTCTGGCAGGTCGGCAAGGACCTCGGCGCCGAACTTGGCCGGGTCCAGCGAGGCGCCGAGCCACCCGATGAACTCGTCGTTCTGCTCGACGGGCGTGACCAGCAGGATCCGCGGCCGACCCCACTCGTCAAGGGAGGGAGGGGTCACCGCCACGCCTTCTTTCGTCCCGACCGCCTCAAGGACGCTCGCCGTAGACTCGTCCTGCGCCAGGTCGCGGCCCATGTTCCCGGTGCGGGCGGTGGGTGGCGCCACGAACACGACGGGGTAGGAGGGTTCGTCGCCCGGCACGTTCCGGATGAACTGGAGCGAGGTGAGCGCCGGCAGCCTCTCATCGAAGCCCAGGTAACTCGTGAACGTCTCGAACTCGTCTTCGGTCACCGTGTTGGTGCCCTCGAAGAAGCCGTGGGTGACTTCCAGGACGTTCACGTACCTGGCCACAGCCTCTTCCAGGTAGTAGGGGCGCCGCTCGACCATCGCCTGGAAGCGCGCCTCGGCGCTCTCGAAGCGCGCCTGGCTGGTCGACATCGCGAAGGACCACGAGATGGTCGCGCCCAGGGCCAGGATCGCCGCCGCCGCAGCGTAGGCGAGCTTGCCCCTCCTCCGATGCCATCTGTGGGCCTCGTGCCACGACAGGTCCTTGCGCACTTCCGATCCTTCCGCGATTTGTCCTTCGGGCATGAAGGACTCTTTCCCTGCACGGTTAGTCGGCCTGTTCCCGGGCCTCCTTGACTTCCTGCTCCCGGATTCCCGGTAGTTACCCCAGTCCTAGTCATCGAGCCTGGGTCCTTGCCAGGCGCGAAGGTCATTGCGTAGCGTCACGCCCGATGGGGGTGGCGAAGGGGTCCCGAGGGCTACGCGTCTTCTGTGTCGCAACCGCTCTGGTCGTGACGGTCCACGGGAAGGCGTCCGCGGGATGGGTCGTGGACCCGAACGACGCCGACCGCTTCGACATCCGCAAGGTGACTTTCGTTCGCATGAAACCCGACGGGCCGGCGGTCCTGCATATCAGGTTCTTCGAGGGTTTCAGATCCAGGGCGCTTGACGGCCGACTGAACTCCGAAGTGACGGAGCCGGACCTGGTTCTGCTGGGCTTCCGCTCGATGTGGGGGTACCTCGCCGGCTCGGCGTACATAAGGTGGATCGAGAGCCGCGGAGAGCTGGTGGCCTGCTTCTACCACCCGGACGATCCCGACTTCGTGTATCCACGGATAGCGGTCGGGCATCCCGAGCGAGACCTGCTGCGCCTCAAGCTCCCGCCCGGCCTCCTCCCGTACGGCAAGAACCGTGTCCAGGTGAAGAGCTACCGATGGGACACCGCTCCGTGGGTCTGGAGCACGCCGACGACCGCCTAGCGGGTCGCCAGGGCCACCGGACGTCGTTCGATAGACTCTCGGTCACTTCGCGTCCAAGCTCTCGCCCGCCTCGCGGGCGCCAACCGCCGGGAGGCTCCGATGGCTCAGGTCTACGACAACCCAACACCCGAGGAACTTCGCAAGTTCACCGAGGAGATGCCTGAGTGTCGCATCTCCGAGTACGGCAGCGTTAACGTCCAAACCAAGGTCCTTTCCAGGAGCGCCGGAAGCACCTTCGTCGTCGATCGCGAGACCAGCGGCAAGTCCATGATCCGCGTGGACTACGAGAGGATCGCCGACATGCAAGAGGAGTACATGTCGCGCAACGACATGATCCAGATCGACGGCTGGATAGGGAACGACCCAGACGTGCGCACGCGCGCCAGGCTGTTGATGGAGAAGCGCTACGCGAACGTCGCCGGGATGCAGCAGAAGCTGTACTTCGCGCGCGATGACGGCGCAGAACCCGAGGTCCAGGTGATCTACACACCCGGGTTGTCCGCCCCCGGCTACCCCGACGACCGCATCATCGCCGTGGACCTCGAGAACTACACGACACGCGTGCTCAACTCCGACTACTTCGGTGAGTCGAAGAAGGGCGGCCTGCGGATGTGGAACGACATCATCTACGGCAAGGGCGGCCTGGCTCTCCACGCAGGCCTGAAGGTCATCCCGACCGCGCACGGTGACAAGGTCTTCATGATCATCGGGCTCTCGGGGACCGGCAAGACCACGACGACCTTCACCACGCAGAACGGTTCCAAGCCGATACAGGACGACTTCGTGGCCCTCATGCCGGGCGGTAAGGCGTACGGCACCGAGAATGGCTGCTTCGCCAAGACCTTCGGGCTGGACCCGGACTTCGAGCCGTCGATACACGGGGCGGTCGTCAAGGAGACCACGTACCTGGAGAACGTGTACCAGGACGCCGCGGGCAAGGTGGACTTCTTCAACGAGAACTACACCAAGAACGGGCGAGCCGTGTTCGAGATGCAAGATCTGCTCGCGTTCGAGGACGCGCGCAACGTGGGACCGGTGGACTACCTGCTCATCCTGAACCGCAACGAGAACATCATCCCGTCGGTCGCAAAGCTGTCCGAGACGCAGGCCGCCGCCTACTTCATGCTTGGAGAAACCACAGGAACCGCGGCGGGTGGCGCGGCAGAGGAGGGAAAGTTCCTGCGGGTGCCGGGGACCAACCCGTTCTTCCCGCTACCTCACGGCCTGCAGGGTAACCGCCTGCTGGAACTGCTGGGCACGCACCCCATCGAGACCTACCTGCTCAACACGGGACGCGTCGGCGGCAAGGACGGCGACGAGCGCTCCAAGAAGGTCAAGATCCCTCACACGTCCGCGTGCGTCAAGGGGATCGCCGAGCAAACGATCAAGTGGGACGAGGACCCGGACTTCGGTTACCTGGTGGCTTCGGAGGTTCCTGACTTCGATGACGCCGATCTGCTGCAGCCCCGTCGCCTGTACGAGGCGCAGGGACGCAAGGACGAGTACGAGCGCGCCGTCGAGAAGCTCAAGCACGAGCGGGTCGGGCACCTGAACCAGTTCACGCAGCTCTCAAGCGACATCGTCCGAGCCGTCGGCTGACCCTGGGGTGCTCCGTCTGCCGAGGAGGTATCCGCTGGCGAGCTGCAGCAGACCCAGGCTGAGGATGACCGTGAGGTACCAGCGGTAGTCGGCCGCTTCGTCGGCGAACGCCCGCCCCTCGGCGTCGATGGAGCCGAATATCAGGAACGCGCCAGCCAGCGCGAACCAGAGTCCCGCGCGACCGGTCAGGTACAGGGCGAACAGCAAGTGGTCGCTGATGTCTCGCGCATCGAAGCGCCGACGGGCCCAATACGCGATGCTGCGCACGCCGAAGGCCGCCAGCACGAGCGCGATCAGGAGCTCGAGCGTCCTCATGTGACCCCGAGAGCTTGTTTGACCTCGTCGTCGGTCACCTGGCCGAAGTGCTCGTACCACTCGCCCACAGCGAAGAACGCTCGTGGGGCATGGATGACGATCACGTCGTCGCACGCGGTGCGGAGGCGCTCCACGGCCTCGGGAGGCGCGACCGGAGCAGCGAAGATCACGCGAGAAGCGCCGGCCGCCCGAGCCCAGGCGACGGAGGCGAGCGCAGTGCCGCCTGTTGCCACTCCGTCGTCCACTATCACGGCCGTGCGGCCGACGACGTCCACCGGCGGGCGGGCGGCGCGATACTCAGCCGCGCGGCGCTCGACCTCGGCTTCCTCCCTGGCGATCTCGGCTTCCAGGTAGGCCTCGGTCACGCCCAGCCGCTCGATCAGACCCTGGTCCAGCACCCTCACTCCCGGGGCGACGGCCCCGAGGCCAAGCTCCGGGTTCCCAGGCGCTCCCACCTTCTTGGGGACGACGACGTCGAGGGGAGCGTCGAGAACCTTGGCGACCGCGGCGGCAACGGACACGCCCCCGCGCGGCACGCCGAGTACGACTACGGGCCCCTCCACGACGGCCGCGACCAGCGGAGCCAGCTGGTCCCCGGCATCCGCCCTGTCCAGGAACCTCATGACACGATGATGGCACGCGCCGCGTTGCGCTTCCCTGCCGGCGTCGCGTTGCGCCTTCCCGCCATCGGAGGCTAGCATCTGCCTTCCACAGAGCAGGAGGGAACCGTGGTCAACGCCTACATCCTGATCCAGACCGAGGTCGGCAAGGCCGCGTCGGTGGCGAACGAGGTGCGAGGCATCCCGGGCGTCACGGACGCCGAGGACGTGACCGGGCCCTACGACGTGATCGTGCGCGCTGAGGCGCAGACGGTGGACGAGCTGGGGAAGCTCGTCGTGGCTCGCATCCAGGCCGTGGACGGGATCACGCGAACGCTGACCTGCCCGGTCGTCCACCTCTGAGGTCTCGCAGGTCAGGGCTCGCCGTGCAGTTCCCGCGCGCGGGTGCCCTTGGCGCGCTCGGCCTCGAACCGTTCCACCGCCAGGTCCAGGAGCCTGTCGATCAGGTCCGCGTAAGGGAGCCCTGAAGCCTCCCACAGCTTCGGATACATAGAGATGGACGTGAACCCCGGGATGGTGTTGATCTCGTTCACCCAGAGCTGCTCGTCCTGAAGGAAGAAGTCCACGCGCGCCATCCCCGCGCAGCCGATGGATGCGAAAGCGGCGACCGCCATACGCTGGATCTCGGCGAGCACGCCCGAGGGGACGTCCGCGGGGATGATCAGGTCCGCTCCCCCCTCGTCCAGGTACTTCGCGGAGTAGTCGTAGAAGTCATGCCGGCGCGGGATCACCTCGCCGGCGATCGACGCGACGGGGTCGTCGTTGCCGAGCACAGCGCATTCCAGCTCTCTGACCGGCTGGATGCCGCGCTCCACGACCGCCCTGCGTGCGTACCTGAACGCTTCTTCCATACCGGTCGGCAGCTCGGCCAAAGAACCGACCTTGGTGATGCCCACCGAGGAGCCGAGCGTCACCGGCTTGACGAACACCGGGAAGCCGAGGGCCACGACACGGGCCGACACTGCGTCCTCGTCCTCCGCCCACTCCGTCTCGTGGACGACCTCGTGAGGCACGACGGGCAGGCCGGCGGCGGCGAAGACGACCTTCTGTACGGCCTTGTCCATCCCCAGCGCCGAACCGAGGACCCCCGACCCGACGAACGGGACCCCGGCCAGTTCGAGCATGCCCTGGATCGCACCGTCCTCCCCGAAAGGCCCGTGAAGGACCGGGAAGACCACGTCGATCGGCTCCCTCGTTCCATCGGCAAGGACGAGTTCCCGGGAGGGGTTGGAACCGGACAGGTGGGCCGCCGGCCCTGCCCCGTCGGTCACCTCCGGCATCCGGCCGGTCTCCGAGGGCAGGGCCGGCGGCCCCGGGAGCAAGTGCCACCGGCCATCGCGGGTGATGCCGATCGGGATCACCTCGTTCTTGGCGGGGTCCAGGGCGTCGATGACAGACCTCGCAGAGATGCACGAGATCTCGTGCTCCGCGGAGCGCCCGCCGAACAGGACAGCGACCCGTCTCATGACAGCCTCAGCCTAGTCGGACCAGCGCTCGGGGTACCTGGCGCGCAGTTCGACCACCATGTCGGTCAGCGTGCTCATGACCTGCGCGGTTAGTTCCTTGACCACCTCGCGATCGTCAAGCGCGCCCCGGCGGCCGGACAGATCGATCCGGTCGCCCACCTTCACCCACACCGGCCGCCTCGGCTTCAGCGAACCCCGGCCGGACTTCTGCCACACGGCTCGGGAGCCCCACGAGACCATCGGCGTGATCGGCACTCCCGTCGTGAGGGATAGCCGGACGGCCCCGGTCTTGCCCTCCATCGGGAGGCCGTCGGCTCGCTTCGTCACCGTTCCTTCTGGATAGATGACGACCACCTCGCCCGCTGCGAGCGCCGCCTCGGCCAGCCGCAGCGCGTTGGTGTCGCGCGTTCCCCTCCTCACCGGTATCTGACCCGTGCCCCGCAGGGCGGCGCCCACGATCGGCACGCGGAAGTTCTCTTCCTTGGACAGGAATCGTGGGCGCCGCCCAGCCCTGACCACCGCGTAGGCGTTCGCCAAAGGGTCCAGGTACGAGATGTGGTTGCAGACCAGGAGCACGGGTCCCCGCCGCGGGATCTTGTGCAGGTCCTCGAACCTGAAGGAGAAGTACGCGCGCAGCGGTGGCAGGACCGTCCAGCGAGCGGCGTGGAACCAGGGTTCTGCCAGCGCTCACTCCTCCTCGGGCCGGGATCGCTCCATCAGCCGCCACGCCACGGGCAGCAGGCCGGCGGCCGCGAGCAGCTTGAGCGTGTCCCCGATGACGAACGGGTACAGACCCAGAGCGAGGGCCGTTTCCAGGTCCAGGTCCACGGCGCGCATGAGCCATGGGATGCCGGCGGCATAGACGACGACTTCCCCCAGGAACATCGCGCCGATCGAGGAACGGAAGGACCGATCCCAGCCACGCCGCGACAGCCAACCCACCAGCGCCGACGATCCAACGAAACCCCAGAGGTATCCGGCGGTCGGCGCCGCAAGGGCGAGCGCCTTCAGCCCGGTCGCATGGGAACCGTCCTCGTTCGGGGCGAACACCGGCAGGCCGATCGCGCCCCACAGCAGGTAGAGCCCCAACGTCGCGCCCCCCAGCGCAGGACCGTACGCGGCGCCCACGAGCAGCACTCCGAGCGTCTGGCCCGTGATGGGAACCGGAGTGAACGGCAGCGGTATCGACACCTGCGCCAGGAGCGCGATGAACAGCGAACCTGCCGTCAAGCAAGCGACCTGATAAGCGGTGCGGGCGGCAGCCCGCGACCTGGGCGGCGCAAGCCGGATGGCGAGCGTCGTCACGACCTTGCACCCCTTTCTCTACTCGGAAGGCCGTGAGCCTATCGCACGTACTAGGCTGGGTCTGGTGCGTGCGATCGTCCTGCCCGTGAAGTCGCTCGATGAGGCTAAGTCCCGCCTCTCCCCCATGCTTTCCCCGCCCGAACGGGCCGCACTGACACTCGCCATGTTGGAGGACGTCCTGGACGCAACCCTCGCGCTCCCCGGCTGGGCGAGCTGGGTGATCTCGCCCGACGAAGCCGTACTCGAGGTTGCCGCGAGGCGCGGGGCCCACCCGATGCTCGAGGAGAAACCGCCGCTCTCCAGCGCCCTGCATCAAGCGGAGGAAGAGGCCATAGCGCGGGGCATGCAGGCACTGGCCGTTCTGCTCCCCGACACCGCCCTGCTCACCTCCGTGGCCTTGACCCGGTGCCTGCACACGCTGGGACCGGTCGTCGTGGCGCCCGCCATGGACGAGATAGGAACCAACCTGCTCCTGAGGAGACCCGTCCGCACCATCCCGTCCAGGTTCGGACCCGACTCATACCGTAGGCACCTGCAGGAGGCCGCCGAAGCCCGCGTACCCGTCGCGATCGTGGAAGTCCGAGAGCTGGGCTTCGACCTCGACACGCCGAACGATATCCTCACCGTGCTCGGCTCCAGGAGAGCCGGGAGAACTAGGAACGTACTTCGCGAACTGGATGCTTCGGCGAGGTTCGGAGAACCCCCGAGCACACGGGATCGCGGAGCGCGAGGAGCCTGAGGAGACGCGACTTGCAGGGAACGATCAAGCACTACGACTCGAGCACACGGACCGGATCCATCCTGACCGACGACCGGGTCGAGATAAGGATCGACGAGCGCTCGACATCGCAGGAAGACCTGCGAGCGCTTCGGGTCGGGCAGAGGGTTCGGTTCGAGGTGACCGGCGACGGCGGCGAGCGGGTGGCGCGATCCCTCAGCCTGGTTACGTTCTGACTACGAGTCCAATACCTGCGCTCTGAACTCCTTGCCTGGAGTGAACGACGGGAGGTCACGCGCGGGGACGACGATCGGCACGTCGGGCTTGCGGGGGTTGCGCGCTATCCGCTGATTCCTGTGCTTGCGCTCGAACGTGCCGAAGTCCGCGAGTGTGACGCGCTCGCCTTTCACGACTGAGTCCCGGATGGAGTCGATGGCTGCATCCACGACGCGCCCAACGTCGGCCTTGCTCAGACCCGTCCGCTTGGCAACCTCTGCGACCAAACCGCCCTTGTTCATCGCTTCCCTCCACGGTCGGTGAGCCTGGACCACACTAACCTTGCTCTGCAACATGGGTCAACCGGACTCGGAGGGGATCTGCGGCAGGGGGCGCGTGGCCGGGGGCATGTGCTCTTGCTACAGTGCCTCGGCATCGCCATGGGGCGTGGTGTAATGGCAGCACGACAGGTTCTGGCCCTGTTAGTCGAGGTTCGAGTCCTTGCGCCCCAGCGAGGATGACACGACCGGCGTGTTCGGCTACCCCCGGTAGTACCCCGGATACGGATCAAGGATCAGCGGAGCCAGCGGTTCCTGCTCGAAGTCGAAGTCGTTCAACAGGTCCCCCAGGATCTCGACCTCCTCCCGGACGGTGGGCCTCGAGTCGGGCCAGCCATCGGTCTTCGGGTCGAACCTTCGCACCCCGAGGAAGCGGACCTCGATCAGCTACAGGTAGGCGTCGAAGGAGAGCAGCTGATGGTCGATGTACCCAGGTTTGGCCCACGGGCTGATCATGAAGCTCGGAACCCGCAGCCCCCAGCCGTTCTCATCGACCACCGGCGGCGGAACGTGATCGTAGAAGCCGCCCCAGTCGTCCCAAGTGACGAAGATCGCCGTGTGCAGCCACTGATCCTCGGGTCCTTCCATCACCGCGTTGACGTACTCGGTTACGAAAGCCTGCCCCTTCGAGATGTCATCGGGTGGATGGTCTCCCCCGTCCTTCACGGGCATGATCCACGACACTGCCGGAAGGTTCCCCTGCTGCGCCATCGCGAGGAAGTCGGTGTTCGGGCGGATGTTCTCGAACTGCCCCGTAGCTTCGATGGAAGCGAACCCCGGTAGCGGGTTCTGCACGTCGGCGGTCAGGGGGCCGTCGCCCTTGAAGCAGGGCGGAGTGATGCACGTGTCCTCGCCGACGAAGTAGCCCCAGCTCACACCGTGTTGCCAGAGGAGCCAGGTGATGTCGCCCCAGATGTAGGGGCGCGGGGCGCCGTTCTCGGCCCGCCATGTGAGTCCCGGCCACTGCTCACGGAACCTGGGGTCGCCGTGGAACGACAGCTCGGACTCGCAGCTCATGGCGTCGTTCAGGTCGGGGCAGAACGCCGACCACCCGGACACGAGGAACAGGTGGGACGGCAGCGTCCAAGAGTCCACCGGGGCGAACATCCTGTCGTGAAGGACGTAGTGATCTGCGTACGCCCAGTAGTTGGGCAGCTCGCGCCGGGTGTGATAGCCCATGACGTCGGGCTGGCCGTCAGGTCCCCCTGTGGCTCTCGGGCAGGGAGGCTCGTCGGGGTGCTGCATGCAGCCGTTGCCGATCTGGTAGAGCGACCGGATGAACCCGTCCATCTTGCCGCCGTTGATCGAGATCGTGGACGAGATGTGGCCGTGCGGTCCTCCCTGGTCTATGTGGTTCCGGTCGTGGTACGGCCGGTCGCACTCCCCCGTCCTGGGGTTCGGCTGGCAGACGGTGGGCACGCCGTCCTTCATGCGGATACCGTCCGCGCCAGGGTAGGTCCCGAAGTAGTGGTCGAACGACCGGTTCTCAAGAACGATGAAGACGAGGTGATTGATGTTCTCGATGCCCTTCGCCGGGTCGATCGGCGCCGAGTCGTCCAGCACGATGGGTTCTGCCGGAGGGCCCCTCAGGATGCTCATGTCCACGCCTTCAGGGGCGACGCGGGGGTTCGCTTCGATGACATCGTCCGGCCAAGTCGGAACGAGCGGATCGGAGGTGACGGGCGGCTCCGTGGGTGTGCTCGTGCCGGGGTCAGAGGGAGTGCGCTCCGAGGGCGTGATCGTGGCGCCGGTCGTGGTGCCGGTCGTGGTGCCGGTCGTGGTGCAGGCTGTGGCGACCACACCTACGACGCTGAGGGCGGCCGGCGGCCGGGGGTGGTGGAGCCACCGGGGGGGGATAGGGGGCCTCTTGCTACCCGCCCGGCTGGCGGCCGCCCCGGACACGTCGTCGCTAACATTGGGAGGGTCGTCCGCCGCGGGCGACCCTCTAGGAGGCGGAACCCGTGAGCGACACGACCCCCCGAAGGATCCCGGTGACGCTGATCCCCGGCGACGGCATCGGCCCTGAGTGCGTCGAGGCCGCGCGCGCGATCGTAGACGCGACCGGCGCACCCATCGACTGGGAAACGCACGAAGCCGGCGCCGAGGTGTTCAAGAAGGGCCTTTCCTCCGGCGTGCCCCAGGACACGATGGACTCGATCGCGAGCACCCGGGTCGCGCTGAAGGGTCCCCTGGAGACGCCCGTGGGGTTCGGCGAGAAGAGCGCGAACGTCACCCTCCGCAAGCTCTACGAGACGTACGCGAACGTGCGCCCGGTGCGCGAGATGCCAGGCGTCCAGACCCCGTACTCCGGTCGGGGCATAGACCTGGTCGTCGTGAGGGAGAACGTCGAAGACCTGTACGCGGGGATCGAGTACATGCAGACGCCCGGCGTCTCACAGGCGCTCAAGCTGATCAGCTACAAGGGCTCGGAGAAGATCGCCCGGTTCGCGTTCGAATACGCTCGCAGCGAGGGTAGGACCAAGGTGGCGTGCGCTACGAAGGCCAACATCATGAAGTTCTCCGAGGGGACCTTGAAGCGCGCCTTCGAGGCCGTGGCGCCCGACTACCCGGAGATCGAACCCTGGCACGTGATCGTGGACAACTGCGCCCACCAGCTCGTGAAGAAGCCCGAGCAGTTCGAAGTGCTCGTGACCACGAACATGAACGGCGACATCCTGTCGGACCTGACGAGCGCGTTGATCGGAGGGCTGGGTTTCGCGCCGAGCGCCAACATCGGCAACGAGGTCGCGATCTTCGAGGCGGTGCACGGCTCGGCCCCGAAGTACGCCGGCAAGAACGTGATCAACCCGACCGCGGTGATCCTCTCGGCGGTCCTCATGCTGCGCTACCTGGGTCTGTTCGAGCAGGCCGCGGCCATCGAACACGCGGTCTTCGTCACCCTGGAGTCCGGGGTCCTGACCGGCGACGTGGTCGGCTACGACAGGGGGACGCCGACCACCGAGTACACAGACGCCATCATCTCCAACCTGGGCAAGCGCACCGAGACCTGGAAGATCCGCGACGTCCAGCCGCTCAAACTCCCCGAGCTCGACCCCCGCCCCGACTACGTCGTCCCCAAGTCACGAGCCGTGGTCGGACTGGACGTGTTCGTCGAGTCGCCGCTGTCGGCCTCGGAGCTGGGCGCGTCCCTGATGGAGCTGACCCACGACACCAAGCTGTCACTGAAGATGGTCTCGAGCCGCGGAACCAAGGTGTTCCCACCCACCGGGGCGATGACCGAGACCGGCGACCATTTCAGATGCCGGTTCATCATCAAGGAGAATCCCGGGGACCTGCCCGACGGCGACGTCCACGAGCTGCTCCAGAGGATCAGCTCCCGGCACACCTGGATGCACACGGAGAAGCTCCAGGAGTTCGACGGGGAACTGGGCTTCACCCGCGATCAAGGGGAGAACTAGCACTCCTTTCATACCGCCACCCTCACCCGAGCCGTCGGGTCCGTTACCACGGCGGGCTCGGGGGTGGGGCGCGGCGGGCGCATCCATCTCAGGGTTCTGCGCCTGCGGGCGCGCCCGCCGCGCCCCACCCGCTCGTGCGCATCCCTGACCATCTGCATCGCCATCTCCTGCCTGAGCAGCGTCTCCATCTCTCTGCGTCCTCCTCGCTAGGTGCTGGACGCACGGTACCTGCATATGAAAGAATCCCATAGCGATTTAGGATATTCTAAAGCCTTGTGAGCATACGCATCCATCTCGGCACCGAGGACCTGGCGAACATCCGGTTCGCCTTTTCGGCGGCGTCCGAACTCCTGGCTAGCCTCCGGGTCCTGGCCGACCCCGCCAGGCACGCCATCCATCTGCCGTGGGCCGACTCCGCCCGGAAGCCCGCCGAGGGATTCCCACTGCTCAGGGCCTTGGTCGCGCCAGAAGGTCTCGTACCCGACTTCATCACGCCCACCCCCGAGGGACCCTTCCCCGAGTTCGGCGAGGAACTGGAGCGAGTCAGGTCCGCTACGCCGGACCAGGTTCGCCAGGAAGCGCGCGACTGGAGGGAAAGCCTGGATGAGAGGCTGCACGCCGGGCGTATCTCGGCCTCCTTCGCCGAGCGGGCCAAGAACTTCGCCGATGCCCTGGTCAGCGAGCCGGAGAGGTGGATCCCCGCCGTCGCGGACGAGATGCAAGGCTACTGGGACACCCTCGTGGCTCCGCACTGGCCGCGGATCCGAGCTCTGCTGGAGGGTGACGTACTCGCCCGGGCGCGCGAGCTGGCACTTGGAGGACCCGACCAGCTATTCGACAACCTCACGCCGCGCATCTCCTGGAGGGATGGCGCCCTTCACATCGAACACGCCTGGGACCACGACGAGTACGCGAACGGACGCGGCATGCTGCTCATCCCCTCAGCCTTCATCTGGCCGGGAGTGAGCGTTCAGGTCGCCACGGCCGGCCAACCATGGGTCGCCTACCCCTCCCGCGGCGTGGTTGAACTCTGGGAGTCCGACGTGCGACGCACCCCTCCAGGTCTGGGCGAGCTGATAGGCGAAGCGAGGGCCTCGATCCTCAGGGTGATCGACCTGCCGATGACGACCGGCGAGATCGCCGCCCGCCTGGGCGTCACGCCCGCCGCCGTCTCCCAGCAGCTCGCGATCCTCAGGCGCACCGGCGTGGTCAGAGCGAACCGCGTGGGCCGGGGCGTCTACAGCTCCCGGACGCCACTCGGCGACTCGCTGCTCGGGCTGTTCGGCTGACCTTCGAGTCCCCCAGACCTAGGGGACGTTCCTGGTGCTTCAGCCGGGCTTGAAGTCGGGCAACCCGTCTCCGGGCCTGGAAACCTCGATAGGCTCGACGCCTAGCAACCCTGCCAGGACCGCCGAGGCCCTGTTGTGCGCCTCCCTGTCCCAGGACACCGCCACGTCGGCTACCCGCCCGTCGCCATCCACGACCACCACGGTGGGCGCGACGGAGATCCCGTAGGCGTTCGAAGCCTCGTACGGGCTCAGATCGGGGAGCATCGGGAAACCGATCCCGTAAGTGGCGCCGAACGCCTCGATGTCGTGCGGCGGATCTTGGGCGATGCCCGTGACCCGACCGGGGTATGCGACACCCAGCCGTTCCAGGGCGGGCGCGGCGATCTGCGTGGTCGAGCACGTCA
This sequence comes from uncultured Actinomycetes bacterium, assembly GCA_964535065.1. Lineage (GTDB taxonomy): Bacteria > Actinomycetota > UBA4738 > UBA4738 > HRBIN12 > AC-51. The sequence goes on from CAZHRY010000007.1 coordinate 34,303, forward strand.
CCTTGAAGAACACGAGTGCGTGAGCCCGGTCCCGATCGACGCCGGCGATCGGCGGGGCGGCTTCACCTATCCCGATGACCACGATGGGATGGTATCCGCCCGAAACCGCCGGGGCCCTCATCCTGTGACGTTGCACCGGCACGCAAGGGGGGATACGGTCCAGCGGCACACCCGGCAGAGGATCGGATCAGGGGGAGCATGCGAGGTTCGGTCTGGCACGCGGGTTCGGCCGTGAGGATCGCTTCGGCGCTGTCGCTGGTCGTTGCCCTCCTGACGCTCGCCAGGACATCTCACGCCCTTGCCTCCATCACATCCTTCGATCCCGTGCGCGGGCCGGTTGGGGCAACGATCCACGTGACCGGCTCGGGGTTCACGGATGCGCTCGCCGTCAGGCTCGGTGGACTCGACGCTTCCTTCTCCGTGCCCGCGGACGACCAGCTCGACCTGGTCGTGCCACCGGGCGCCACGACCGGCCTGCTCGAGGTGGACACGCCGGACGGCACGGCGTCCAGCACAGAACCGTTCGTCGTCCTGCCCAACATCCTCGCGATCCTGTCCGACGACCAGCGATGGGACACGGTCGCTGAGATGCCCACCGTGCAGGCGGAACTGGTGGGCGAGGGAGTGCTGTTCTCGAACGGTTTCGTCACCAATCCCGTGTGCTGCCCTTCTCGAGCGGCCTTCCTGACCGGCCTGTACTCGAGGCACACGAACGTCTGGACGAACGCGCCTCCCTACGGAGGCTTCGAAGCCTTCGACGACTCGGTGAGCATCGCCACCGCCTTGGACTCGGCCGGGTACGCCACCGCCTTGTTCGGCAAGTACCTGAACCACTACGCCATGACAGACGGGGCCTATGTGCCGCCGGGTTGGGATCGCTGGAGGGCATTCGCTTCCACGACCGGCTACTTCGACTACTCGATCAGCCTGGACGGCGTCTCCGCCGAGGAGCACGGCAGCAACGAAGAGGACTACTCGACCGACGTCCTCGCTGCCCACGCCGAGGACTTCATCGTCGGAGCCTCGGCCCAGGATCCCCTCTTCGTGTGGTTCGCTCCGCTGGCGCCGCACGGACCGTTCATCGCCGCACCCCGGCACGCAGGCTCGCGGGCCGGTGTCGAGCCGTGGCGGCCGCCCAGCTACGACGAGCCCGACGTGTCCGACAAGCCCGCTTACATCCAGGAAGAGCCTAGGTTCTCGACCGAGCGCATGGCCGAGATCGACCTGTTGAGGCAGACCCAGCTCGGGATGCTCGCTTCGCTCGACGAGGCGGTCGGCAGGATCCTGACCGCGCTCGAGACGGCTGGGCGGCTCGGCGACACCTTGATCATCTACTCGTCGGACAACGGTTACCTGTGGGGCGAGTACCGCCGGATCGCGAAGGTCGTCCCCTACGAGGAGAGCATCCGCGTGCCATTCGTCGTCCGCTGGGACAGGCTCGGCACGGCGCCGCGCACCGACGGCCACTTCGTGCAGAACATCGACGTCGCCCCGACCGTCGCGGCGGCCGCAGGCGTGTCACTGCCAGTCGTGGACGGCATGTCACTCCTGCCCCTGCTCAGCGGGACCGCGACCTCGTGGCGGCCCCGGCTGTTCTTCGAGCACACAGGCGAGGGGGAGGTCGTGTACTGCGCGATCAGGACCGCCAAGGCCAAGCTGATCCACAACGCCTCCGGCGAGGAGGAGTACTACCGGCTCAAGGCCGATCCCTACGAAGAGAAGAACAAGATCGGAACCCCCCGTCTCCAGGACAGCATCGCGGCCCTGAGGGACATGCTGCGCTCGTGGTGCGACCCCCCGCCGCCGGAGATGGAGCCGTTCTAGTCCGCCTGATCCGCAACGCTGTGCATGACCTATCCGGGGTATCTTGCGCGCTCGGATCCGGATCGAGCCACCTCAGGAGCGAACGATGTTGCCGCCCTCTCGTGTTCCGAAGCGCCCACACGCCCCACCCTCCAACCCGCTGAACGTACCCGCGAACATCTCCGCGTTCCTGGCGGTGACCACCATGTACATGTGGTTCTGGCACCCGCTCTTCGCGCTGGGCCTCCCTGTCGCGTCGATGGTCTTCGGGGTCATGGGGCTGGTTCGGGCGAAAGGGCGAACTGGACGTGTCCCCGCGATCATCGGCATCGTGCTGAGCGCGATCCCCCTCGCGATGTTCGTCGGGATGTCGCTCGACCCGGACACGACCGCGCACTAGCGCTCGGGCCAGCGCGGATGCCTTGGTAGACTCGCCCCCGGCCACCGGAGCACCAGAGCGGCCACCTGGTCCCATCGTCTAGAGGCCTAGGACACCACCCTCTCAAGGTGGAGACACGGGTTCGAATCCCGTTGGGACTACTTCTCGAACTGGCCTCGAAGGCACGCTCAGACGGCGAGCGGGGTAATCTCCTTCTCGATCCTCTTCCCGATGCGGTCGAACCGCACATCCAGGTCCTACTGGGCTTGCAGGTTCAGCCAGAAGCGCTCGGAAGGTCCGAAGTAGCGAGCCAACCGCAAGGCGGTGTCCGCGGGAACGCCGCGTGTGCCACGCACGATCGCGTTGATCCGGCGGGGCAGGGCCCCGATTCCCTTGCCAAGGCGATACTGGCTGACCCCCATGGGCCCCAAGAACTCCTCGAGGAGAACCTCCCCGGGGTGGGCCGGTGCAGGTTCCTTGGCCATCGTCTTACTCCTAGTAGTAGCCCGAGTGACAAGCGAAGGTCGGCCGGTCCCGTGGCAGCGTCAGCATGCGGAGCTTTCGCAAGCACGGGCTCATGTTGCGGTCAGCGCGACTCGGCTGAGCGTACCGGGCGAAGATAGACGAACCAGTAGACGAGAGCCACGAGCACGGCGCCGCCCACGATGTTCCCCAGCGTGGCCGCCGCGAGGTTCGTCAAGAAGCCGGCGGCATCGAGCGAGGCCACGGCTTCGGACTCGACCCCTGAGACCTTGTCCTTGAAGAGCATGCCGGCGGGAACCAAGTACGCGTTCGCGATCGAGTGCTCGAAAGCGTTCGCCACGAATGCGCTGATCGGGAAGACGATCGCGAAGATCTTGTCGATCAGGCTCCGCCCACCGGTTGCGAGCCACACGGCTAGGCACACGAGCGCGTTGGCGAGGATCCCCCGCGCGAACGCCGTCCCGAAGGGCAGCGCGGTCTTCCCGGCGGCAACGTTCACGGCCGTTCGGCCCACCTCGCCCTCGCCGAGCTTCCACCACTCGGCGAAGTACACGAGCGCGACCACGCTGAACGACCCGAGGATGTTCCCGGCGTAGACGAGCACCCAGTTCCTCAGGAGCTGGAGCGAGGAGACCCGGCGCGATGCCCAAGCCATCACGATCAGGACGTTCCCGGTGAACAGCTCGGCGCCGGCGATCACGACGAGGACCAGGCCGAGAGAGAAGCCGATACCGGCGAGCCATCGCGTGGGACCGAACCCGAGCTGTGAGCCCGTGCCGATGAGGGTGGAAAGGACTCCTCCGAGAGCTATGAACGCCCCGGCGACAAGGCCGAGGACGAACGTGGCCATGGCCGGCGCGCCGGCTTTGGTGACACCCTTGGTTTCCACCGAGCGCGCGATCTCGGCCGGCGTGAACGAATCGACTCCGACCATGGGATGAGTGGCAGGGTGCGGCGGATCTTGCGTGCTCTGCTGGCCGCTCGCCATCGCTGAGATTCTGCCACACGGGTGGCCGGGTTCGGTTCAACGCCCCCGGGCGCAGCGGCATAGCCGCGTCGCAGGATCTACTCGCGTCGTTCGCCGACGACCGCGGCCGTGTGGCACTCGCACATGTCGTCGGTGCAGCCCTTGCGGATCGTAGTCCCGGGCTCCCACACCAGATCGTGGTCGTCCTCCGCGATCAGGTACGAGCACCCGCACCAGTGGCACACGTCTCTCATCACCTGGTGCCAGACGCCCTCGGCATCTTGCCTCTCGGGAAGGACGATCACCTTGCCCATGCTGCCCCCTCCGCCCCGATGCTCCCCCTTCCGAGCCTCGGACGCAAGCAGCCCTCAGGGTCTGATCGCGTCGTGAACACGCTCCAGGCCCAGTCCGGCGAGAGCCCATAGTGGCGCGTAATCGAAGCGGATGAGGCCGCCCACGTTCAGCGTCGCATGGGAGTAGTCCCAAGGAGCCTTGCCCAGCAACGCGCGGTAGACCCTGCCCGCTCCGTACTCCACGGCGAGGAACCCCGCGGCGTAGACGACCGCCCGGGCGGGGGCGCGCCACCTGTATCGCAGCAGGTCGTGGGCCGGCTCGAATAGGGGCCTGATCAGCCCGTAGACCGGGAACATCAGTAGGCTCGTGCGACCACGGAAGCTCCGGCCGCGGCTTCGGAGCAGATCCTTCGAGCCCGTGAACACGATCTCGCTCGCCAGGCCCAGAGCGCCGTAGAACGCGAACCTGCCGGCGCTGCTACGGATCTTCACCCGGCCAGCGTATCCGTCAGCAGCCCGAGTCAACCCAGACCGGCGGATCCCCTACGGGCACGCCTCTGGCCTTGGCCACGTCCCGCAGCCGCTGCCGGTACTCGTGCATCGCCCAGTGGGGGAAGTCGGCATGCACCAGGCACCACCAGTCCGGGTACAGCTCCTTCCGGTAGGGACTCTCCAGCGACTCGTTGTGCCCGATCACGTTCCCGATGTTGATGCCGAACTTCGCCATCAGCCAGACCGTCAGCCTCATGGACGCGCGCATCTGGATCTTGTTGTTGAGCACCATGCTGTCGCTGGTGCCGACGTGCTCGATGCCCACGGACGTGTAGTTCATGCCGACGGCGTGCCGGCACCGGACGCGCAGATCCACGAGCTGGTAGATCGTGCCGTCCGTGTGCACGATGAAGTGCGCGCAGGTGCCCGGGTACTCGCCGTTGTGCTTGGTGTTGGACGCGAACGTGTTCCAGGCGCCTTCCCACGTCGTTCCGGTGGTGTAGTGCTGCACGATGACCTTCGGGTTGCGGAGGTGCCAGGTGCGATGTCCGTAGTGCCGGTAGGAGTAGGCGGCCATCTGCGACTTGCGGGTGTCGCCGTACGGGATCGGCTTCCAGACGATGGGCGGCTTGAGGGCGGCGACGTCCACGCGCCCCGGGCGCGCCTCGCGCGCCGGCCGGGCCGGGGCCGCGACCTGGGAGCCCAGAGCCGCCATCAGCGCAACCAGCGCCATCGCCTTCTTCATGCGACGGCCCTGATCCTTGCGATGGTCCGGTCCTTCCCGAGTAGCTCGAGGGACTCGGGGAGAGGCGGCGAGACGTTCGAACCGGTGACCGCCGCCCGGACGGGCTGCCAGCCCTTCGTGCGGTTCAGCGAGTGCGCCTCGGCGAGCGAATCCAGGGCGGCTCCGATCGAGCTGGCGTCCCACGCGATGCCCTCGAGGGCCTCGACCGCATAGGTCAGGTAGCCCACCGGCGCCTTCTCGAGGAGCGCCCTGGCCTTCTCGTTCGGCTCTATGTCGTCGGTGAACAGGAACCCGAGCAGATCGACCACCTCGGTGAGCGTCCTCATCCTCTCCTTGACTAGAGGCATGGCTCTCTTGAGCAAGCTCGGCTCGACGCCGACACCCGCCTCCGTGAGGAAATGCACGCACCTGGCGGCAAGATCGTCGTCATCGAGCTGCTGGACGTAGTGGGTGTTCATCCACGTGAGCTTCTCGGTGTCGAATATGGCCGGATTGCTGGACACGCGAGAAAGGTCGAACGCTTCCACCATCTCTTGGCGGCTCATGAAGGTTGTGTGATCGTCCTTCGACCAGCCTAGGAGCGCGAGGTAGTTGGTCATCGCCTCGGGCAGGTAGCCCTGTTCGCGGAAAGCCTGGACGCTGGTGGAGCCGTGGCGCTTGGAGAGCGGCTTGCCGTCGGGCCCCAGCACCTGGGGGACGTGCGCGTACGCGGGCGGAGTGCCTCCGAGCGCCTGTATCACGGCGGCGTTGCGTGGCGCGCTGGCCAGCAGGTCGTCTCCGCGGACCACGTGGGTGACCTCCATCAGCATGTCGTCCACCGCCACGGCCAAGAGGAACAGGGGGGAACCGTCGGCGCGCTGAAGCACGAAGTCACGGAGCTGGCCTGGGGCGAACCGGACCTCTCCCTTGACCAGGTCGCTCACGACCCACTCTTCCTCGGGCATGCGGAAGCGGATGCTCGCCGGGCGGCCTTCGTCTTCGAACACCTTCCTCTCGGCATCGGAGAGCTCCCGGCACCTGCCGTCGTAGCCGGGAGGCTCTCCCCTCGCCAGCGCGGCCTTCCGGCGTTCCTCCAGCTCCTCGGGGGTGCAGAAGCAGCGGTAGGCGTGACCTCGGTGCAGCAGTCGTTCCACCGCGTCGCGATACACCTCCGCCCTCTCGGACTGCCGGTACGGCCCGTGGGGTCCGCCCACCTCAGGGCCCTCGTCCCAGTCCAGACCGAGCCAGCGCAGGTCGTCCAGAACGCCGCGGAAAGCCTCCTCCGTGACGCGCGACGTGTCGGTGTCCTCGACGCGAAGGATGAAGACGCCGCCGTGGCGCCTCGCCCAGAGCCACGAGAACAGGGCGCTCCGAACGTTGCCGACGTGCAGCGAGCCCGAGGGTGCGGGAGCGAACCTGCACCGCACGGGGGTCACGGCAACACCACCTCGTTGGCGAGGACCCCCACGCCCTCGACCTCCACCTCAACGAGGTCGCCGGCGGCCAGGCGACCCACGCCTTCGGGGGTTCCGGTCAGCAGCACGTCTCCGGGGAGCATCGTCATGAACGAAGTCACGTACTCGATCAGGGTAGCCACGCCGAAGGCCATGTCCACCGTGCTGGCGCGCTGGACCACGTCACCGTTGAGGCGCGTCTCGACGATCACGTCGTTGGGGTCCACGTCGGTCTCGATCCACGGGCCGAGGGGGCACGAGCCGTCGAAACCCTTGGCCCTGGTCCACTGCCCGTCCTTCTTCTGCAGGTCGCGAAGGGTCACGTCGTTCGCGCAGGTGTAGCCCAGGATGTAGCGATATGCGTCCTCGGCGTTCACGTTGCGAGCGATACGACCTATGACGACCGCCAGCTCGCCCTCGTAGTCGATCCTGCGGCTGATGGGGAGTAGGGCGATCGGATCGTTCGGCCCGATGACGGCCGTGGAGGGCTTGAGAAACAGCAGCGGCTCCTCGGGAACCTCGGAGTCGAACTCGGCCGCGTGAGCGGCGTAGTTCTTCCCGACGCAGACCAGCTTGGACGGGAGCACGGGAGCGACCAGGAGAACGTCGTCCATCGGCACCCGTTCTCCCGTGGGGATCGGATCTTGGAAGAACGTGCCCTCCAGGACCTGGATCATGTCCTCGCCCGGCGCTACGGCGCCCATCGCGATGCGGTCGCCGTGGCGGAACCTCAGGAATCGCATGGGGTCGAGGCTATCGCATAGGCCGGACGAACCTGCCGGCAGGACCCCCAACCACGGTGACCTGGGCCCTCGGCCGTGGTTCGATACGGGTCGTGAGCCTCATGTCGCCTGGGGACCAGCCCCTGGACGTGACGCGTTTCGACATCGAGTCGGCCGCCGAACGGATCGGGGGCTATCTGAGAAGGACGCCGGTCGCCGACCTCGAGCCGGGGGCCTTCGGCGTGCCTGGGCACCTGTCCCTCAAGCTCGAGCTGCTCCAGCACACGGGTTCCTTCAAGCCGAGAGGCGCCTTCAACCGGATCCTCACGGGCGAGATCGACGAGAGCGGGGTGCTCGCGGCTTCCGGTGGGAACTTCGGCCTCGCCGTCGCCTACGCGGCCCAGGTCCTGGGCCATCCCGCAGAGATCTTCGTCCCGTCCACGTCTCCCCGCGTCAAGGTCGAACGGATCAAGGCCTACGGCGCGACCGTCCACGTGGTCCCCGGCTACTACGCCGAGGCGTACGCCGCCTGCGAGGAGCATGCGTTCGACACGGGCGCGGCCTTCCTGCATCCGTACGACCAGCCCGCCGTGGTCGCCGGCCAGGGAACCATCGCCATGGAGCTTGCCGACCAGACGCCGGCGCTTGAGACCGTCATCGTCGCCGTCGGAGGCGGGGGGCTGATCGGCGGCGTGGCGGCGTGGTTCGCCTCGGACGTTCGAGTCGTCGGGGTCGAGCCCGCCGCCTGCCCGACCCTGCATGCCGCGCTCGAAGCCGGCGAGCCGGTAGACGTGGAGGTGGGTGGTGTGGCGGCCGACGCCCTGGGAGCTCGCCGGCTGGGAGCTATCGGGTTCTCGGTAATGCGCAGGTTCCCCCCTCTCGTCACGCTGGTCTCGGACGAGGCCATCATCGAGGCGCGGCGGCTCCTCTGGGAGGAGTGCCGAGTGATGGCCGAGCCCGGAGCCGCCGCGCCTCTCGCAGCGCTCCTGTCGGGCGCCTACGTCCCCGCACCCGGTGAGCATGTGGCGCTGATCGTGTGCGGCGGGAACGCGGATCCGGGGACGGTCTACGAGCCGGCAGCAGGATCCGACGACACGGACTAGGGTCCGCCTACACGCCGAACTTCGACACCAGATCCTCGGAGGCCCGGGTTCGCAACGCGGCGAAGACCCTCTGCCTCTCCATGAACTGCACGAGCATCATGTGGTTCTGAGGGATGTCGTGCTCCTCGAAGAAGGCCTGGATCTGGGGAACGAGCGCCGGGTCGGTGATGTAGCGGGCCCCGGCGGGGATCGAGATGACGTTGGAAGGCGCGATGCGGTCGGTGATGTCGTCCCAGTTGTCCGCGACGAAAGCCCAGGCCTGAGCTCCCAGGTCGCGATTGGCCAGCGAGCGCGCCAAGACGAAGGGTGCGTCCTGGGGGCGGATACCGTCACTCAGCGTGGCCGCCAGGGTGCGCGCCATGAGCTCCGGTTGGCGGAAACGTGTCAGTGCCTGCCGGCGCCTCGCTTGCTCCTGAGGCGTGGGCCCGTTCAGCACGAGGTCCCAGTACCGTTCGTAGTCACCGGCATCGCCCGCGTGGGCCACGACGTCTATCGACGCTGCGGCTACCGCCGCGTCCATCTCCACCATCGCGCTCCACTCGGCCTCGGCCTGGCGTGCCTGGTCCTGGACGGCCGGGTCGTCACCCAGGATGCCCATGGCCCTGATCAGCTCCCCGCGCATCTCTCTGTCCAGGTCGCTCTCACCGGGCTTCGGCGTCCACCCCGCTCGCTCCAGCGCGGGAGCGATCAGATCGCGCACGGCACTGCGGAGGCGCTCGCGCGTTCCACCCTCGACGAACCGGTCACACCAGGAGAGCGAAGCGATGATCGCCTGCCACACGGTGGGGTCCGTCTCCGAGCCGAACCCCGCGATCAGGTCCACGAACGCGGACGCCTTCGCTTGACCCGAAACGACCGCAGCCCAAGCATCGTCGACGAACGAATGCCGCTCCACCGGCGTCATGACATCGCTCATGCGCCCGACGAGCCGCGCTCCCAGCTCCGGCTGATAGAAGACCCTGACGAAGCTGGCGGCCCCGGCGTTCGCAACAACGACGGAGTCGGGAGCCAGAAGGGGGAGCGAAAGCCCGCCGGGCTCGATCAGCGTTCGGTCCACACGCTCCCCTTCTGCCGAGAGCTGTCTGACGACCAGAGGGATCGGCCAGGTCGTGGGGTCGCCCGGCACGGACGGGATGAACCTCTCCTGGTCGAAGCGGATCGAGTCGCCGTCAAGGGACACGGTGATCACCGGATAGCCCCTCTGGAAGATCCAAGCGTCCATCACCCTGCGAACGGGCTCGCCTGTTTCTTCCTCGATCGCATCCCAGAGGTCGTGCGTCTCAGTGTTGCCGTACGCGTGCTTGGCCAGGTAGCGGCGGATCCCCGCGCGGAAACGATCCGGACCGAGCCACTGCTGAAGCATCCGCAGCAACGCCCCGCCCTTCGAGTAGGTGAGGGTGTCGAACATGCCGCTCGCGTCGTCCGGCGAGTAGACCGGGTACTCGATCGGACGGGTGCTCTCCAGGGAGTCGGTCTCGAGCGCGTTGGAGCACTGGCGTGCGAACGAGTCCCACACGCGCCACTCGGGCTCCATGGCGTCCACGGCCAGGTACTCCATGAAGGTGGCGAAGGCCTCGTTCAGCCAGATCCCGTTCCACCAGCGCATCGTCACCAGGTCGCCGAACCACATGTGCGCGATCTCGTGCGCGATCACGTCCGCGATGGTCGCGAGCTCGGGCTGCGTGGCCTTCGCCCGGTCGGCGAGCAGCAGGCTCTCGCGGTACGTGATGCACCCGAGGTTCTCCATCGCGCCCTGGGCGAAGTCCGGGAGCGCCACCATGTCGAGCTTGTGGGCCGGATACGGGATGCCGTAGTAGTCCGAGAAGAACCGCAGGCAGAAGGCGCCGACCTCGAGCGCGAAGCCCGTGAGGTGGCCCTTGCCCGGCTGGTGGATAACCCGGAGCGGCACGCCGTCGACGTCGACCGGCTC
>CAZHRY010000008.1:0-246 GCA_964535065.1 uncultured Actinomycetes bacterium
CTGCGTTCGTCCTTTCTTACGCGAACCGGCGGAGGCTCGAGATGGCGCGTGCGATGGCTACTGACCCGCGGGTTCTTCTGTTGGATGAACCGACGGCCGGCATGAACCCGCGAGAGACACTTGAGCTGCGGGACAACATCGTACGGATGCGCGACGAGCTCGGCCTGACGGTCCTGGTCATCGAGCACGACATGCGGGTCGTCAAAGGCGTGTCGGATCGCGTGATCGCCTGCGACTACGGGCGCA
>CAZHRY010000008.1:256-28331 GCA_964535065.1 uncultured Actinomycetes bacterium
ACCCGAAGGTGATCGAGGCTTACCTCGGAACGCGGCACGAGGAGATCGGATGAGCGACGCCGAACGCACACCGGTCCTCGAGCTGCGCGGGGTGAGCACGCATTACGGACTCGTGTCGGTCCTGCGCCACGTGGACATGGCGATCTACCCCGGCGAGATGGTATGCCTGCTGGGGGGCAACGCGTCCGGGAAGAGCACGACGCTGAAGACGATCCTCGGGTACGTGACGCCGACGGAGGGGGAGGTCGTGTTCGAAGGCGAGAGCATCGGCGGCGTGCCGACGGCCGAGATCGTACGACGCGGGGTGTCGATGGTTCCCGAGAATCGCCGGTTGTTCGGCTCGATGACCGTGGAAGAGAACCTGCAGCTCGGCGCGTACCTGCGCACCGACAAGGACAAGGTGGCAGAGGATCGCGAACACATCCTCGAGACCTTCCCTCGCATAAGGGAGAGGTTGAAGCAGAAGGCCGGGACCCTATCCGGTGGGGAGCAGCAGATGGTCGCGATGGGCAGGGCGCTCATGTCAGATCCGAAGCTGCTGTTGATGGACGAGCCCTCGATGGGGCTGGCGCCCGTGCTGGTCGAGCAGGTGTTCCAGATCATCCAGCGGATACGCGAGCTGGGAAGGACCGTGTTCGTCGTGGAGCAGAACGCCAACATGGCCCTGTCGATAGCCGACCGGGGGTACGTGATCCAGACGGGGCAGGTCGTTCTCGCCGACACGGCTGAGAACCTGCTGGCGAACCCGCTGATGCGCGAGGCGTACCTGGGCGAGATGTGATGCGGTTCGTCGATGGCGACGAGCTGAGGGCCGCACTACCCATCCCACGTGCGGTGGACGCACTGCAGGAGGCCTTCGAGGAGCAGGACTCTGCCGCGGCGGGACCCTTGAGGACGACCGTCGAGACCGCAGCGGGCTCGCTCATGCTGATGCCCGCCCGGGGCGTGGCCGGGGCCGGCGTGAAGCTCGTCACCCTGACCGAGACGAACCCATCCAGGGGTCTGCCGTTCGTTCAGGCCGTGTACGTCTACTTCGCGCCCCGGACCCAGGAGCCGCTGGCGGTGTTCGATGGCGGCGCACTGACCGCGCTGAGGACGGCGGCCGTGAGCGGCCTGGCGACGCGCCACCTGGCTTCGCCGGGCGCGAGCACGCTCGTGATGTTCGGGGCGGGGGTGCAGGCTCGCGCGCATCTGGAAGCGATGGCGGCCCTTCGGTCCCTGGAGCGCGTGCTCGTCGTGTCGCGAACGCCGGGCCGCGCGGAGGAGCTGTGCGACTTGGCGCGTGCATCGGGGCTCGTGGCCTCGGTAGGAACGCCAGGTGACGTGGGAGAGGGGGACTTGGTCTGCACCTGCACGACGTCACCGGAGCCGCTGTTCGACGGCCGTCTGCTGCGACCCGGCGCCCACGTGAACGCCGTCGGTGCGTACCTGCCGGAGTCCCGCGAGCTGGACACGGCCACGATCGAGCGCGCCCGCGTTGTCGTAGAGACCCGTGAGGTCGCGCTGGCTGAAGCAGGGGACCTGCTGCTGCCTATCGGCGAGGGGGCGATCGGGCCGGGGCATATCACTGCCGACCTGTCCGAGCTCGTGCACGGCGCTCAGGTTCGGACGGCGCCAGATCAGGTGACCGTCTTCAAGTCCGTCGGCATGGCTTTCGAGGACCTGGTCGTTGCCGCTGCGGCTTACGGGGCGCTCGCATGACGCTGACGGCGGATGTCGTCGTGATCGGGGGCGGGATAGTGGGCTGCTCATCCGCGTACCACCTGGCGGCCGCCGGCGCAGGCGACGTTGTGTTGCTGGAGCGTGAGGACGCCGTGGGGCGCGGGTCCACCGGCGCCTGCGCCGGCGGCTTCCGCCACCAGTTCACGTCCGAGGTGAACATCAGACTGTCGCTTGCCAGCGTTCCGATGATCACCGGATTCACCGAGCGGCACGGCATCCCCGTGGACGTGACGCAGGACGGCTACCTGTTCCTGGTCCGAGAGCCCGATCGAGAGCGGTTCGAGCGGGCAGTGGGGCTTCAGCGGTCCCTCGGTGCCGAGGTGGAACTACTCACCCCCGCTCAGGCTGAAGAGATCGTCCCGGGTCTGGCCACGGGTGGTGTCACCGTGGCGACGTTCGGCCCTCGGGATGGCATCGCGGACCCCGGCGCGCTGACGCAGGGCTACGCGACACTCGCGAAGGGAGCCGGTGTCCGGGTCATGACCGGCGTGACGGTCGAGCTGATCGAGAGCGACGGCTCCAGGGTGAGGGGGCTTGGCACTTCGGTGGGAGACGTCGAGACGAGGGCGGTAGTCCTGGCCGCCGGCGCCTGGTCACGACCCCTTGCAGCGACCGCCGGTCTGGCCCTGCCGATCGATCCGGTGCCTCGAGCCGTCGTGGTGACCGGGCCGTTCCCCGGTGCGCCCGAGAGGCGGACCCTGGTGATCGACGCCGCGAGCACCTTCTACTTCCACAGGGAGGGCGAGGGGGTCCTCATGGGGATAGCGGGCGACGACGCGGTTACGTTCGACACCAGGGTGGACGAGAGCTTCATCGAGCACGAGCTGCTGCCCAAGGCGGTCGAGGTCTTCCCCCCGCTCACGGAGGCGGGGATGCGCTCCTCTTGGGCGGGGCTGTACGAGATGACCCCCGACCGGCACCCGGTCGTTGGACCTGCGCCGCTGGAGGGGCTCTGGATAGCGGCGGGCTTCAGCGGTCACGGCTTCCAACATGGCCCGGTGGTGGGGAAGCTCATGGCCGAGATGATCGTGGAAGGCACCGCTCGGACCGTGGACGTATCAGCGCTCGCATCTGACCGCTTCGAGAAAGGCGAGCTGGTGCGTGAAGGCAACGTGGTCTGAGCGGTGCCGGGAGAGGGGGTCGAACCCTCACGAGCCGAAGCTCACGGGATTTTGAGTCCCGCGCGTCTGCCAGTTCCGCCATCCCGGCTGGCGCTGCCTAGACTAGCGGCCGGATCCGAGCCCATGCGCCTGCGCATCATCCTCACCGCCGCCCTGGTCGCGCCGCTGTTGACAGGCTGCACGCCGACGAGCGAGCGGGGGCCCAGGGTGCTCGTGTTTCAGAACGGTTCGGAGCCGGACAGCCGTGCGGTGATCACCCCTGCGGTCCTGGGGCTTTCGCTGGCGTTGGAGGGATCCGGGACGGCGGTCCGGCTCGTCGGGGCCGGCTACGAGCACCTCGCCGACGACCCCGGTGTGGTCGCCGCGGTCGTCGCGCCGCTCACGCAGCTCACCCCGCAAGCCGAAGACGCGCTGGCCCGGGCGAACCTTCCCGTCTACTCGCTGTCGTGGCTCGACGACGGCGGGTTCGCCCCGTCATGGCTGCGACTGGTGGATCCGCTCGGCGCGCAGGTCGAGCATCTGGCAGGTGTGGCCCGCAGGGCTGGCGACCGGGCCTGCGCGACCGGCGACGAGGCGCCGGGGTCGCAGGAGCTGCTGGCCGCCCTGACCCAAGTGATGGCGCTCCAGCCCGGAGTGGCGACGGACTGCGACGTCGTGGTCTGGACCGGGACGGCGACGGGGGCCGCCGCGCTCCGCGGTCGGATGGGCGCCGCGATCCAGCTCGTTCTGGCAGACCGCGCTCGGACCGACGGCTATCTGGAGGCCGTCTGGCCGCACGGAGCCGGAACCTGGGCCGTATGTTCCTGCGTGGACCTGTCGACGTCGTCGGACCCGCAGGCTCAGTCCTTCATCCACGACTACCAGGAGTTCACGGGTCTGGATGCCGGCCCGTGGGCTGCCGAGGGGTTCGACGTGGGTCACATGGTGCTGGGGAACGGAACGGCAGAGACCCTCGGGGGTCCGTACGACTGGGACGCCCGGGGCGTCCCGCAGACCCCTCTCGTACGTATCTATCGAGCGACGGGGGCGAGGTGGCTGGAACAGCCGGCCGTCGTGATGCAAGCCCCGGCCGGCTAGGCGCTCGCGTTGCTGGACCCGGCCGCTCAGCCTACAGTACGCGCGCGGAGAGGGGAGCGGGCCACGAGCCCTTCCCCGGAAGGAGGAAGACATGAGGGAGTTCAGGTTCCGGGGACTGCTGGCGCTGGTCGCGGTCCTCGCTCTGGTAGGTGCGTCCTGCGCCGAGGAAACCTCGCCCACCGACACCGGCACAGGGACGGGAACGGGGACGACGACCACGACGACGCCGCCCGAGGAGCAGGATCTGCTCGCTCGCATCCTCGAGGAAGGCGTGCTCCGGGTCGCGACCGACCAGAAGTACAAGCCGCAGTCCTGGTTCGACGCCGCCTCCGGCGAGTGGATGGGCTTCGACGTGGACGTCGCGACGGAGATCGCGGCGCGCCTTGGCGTCGAGGTGGAGATCCAGCACCAGGACTGGGACATCGTCACGGCGGGTTCGTGGAACGACCGCTGGGACATCAACGTGGGCTCGATGACCGATACCGTCGAGCGTGAGGGCCTCTTCTACTTCACGCCTGCCTACTACTACACGCCGGCCGGTGTAGCGGTCCACAGCGACAACACGACCTTCACCTCGATCTCAGACCTGAGTGGGAAGAAGATCTGCGTCGGTGAGAAGACCACGTACGAGGACTACCTGAAGGGCACGCTGGTGCTCGGTGAAGTGGCGCCGGCGTTCGAGGTTCAGATCTCGGATCCCCAGATAGTCAGCTACACGACCGACACGGACGCCCTGGACGAGCTCGACCTGGGAGACGGGGTCCGTTGTGACGCGGCGATCTCGGCGACTCCAACGATCGAGTCCTACATCGCCGATGGAGGACACATGAAGCTCCTCGGAGACCCGATCTTCTACGAGCCACTCAGCGTCGCGCTCGACAAGGCGTCCCCCATCGACAACCAGAGCCTGGTCGAGGCCGTGAGCGGCATCATCGACGAGATGCACGCTGACGGGACCCTGACCGAGTTGTCGATGAAGTGGTACAAGGTCGACCTCACCACGACGATCACGTGAGTTGGGGATAGTGGAGCGCCAGACGGGTGAGGGCGGGGCCGGCGAGAGCCGGCCCCGCCCTTCTTTCGAGGCCGAGGTCCCGCCCGGAGCGACCTTCCTCCTGACGGGCGCGTGGCTGCTCGGCGCTGCCGGCGCCGTGACGATCCTCTTCACGCCCATCCTGGTCTTCTCGACGAAGGAAGACATGGCGCCCGCCAGGATCGCCGCCTTCGGGCTGAGTGGCGTGCTGCTGCTTGCCAGTGCGGCCCTCTTGTTCACCCGCCTGACTTGGGCCTGGGGAGCGGCGCTGGGGGCAACCGTAGGGAGCGCGCTGTGGATGGGCGGCACCGGTGGCTTGAGCGGCCGCTACGAGCCGCCGGTCGCAGCGGCAGTGGCCGTGACCGTCGTGGTCCTTCTGATCCTCGGTCGCAAGGCCGCCGGTAAGCGGGAGGCGATGGCCCTGTCCAGCGCTCACGTGCCCTTCTCGATCAAGCTCGGCATCGTCTGGGTGTCGATCTTCTTCCTACTCGCCGTGATGTTCGCGCTGATGCAGTTCGACGTAGGCTGGATGCAGAGCAAGTTCAGGTTCGTGGCCTGGGGGTTGCTCTACACGATCCTGCTCGCCCTGTTCGCGATCGTCCTCGCAGTGCTCTTGGCCCTGCTGGGAGCGCTGGGTCGCCTGTCGAGCAATCCCGTCGCGTACGGGATCTCGGGCTTCTACACATCCTTCTTCCGCGGCACACCGCTGATCGTGCAACTCTTCATCATCTACCTCGCGCTCCCGCAGATCGGTGCGAACTTCGGGCGGCTGTCGGTCCTGAACATCCTCACGCTCACATCGTTCCAAGCAGGAGTCCTGGGGTTGGGGCTCAACTACGGCGCCTACATGACGGAGATCTTCAGGGCCGGGATCCAGTCGGTCAGTCACGGCCAGTCGGAGGCTGCGGATGCGCTGGGGATGACCTACGGGCAGCGGATGCGCCGCGTGGTGCTTCCCCAGGCCCTGCGCGTGATCATCCCTCCCACCGGGAACGAGTTCATCGCGATGATGAAGGACACAGCCCTCGTGTCCGTCCTGGGCAGCGAGCTCGAGACGGCCGAGCTGTTCCGGCGGGCCAAGGTCGTCGGGCCTCCGGACCACAAGAGCCTCGAAGCCCTGATCCTGGCGGCCAGCCTCTACTGGGGCCTAACCGCCGTCTTCTCCTTCTTCCAGAAGCGCGTGGAGATCCGCCTGTCCCGGGGCTACGTTCGTACCGAGGTCCGGCAGGTCACAGGCCGGAAGCCCTTCCGGTTCATCTCTGGACCCGCAGGAGGGATCGGCGGGGGAGGAGGGGGCGTCGTCATCGAGGACGAAGGCGACGGGACCCAGACGGAAGGGATGCCGTGAGCGGCAACTCCGAGGCAGTGGTGAGGGTGGAGCGCCTCCACAAGCGCTTCGGGGACTTGGAGGTCCTCAAGGGAATCGACATGGAGGTCGACCGGGGCGAGGTCGTGGTGATCTTCGGCAGATCCGGATCGGGCAAGAGCACGCTGCTGCGCTGCGTGAACTTCTTGGAGGATCCGACGGAGGGCACCGTGGAGGTGGCCGGGATCAGACTCGAGGGTGGCCACAGGACCAAACGCAAGCGGGAACTGATCCGCAAGCTTCGGACCCACTGTGGGATGGTCTTCCAGCAGTTCAACCTGTTCCCGCACATGACGGCTCTGCAGAACGTGACGGTCGCGCCCGTGATCGTGAAGGGCGTTCCCGCGCACGAGGCCAGGGCCCTGGGTATGGAGTTGCTCGCCAAGGTCGGCCTGGCGGACAAGGCGGACCAGTACCCGATCCGCCTGTCTGGCGGTCAGCAGCAGCGAGTCGCGATCGCGCGCGCGCTGGCCATGGAGCCGGACGTCATGCTCTTCGATGAGCCGACGTCGGCCCTGGACCCTGAGCTGATCGGCGAGGTTCTGAACGTGATGAAGGCCCTGGCCACCGACATGCACATGACGATGATGGTCGTGACCCACGAGATGGGATTCGCCCGGGAGGTGGCCCACAGGATGTGCTTCTTCCACGAAGGGGTCGTCCTGGAAGAAGGGACGCCGGACGACCTGTTCAACCGCACACGCGAGCCGGAAACGCGCAAGGTCCTCGACGCGGTCCTGTAGCGCCGCTCGCGGCGGTAGCCCCCAAGGAGCGAGTGACGGGCCGCGGCGCCCCTCGGAGCCGCTCGCGCCTTCCCCATACGCGAGCGTCCCCTGTCGGGCGCCGCGGCCCGTCAAGTCGAGATCCCCGCCATCCTTGCCGGCGCTCGAGCGCGAGCCTTCGCATCGGAAGATCGCCGGGACCGCAGCGGAACATAGACCCAAGGTTGAGGTCTGTCAACTCCTGAAAACACCTTGCCAGACAAGCGATATGAGGCATCGCTGCAGGTAACGCCTTCGCGACCAAAGAGTGACAAGTAGGAAGCCTCGACCGCTACAGGAGGGTTTGCCACGCCCACACGGAAAGGGGGGCGATGACGAGCGCCGGGAGCATGTTGCCGACCCT
Organism: uncultured Actinomycetes bacterium; assembly: GCA_964535065.1. Taxonomy (GTDB): domain Bacteria; phylum Actinomycetota; class UBA4738; order UBA4738; family HRBIN12; genus AC-51. The sequence goes on from CAZHRY010000008.1 coordinate 7,701, forward strand.
CACCTGCTTGAGATCGAGCAGACGAAGCGAGATTCCGAGGATCAGCAAGCCGCCGGCCGCGGTGAGCGCCGCAATCATCTCGTCAGTGAAGACGTTCGACACCGAGGACGCAACGAGGGTGAGAGACCCCTGGTACGCGATCACCGTGATGATGCTGGAGCCGACGCCCACCCCCAGAGCCGAAGCGAAGGCGAGGGCGGCGAAACCGTCGAGCAGGGACTTGATCGCGAGTAGTTCGAAGTCACCGGACAAACCGTCTTGGATGGAGCCGAGGACCGCCATCGGCCCGACGCAGAAGACCAGGGAGGCGACCACGAACCCCTCGACGAACCTCGCCTCGCCGCTGCCGATCCGTCGCTTCAGCGCCTCGCCGAAGCCCGCCAACCTGTCCTCCAGCCGGGCCAGCTCCCCGATGACGCCGCCGACCAGGACGCTTCCCATGACGAAGAGAACGCTGGCCCTGCTGAAGGACGAGAGGGGCTCGCGGAAGGCGGCCAACGCCCCGTCCATCCCGAGCGCGAGCGTCAGCAACCCGAGGACGTCCATGACCGTGACACGGATGCGCTCGGAGAGGCGATGGCCCACCGCGAGGCCGGTCGCCGTACCCACAAGGATGGCTCCGGCGTTGATCAGCGTTCCTGCGAAGGGGATGGCGGCGAGCAGGGGGCGCATCCGTCGGATGTTAGTTGCAGGGCGGGTCAGGAGACCGTGAATCCGGCCCTCATGCCCTGGCTGTAATGACCCGGCATGTTGCATATCAGGACATAGGCGCCGGGGTCCAGCGTGACGGTGAACTCCGCCGAGGCCGAGGGTTCGACGTTCTCGACCTCGTCCAGGGGCTGCATGTCCCCCTGGACGATGTTGTCCACGACCGGGAGGGCCTCCGGCGCCAGGTCGGAGCTGAAGATCTCGAGTTCGTGGGTGACCGTGCCCGCGTTCTCGACGACGAACGTGACCGGCCCGGACGGGGCTCGGGGCGGATCCAGCGAGACGCTGGCGTTGGTCATCACAGCTCGAACGGCCGTCCCCCCGCCCTCGTCATCGGTGGCCGCCGGGGCCGAGCAGCCTGCGGCCGCCAGGAGAGCCACGACCAGGATCCGGGCGGGCCTAGAGCGCATCGTCGGCCGTCGCCGGTGTAGCCGCCGCCGGGACGGCCACGCCGGCAGGCCTGAGGTAGAGCCCCCCGACGACGACCAGGTAGCCGGCCCACCCGGTCACTTCGATCCAGGTTGGGTTGGCGTTGTAGCCGAGCAGGCCCCTGAGGATCGCGCCGATCCCGGATCCGTCGGGAAGAGCAGCCGACATGTCCCAGGCTATCCCCGCCAGGAACGGGAGCCAGCCGACCTCCTGGAGCTCGTGGAGCGAATAGGCGAACAGGCCGGCGGCAACCACGATGAGAGCCGTCCCGGTGATCCTGAAGAAGGCTCGAAGATCCATGCGGATCCCGCCCCTGTAGAGGAGAACGCCCAGCGACACGGCGAGAAGGAGGCCCACCGAGGCCCCTGCGAGCTGGGCAGCAACCCCGCCGGCCTCGACCGCGGTGCCCCGAGCGGCCGCGAAGAGGAACAGCGCCGTCTCGACCCCCTCGCGCAGGACCGCCACGAAGGCGAGGGTGGCGATCGCCGCGCCACCCGCATGGAGCGCCACGTCTACCTTCTCCTGGAGGTTGCCCCTGAGGCGCGAGCCCTGGCGCCTCATCCAGAAGACCATCCATGTGAGGACCCCGACGGCAGAGGCGGTCACGAGTCCCTCGAAGATCTGCTCGGCCGCCCCCTCGAACTCGGCCCCGGCCGCGAATATCACCGTGCCGACGATCGCGCTGATGGCGACCGCCGCGCCGGTTCCCCACCAGACGAGACCCGAGCGATCTGTCCGTCCGATCTGCTTCAGGTAGGCGAGCAGTATCGAGACGATCAGAGCGGCTTCGATGCCCTCTCTCAACGCGATGACGAATGAGGCTCCCACGGTGGCTCCTTAGGTTGCTTGGTCCGTCCATCCGGTCCATCACCGGTACACGCCGAATCCTATCTGGGAGGTCGGATTCGCGACAACGGAGGCCGCCGCTAGGATGCGATCGTGAGCGCCGACGACCCTCCCCGGCTTTTCCTGCTGGATGGCCACAGCCTCGCGTACAGAGCGTTCTTCGCCCTGCCGGCCACCCTGGCGACCCAGTCGGGAACCGTCACCAACGCCGTCTTCGGGTTCACCTCGATGCTCATCAAGCTGCTCACGGAGGAGAAACCCGACCTGATCGCAGTGGCCTTCGACTCGGGCCCTCCATCGATCAGGCTCGAGATGGATCCCGGGTACAAAGCCGGGCGCCCCGAGACCCCGGCCGACTTCCCGCCGCAGCTCGTCCTGATCGAGGAGGTGCTCGACGCGCTGGGCGTGCCCGTGATCCGGGTGGAGGGACACGAGGCGGACGACGCACTCGGCACGCTGGCGACACAGGCCTCCTCGCAGGGGATAGACGCCATCATCGTCACCGCGGACCGGGACTTCTTCCAGCTCGTGCGCGACAGGAAGGGCAAGGAGGGCGCCGTCTCGATCCTGTTCAACAGGCGCGGCATCTCGGAGATAGACCTCATGGACGAGGCTGCGGTCGAGGCCAAGTACGGGGTGGCGCCCGCGGCGTACCTGGACTACGTGGCCCTGAAGGGCGATACGTCCGACAACATCCCGGGTGTGCCGGGTGTGGGGGAGAAGACCGCGGCGAAGCTGATCCGGGAGTTCGGGTCTGTGGAAGCGCTCGCCGAGCGGAGCGGCGAGCTGAAGGGGAAGCTAAAGGAGAACATCGAGGCGTCGTCCGAGAGGCTCGCCCTCAACAAGGAACTGGCTCGGATCGTCATCGACGTGGACCTGGAGCTGGGGCCGAAGGACTGCGTCATGCGCGCGTGGGATCCGGAGGAGGTCCGCCGCCTGTTCCTGTCGCTCCAGTTCAAGAGCCTGTTGGAGCGTCTGCAGCTGGACACGGGCCCTACGAGAGAGATGCCGGAGCTGGAGCTGAGCATGGGAGGCGCCGGCGACGCGGCCGCGCTGCTGGCAGCCGGAGGCTGCTCGATCGCCCTGCTCGTGGACCAGGGCCGCGTCGCCGGCGCCGCCGTCTCTTCCGGAGACGGCTCGGCTGTCTACGCCCCGCTCGACGATGGCCTGGGTGCCCTGGAGGGCCCTCTCGCCGACCCGGAAGTCGCCAAGCGGGCCCACGACGCGAAGGCGCTCGAGCGCGCCGTCTTGGCCGAGGGGGGCGCCGTGGCAGGCGTGACCTTCGACACGATGCTCGCCGGGTACCTGCTGGACCCCGACGCCGCGGATACCCGGATCGGGAAGCTCTGCGAGCGCCACCTCGGCGCGGATCCGCTCGCCGGCATACAGGGAGAGGCGGCGGGGCAGCTCTTCTCGGAGGATCCGTGGCGCGCGACGGCCGCTGAGGCCGCGGCCACCGCCCTCCTCGCGCCGGTCCTGGAGGAGGAGATCGAGCGGCAGGGCCTTCGCGCCCTGCTGGACGACGTGGAGCTGCCGCTCGCCTCGGTGCTGGCGGCCATGGAGGCCAGGGGGGTTCGCCTCGACGTCGGATACCTGACCGAGATGGGCGGGTCGCTGCGGGACCGGATGACGGCGCTCCGGGCCGACGTGTTCAAACACGCGGGGCGGGAGTTCAATCCCAACTCGCCGCCACAGCTCCGTCAGATCCTCTACGAGGAGCTGGGCCTGCAACCGGGCAAGAAGACCCCCAAGGGGGAGCTATCGACGGACGCGACCGTCCTGGAGAAGCTCCGCGACGCGCACCCGATCGTGGACGCGCTCCTGCAGTGGAGGGAGCTGGACAAGCTTAATTCCACCTACCTCGAGGCGCTGCCCAGGCTCGTTGACCCGCGTGACGGTCGCGTTCACACCACCTTCAACCAGGCCGTCGCGGCCACCGGACGCCTGAGCTCGTCGAACCCGAACCTGCAGAACATCCCGGTGCGGTCGGAGTTGGGTCGCCAGATCAGGCGCGCCTTCGTGCCCGGCGAGCCCGGCCAGGTCCTTCTCGTCGCGGACTACTCCCAGATAGAGCTGCGGGTCCTGGCCCACCTGTCGGGCGACGAGGGTCTGAAGGAAGCTTTCGCCGCCGGGGTGGACATCCATGCCGCGACGGCCGCGAAGGTCTTCGGCGTGTCCATCGATGAGGTCGATGGCGAGCTGCGCCGGCGCGCCAAGGCCGTCAACTACGGCCTCGCTTACGGCATGAACGCCTGGGGGCTGGCTCAGCGCATGGGTCTTTCGAACGAGGAGGCTCAGGAGATATTGGACGGCTACTTCGCGGGTTTCCCGAAGATCAGGGACTACCTGGCCGCGCAGGTGGACCGGGCGCGCGTGGACGGCTTCACCGAGACGATCCTCGGGCGGCGCCGGTACATACCCGAGCTGTCCAGCGGCAATCGGAGGCTGGCGGCGCTCGGCGAGCGCCAGGCACTGAACGCGCCCATCCAGGGGAGCGCCTCGGACGTCTTCAAGATGGCGATGATCTCGGTCGACCGGGCCCTGAGAGCCGCGCCCCAGCTCGCCTGCAGCATGCTCCTGACCGTGCACGATGAGCTGGTGTTCGAGGTTCCCGAGGAGGCGGTCGAGGAGACCGCCGGCATCGTGCGAGAGCGGATGGAAGGCGCCGTCGAGCTGGACGTTCCCCTCAGGGCGGACATCGGCTGGGGACCGAACTGGACCGAGGCCACCCCCCAGGGCCATTGATTGACGCGGTTTCCGCAGGCCACCTACCATCTGTGCGGCCCGCGGGACGCGTTCCCGCACCACGGCGAATCCCAACCAGCCGCGGTGTGCGTTCCCGTGCCGGAAGGAGACCCACCAGATGAGCGACGAGACCACCAAGGCCACGCCCGAGCGCGACCTGACCCCCGAGGAGCTGGTACAAGCCCTCGAAGCTTCGCTCCGCGACTTCAACGACGGCGACATCGTCGAGGGGGAGGTCGTCAAGATCGACCGCGATGAGGTTTTGCTGGACATCGGATACAAGTCAGAGGGAGTGATCCCGAGCAAGGAGCTGTCGATCCGCCACGACATCGACCCCGGCGAGGTCGTCAAGGTCGGAGATCGCATCGAGGCCCTCGTCCTCCAGAAGGAGGACAAGGAAGGACGTCTGATCCTTTCCAAGAAGCGTGCCCAGTACGAGCGCGCCTGGGGTCGGATCGAAGAGGTGATGGCCGCCGGCGAGACGATCAAGGGGCCGGTCATCGAGGTCGTGAAGGGGGGTCTGATCCTCGACATCGGACTGCGCGGCTTCCTGCCCGCGTCGCTGGTAGACCTGCGTCGCGTGCGCGATCTGCAGCCCTTCGTCGGGACCGAACTCGAGTGCAAGATCATCGAGCTGGACCGCAACCGGAACAACGTCGTCCTGTCTAGGCGCGCGTTCCTGGAGGAATCGCAGTCCGAGGGACGCAAGAAGTTCCTGGAGGACCTGCAGAAGGGCGAACGGCGTCGGGGAACGGTCAGCTCGATCGTCAACTTCGGGGCCTTCGTGGATCTGGGTGGCGTGGACGGCCTCGTTCACGTCTCCGAGCTTTCCTGGAAGCACGTCGATCATCCGTCCGAGGTGGTGACGGTCGGCCAAGAGGTCGATGTCGAGGTTCTGGACGTTGACCTGGAGCGCGAGCGGGTCTCCCTGTCGCTCAAGGCAACGCAGGAAGATCCCTGGAAGGAGTTCGAAAGGACGTCCACTTCCGGGTCTGTGATCAACGGCGAGGTCACCAAGTTGGTCCCGTTCGGGGCCTTCGTTCGAGTGGCGCAGGGGATCGAAGGACTGGTCCACATCTCGGAGATCAGTCACGAGCACGTAGAAGCTCCAGAGGCCGTGCTGGCCGTCGGCCAGGAGGTGGAGGTCAAGGTCATCGACGTTGACGTCGCACGCCGGCGCGTGTCCCTTTCCATGCGCCAGGTGACCGCTCCTCCTCCCAAGCCGAAGGAGATAGAGGTCGAGCAGGAGCAGCCATCCGGTTCGGCGGCCCCGGACATGTCCAGGAACATCGAGGTTCCGCAGGCGATCCTGGATGCGGTGGCAGCCTCCGAGGAGTTCGTTCCGGCGCCCGCCGCCCGGCCCGAGCCGTCGGCGGAAGTTGCCCCTCCGGCCGCGGCTCCCGCGGAAACGCCGGCCGTCGAGTCGCCTCCCACCGCGGAACCCGCCGCGGAGGAGCTCCAGGCGCCCGAGGCTCCCGTAGCGGAGCCCGCGGAACCCGGTGAGCCTGCGGAGCCCGCGGAGGAGGAAGAGGTCTCCTTGGAGGCCATCCTCGAGGATCTGAAGCGGCGAGAGGGCCGCAACGAGTGAAGCGTAAGGGGTCCGGGCGAGCGCCCGGCCCCTTCCGTGAAGGATCGGCATGCTCCTGATCGGCCTCACCGGCGGCATCGGCTCCGGCAAGTCCACCGTTGCATCCATGCTCGAAGGGCACGGGGCCGTCATCCTGGACGCAGACACCTTCGCTCGCGAGGCCGTGGCCGCCGGGAGCGAGGGATTCCGCCAGGTCGTCGAACGTTTCGGGCCGGGGGTTGTCGGCCCAGACGGGGAGCTGAACAGGCCGGCCCTGGCCGCGGTCGTGTTCGCGGATCGCGGTGCGCTGGCGGACCTCGAAGCGATAGTCCATCCGGTCGTTAGGCAGCGGGTGGCCGACGGCATCCAGGCGAACCTGGATACGGGCGGCGTGGTGGTGCTCGTGAACCCGCTCCTGATCGAGATGGGGACCCACAGGGATTGCGACCTGGTAGTGGTGATCTCCGTAGGTCCCGAGACGCAGGTCGCGAGGAGCGTCGCGCGGGGGATGCCCGAGGAGGATGTGCGCGCGCGGATCGCGGCTCAGCTTCCCCTCGAAGACCGAGCACCCTTTGCGGACGTAATCCTCGACAACGAGGGCACCCTGGAAGACCTGAGGGAGCAGGTCGAGCAACTCTGGGGCAGGATCTCCGCCCTGGCGGGAACAGAGCAGGTCTGAGGCCTCGGTATCCTTGACGCGTGCGGTTCCGCGCGGTCCTCTTCGATGCCGGGGAGACGCTGGTACATGTCGACCCCACCTTCCCCGGCCTGTTCTCGCAAGTGCTTTCGCGCGAGGGGATCGAGCGGGACGCGGCGGACGTTCAGGTCGCTTCGAAGGCCGTCTTCCATCGATTCAGTGAGGCAGCGGCCGAGAAGGATCTCTGGACGACGAGCCCCGAGAAGTCGGCTCGGTTCTGGAAGGGCGTCTACGTGAGGATGCTGGAGGCGCTTGGCCTGCCGTCCTCCGACGGACTGCCCGATCGGCTGTACGAGACCTTCACCGACCTGGAGAACTACGCCCTGTTCGATGACGTTCGCCCGGTCTTGACGGAGCTGGCGCCGCGGGCCCTGCTGGGGGTCGTGTCCAACTTCGAGCCTTGGCTCGACGATCTGCTGCTGACGCGGGGCGTCCGGGACATGTTCACCGTCTGCGTGATAAGCGGGAACGTCGGGATCGAGAAGCCCGACCCCCGGATCTATGAGATCGCGCTGCAGGAGGCCGGCGTGGCGGCTCGGGACGCCGCCTACGTCGGCGACAACCCCGAGTTCGACGTGTGGCCGGCCATCGAGGTCGGTATGACTCCGGTCCTGGTGGATCGGCGCGGGCGCTTCCCCGACCACCACGGGCCGAGGATCACCGACCTGCACGACCTCCCGGCCGTGCTCGAGACGCTGTGAAAGCGGAGAGGTTGTTCACCGTGGCGGAGGCCGAAGCCGAACTCGGGGAGCTGAGGGCACGCCTGCCACGGCTCAGGGATGCCAGGCGCGGACTCATCGCGTCCGGGGAGCGGATCCGGGAGGCCGTCGGGCTCGATGGCGGAGGAGTGGCGGGCTCGGTCTGGTTCGATCACCAGCAGGCGCTCAGGTCCGAACTCGAGTACCTGGCCGGTCGCGGCATCCTGCTGCGGGACGCAGAGACCGGCCTGGTGGACTTCCCCTCCGAGCGCGAGGGACGGCGGGTCTTCCTGTGCTGGCGCTTAGGGGAGGAGCACGTGTCGTACTTCCACGAGGAACGTTCCGGGTTCTCGGGGAGGAAGCCGCTGTGAGCGACAGGCCAACCGTGGCGGTGCTGGGAGCCTCGGCCTCGGAGCCACCGCCGGGGATCGACCGAGCCGAGACACTGGCGAAGATCGTCTACGCACCGGACGGGGAGGCCCTCGGCGGGCGAGCGGCCACGGCAGATGCCCTGTTCTTCTGGCGGGCCCGGCGGGATTGGCTGGAGAGCGCGTGGCCGCTCGCCCGCCTGCGTTGGATACAGTCCGCCAGCGACGGCGTAGACGGCCTGCTGTTCCCGGCGCTGGTGAAGAGCGACGTCACGGTCACGAACATGCGAGGGGTGTTCGACGACTCCATCGCCGAATGGGCGATCGCGGCCATCCTGGCATTCGAGACGGGCCTCAGGGCGTCGGTCCTGGACACGGCGACCGGCGTGTGGAACGACGAGAGACCGCGCGGCCGGGCGAAGGGATCGCGCCTTCTGGTCGTGGGACCGGGGCCGATAGGCAGGGCGAGCGGGCGGCGCGCCCTGGCCCTGGGCATGGAGGTCGAGCTCCTCGGGCGCGCCGCCCGCCCCGACGCCGAGTTCGGGCACGTTCTGGGTCCCGAGGACCTGTTGGCCGCCCTGAGCCGGGCCGACCACGTGCTCGACACTCTGCCGTTGGCACCGGGCACACGCCTCTTCTTCGGCCCGGGCGAGTTCGCGGCCATGAAGCCCTCCGCGATCTTCTACAACGTCGGGCGCGGCGCTACGGTGGATCAGCGGGCCCTGATAGAGGCCCTCGCGGACGGCAGCATCGGCGGCGCGGCCCTGGATGTGTTCGAGGAAGAACCCCTGCCGCAGGGATCACCCCTCTGGAGCCTGCCCAACGTCATCGTCTCTCCGCACATCTGCGGCGACTTCGAAGACTGGGAGCGGGCCGTGGTCGAGGTGTTCGTGGACAACCTCGGACGGTTCGTCGGGGGAGAGCCGCTCCGCAACCTGGTGGACAAGGCGGCAGGCTTCGGGTTGGGTTAGCCACTCCGCGGGCCCGTGCTAGGCTGCCCCGCGTGCCGGAGACGTTCCGGCGGAGCACCGAGGGGGAGCACCATGAAGAAGCTGACTCTTACAGTGGCGGTGCTGGCGGTCGTGGCCGCGGCCTGCGCCCAGGAGACCACGACCAGCCCCGCAGACACGGGAACGGCCTCGACGTTCACCGGCACGGGAACCCCCGTCGATCGGTGCGCCGTTGACGGCCTCGACCTGAAGTCGGCCGGCATGCTCACGGTCGGGACCGGGAACCCCGCCTACCCGCCATGGTGGGAGGGCGGCGAGACCGACGACAACCCGGAGTGGGAGATCAACGACCCGCACCTGCTCCAGGGGTTCGAAGGGGCCGTCGTCGGCGCCATCGCGGAGGAGCTCGGCTTCACGACGGACGATGTCCACTTCATAGAGGTCGGATTCAACAAGTCCTTCGCACCCGGTGAGAAGGACTTCGACTTCGTGCTTCAGCAGATCTCCTACGACGACAAGCGTGCCGAGGCCGTGGACTTCAGCGAGAGCTACTACGACGTCAACCAGGCGCTCGTCTCGGTCGAAGGCTCTGCGATCGCAGGCGCGACAAGCATCGCCGACCTCAAGGACGCGAAGCTCGGAGCCCCTATCGGCACGACCAGCCTCACCTACATCGAAGAGAACATCCAGCCGAACGTCGAGGCGTCGGTATACGACGACCTGAACGGCGCGATCTCCGATCTGAAGAGCGGGGCGATCGACGGCATCGTCGTGGACCTTCCGACGGCGTTCTTCGTGACCGCCGTGCAGATCAAGAACGGCGTGATCGTCGGCCAGTTCCCCACCGTGGGGTCGCAGGAGTATTTCGCGCTGGCGTTCGAGAAGGGGAGCGGTCTGGTCGATTGCGTCAACCAGGCGCTGCAGGCGCTAAAAGCGGACGGAACCCTCGAAGCCATCCAGCAGGAGTGGCTCTCGGACAAAGCGTCCGCGCCGGTCATAGCGGCCTGACTCCCAGGCGGCCCTAGATGGTCCTCGGTGGCGGAGGCACGCCCGACCTCCATAGCCCGCGCGGACAACCTGGGATCGACCCCCGCGTTCCTCTCCCTCACGGCAGCCGCAGGTCACGGCTGCTGGGCGGTGGCATCGAGGGGAGCCGCGGCGTCACCATCGCCGTATTCAGCACGCTGGCGTTCTTCGGCCTGGCGGTGCTCCTGATCGTCAACTCGCCGGGCTGGCCGGCTATCAGAGGCTCGTTCTTCGACGGGGCCGAGTTCGCTGACTCCTTCCCCAAGATCTCCAGCAAGTTCATCCGCAACGTGACGATCTTCCTGGCCGCGGAGGCGCTCATCCTCCCGTTCGCCCTGCTGATCGCCGTGCTGAGGAGCCTTCCGGGGCCCGTGTTCACGCCGCTGCGGTTGCTGGCCGCCGCGTACACCGACTTCTTCCGGGGCGTGCCGACGATCCTGGTCATCGCTCTGCTCGGTTTCGGGATGCCGGCCCTGGGCCTGAGGGGCGTTCCCAGATCCGACGTCTTCTGGGCTGTGATGTCGCTGACGCTCGTGTATTCGGCTTACGTCGCGGAGGTCTACCGGGCCGGCATCGCGTCCGTCCATCCGAGCCAGGTGGCCGCCGCGCGATCGCTCGGCCTCACCCGCGGTCAGGCCCTCCGTTCCGTGGTCCTGCCTCAGGCCATCCGCCGCGTGGTCCCGCCGCTCCTGAACGACTTCGTAGGCCTGCAGAAGGACTCCGCCCTCGTCGCCTTCATCGGGTACACCGAAGCACTGCGTCAGGCGCAGATAGTCTCCGCGGCCGACTTCGACTACACGCCGTTCGTTGCGCTGGCCCTCGTCTACGTCGTCATCACCATCCCGCAGGCGAGGTTGGTCGATTGGCTCATCGCGCGCGATGCGCGTAAGCGGCAGGCCGGGGGTGTGCGATGACCGTCTCGATCCTGCTCGAGGGCGTCCATAAGTCCTTCGACGGGCTGGAGGTGCTGAAGGGGATAGACCTCACCGTCCAGGACCACGAGGTGGTCTGCCTGATCGGCGCATCGGGTTCGGGCAAGTCCACCCTGCTGCGCTGCATCAACCTGCTGGAACCGATCGACGCGGGCCGGATCGTGATCGAGGGGGAGGACATAACGGGGCCCGGCGTGGACCAGAACGCCGTCCGGCGCAGGATCGGCATCGTCTTCCAGTCCTTCAACCTCTTCCCTCACATGAGCGTCCTCAGGAACGTGACCCTCGCGCCCATGAAGGTGCTCGGCCTGGGCGCTTCGGAGGCGGCGTCCCACGCGGACGAGCTGCTGGGTCGCTTCGGGCTCGGCGAGAAGCGGGACGACTACCCCGACCGCCTCTCGGGCGGGCAGCAGCAGAGGGTAGCCATCGTGCGTGCCCTTGCGATGCAGCCCGACGTCCTGCTACTAGACGAGATCACGAGCGCGCTCGACCCGGTTCTCGTCGCGGAGGTCCTGGACGCGATCCGGGAGCTGGCCGCGGCCGGCATGACGATGGTGATTGCCACTCATGAGATGGGTTTCGCGCGCGACGTCGCCCACCGCGTGGCGTTCCTTCACGAGGGACGGATCCTGGAAGAGGGCGAACCCGCCCGGATGTTCTCCGAGCCCGAGCGGGAGGAGACCCGGACGTTCTTAGATCGGATCATCGCCGCCGGCCGGATGTGACGGGTCTGCGTCAGGGGCCGTCCTCGCGATCATCTCATCGATCATCGGACGCGCCCGCCACGCGGAGTGCAGGGTCCAGGCGATGCCCGGCGCCTCGAGCCTGAAGGAGGCGCCTGTGAGGGTCGGATGCGGGGTGATCCTGGCGGCGTAGGGGTGGGTGTCGAGCAGCACGGTCCGGCAGGCGAGCCGGAGCCGCGTCACCTCGGCTACGCAGAAGTGCTCGCTGGTCGTGGTGACTGCGACCGTCGAGGTGGTTGCGAGGAGGACGGCGAAGGCTCCGATGGCCAGGGTGGAGCTCCAGACGGGGTGCGTCTTCGCGAGCAGGTAGCCGTTGACCGCGTAGCTTCCGAAGTAGATGACGGACGTGACCGCTAGCCCCAGCGGGAACCGCAGGGCGTAAGCAACGAGGGCCTCGCCACGGGCCTCCGGAGGGATCCGCAGCGCTGTGAGGAGCGCATCGGTGGCCTCGATCCTCGTCCTGGCGTTCCAGACCACCTTCATGCTGGCGAACGATAGCGGGAGGAGCTTGTGTCGGTCGCCAGCCATAGACTCATGAGCGTGCCCCCCTTCCGAGTTGTCTCCGACTTCCGGCCGGCCGGCGATCAGCCCCAGGCCATCGACGACCTTGCCCGGTTGGTCAAGGACGGCCGCCCTCACGTCACCCTTCTGGGCGCTACGGGGACGGGCAAGACGTTCACGGTCGCGCACCTGGTCGAGCGGGTCCAGCGGCCGACCCTGGTCATCGCTCCAAACAAGTCGCTGGCAGCCCAGCTCGCGAACGAGTTCCGCGAGGTGTTCCCGGAGAACGCCGTGGAGTACTTCGTCAGCTACTACGACTACTACCAACCCGAGGCATACCTGCCGCAGACCGACACCTACATAGAGAAGGACAGCTCGATCAACGACGAGATCGAGCGCCTCAGGCACTCGGCGACAGCTTCGCTGCTGAGCCGCCGCGACGTCCTGATCGTGGCGAGCGTCTCGTGTATCTACGGCCTGGGTTCGCCCGACGAGTACGAGGGACAGCTGCTGCGCGTATACCGAGGCACCGAGGTCCCGATGGACTTCGCCATCCAGCGCCTGGTCGAGATCCAGTACCAGCGCAACCAGGTGAGCAGGGCCCGAGGCACGTTCCGCGTCACCGGCGACACGCTCGAGGTGTTCCCCACGTACGAGCAGGCCGGCTACCGGATCGAGTGGTGGGGCGACACTGTGGAGCGGATCTCGATGTTCGATCCGACGACCGGGGAGATCGTGCGCGACGACATAGTCGATCACACGACGTTCCCGGCTTCGCACTACGTGGCCTCCGAGGAGCGGATGAAGACCGCGCTGGTCACGATCGAGGAAGAGCTGCAGGAGCGCCTCGCGTACTTCGAACGCGAGAGCAAGATGCTCGAAGCGGAGAGGCTGCGGATGCGCACCAGCTACGACCTCGAGATGCTGCGCGAGGTCGGCTTCTGCAGCGGCATCGAGAACTACTCCCGTCACATCGACGGCCGCGAACCGGGATCGGCCCCGTACACGCTGCTCGACTACTTCCCCGACGACTACCTGGTCGTGATCGACGAGTCCCACGTCACCGTGCCCCAGCTGCACGCGATGTACGAAGGGGACGTGTCGCGCAAGTCCTCCCTCGTCGAGTACGGGTTCAGGCTGCCCAGCGCTCTGGACAACCGGCCGTTGCGGTTCGAGGAGTTCGTCGACCGAGTCCCCCAGGCCGTCTACATGTCTGCGACCCCCGGTCCGTACGAACTGCGTCGCTCGGAGGGAGCCGTCGTCGAGCAGATCGTGCGCCCGACCGGGTTGATCGACCCCGAAGTCGAGATACGGCCCACCCGCGGTCAAGTAGACGACCTGATCGAGGAGATACGGCGGCGGGCCGAGAGCGACCAGCGCGTGCTGGTCACCACCCTCACCAAGAAGATGGCGGAGGACCTCACCGACTACTTGGTCGAGATGGGCGTCCGGGTTAGGTACATGCACTCCGAGGTGGACACCCTCCAACGCATCGAGATCGTCCGCGACCTCCGGCTCGGAGAGTTCGACGTCCTGGTCGGCATCAACCTCCTTCGGGAGGGGCTGGACCTGCCCGAGGTCTCGCTCGTTGCGATCCTCGACGCGGACAAGGAGGGTTTCCTGCGGTCGGAGACCTCGCTGATCCAGACGATAGGACGTGCCGCGAGGAACGTGGACGGCAAGGTCCTGATGTACGCCGACGCGGTCACCGACTCCATGAAGGCGGCGCTGTCCGAGACACAACGCAGGCGTCAGATCCAGATGGCCTACAACACAGAGCACGGCATCGACCCGCAGACCGTCCGGAAACGCGTGACCGACATCCTGCTCTCCCTTCGAGGCGACGAGGCGGCCCAGGCGACCCCGAAGCAGCAGCGAAGGAAGCGGCCGGCCCACCCCGAGATGCCGACCGAGGAGCTGGAGAGGCTGATCCAGGGCCTGGAGGAAGAGATGCACCAGGCGGCCAAGGATCTGCGTTTCGAGTACGCCGCGCGGCTGCGCGACGAGGTGCACGAACTGCGGCGGGAGCTCAGGCAGATGCGCGAAGCCGGGGTCACATGAGCTTGCCCGGCCCCCCGGGCTCTGGAACGATTCAGGGCGTCCGACGGAGAGATCTCGATCGGAGGAGGAGGGGCGATGCGTCCAGGAAGCCTTGCGCGCGCATGCATCTCGTTCGTTTCCCGGTACCGCGGCTCGGAAGCAGCGCACCGAGTGGACGGCAGGTGCAGGTTCCGCCCGTCGTGTTCGGACTTCCTCGTGGAGGCCTTCGAGACGCTTCCGTTCCCGGTGGCTCTCGCAAGGGTCACCTGGCGGCTGGCCAGGTGCAACCCGTTCCTGGCCCGCCTCTCCCACGACCCGGTGCGCCGAGGCAGGGCGCGCCGGCTACGGCGGAACGCTATTCGCACGTTGTCGGCAGCCGCCTTCATGTCGGGGATCGTCCTGCTGGCCCTCGCGGGGTCCGCGCTGGCACAGACGATCTCCGGGGGGTGCAGCGGCACCGTCAACGGCCGGACGCCGACGTCCATGACCCGCTCGGACCCACTCGTCGTGGAGAAGGGCGACACGGTGCAGGCGACCGGAACGGCTCCCAAGGCCGGGCCGAACGTGACCGTAGTGTCCTTCTACGTCCTCGAGCCGTGGGGCAAGGTCTCGTCGGAGAAACACGAGGGCGACGGCACCTCCTGGGGCGGCTCTGCTTCCGTGGACGAGCGTCTTCCCGGTGTCGGGCTCTACAAGGGGTTCGCAGAAGCCAGCGGCCAGGGCTGGTCCTGTGAGGCCAGCGGATACATCCGGGTCAAGGGCGATCCTCTGAAGGAGCCGATGGGCCAGGCGGGAGCCGGCGCCGCGGTCTTGGGGGCGGCCGGCGTTGCGTTTGCGGCACGCGAGAAGAACGTTTCCGCCGAAAGCGTCAAGAAGGAGTTCGCCGAGGACCTCGAGTGGCTGGTCGACCCCGACGGCTCGAGGAAGCGCCTGGCCAACCTCGGTTGTGGCGTGGTGGCGCTCGCCTACATCTTCATGTTCGTCCTCACGGGTGGGTTCCTCTTCGCGGCCGTACCCGCGGCCCCGGGCACCGGAGGAGGACGGCGCCGTGTGTCCGGAAGGCCGGTGCTCGGTTTCATCTCGGGTCTGATCTTCGGGCTTGGCGCAGCGCTGCTAGGCCAGCAGTACGGCAAGTGGACCCTGAGCGCCGAGACGGCGGTCATCATGCCCTTGGTCATGGCCGTGGCGGCCGCCATCAGGGGTTGGTACGGCACACCCTACAAGGTGACGCGCAGGACCACGGCCTGACGTGGCAAGGTTGTCCATCCGCGCGGCCCGGGCCTGGTTCGGCCCGGGCCGCGCGGCCGATGACGTCCAGGTGGTCTGCGAGGATGGCGTGATCACCTACGCCGGGCCTGCGACCCCGATCGGCGCCGCCGACGCGGAGCTGACCGTGGACGGCTTCCTGATGCCCGCGGTCGCGGATCGCCACGTGCACATCGAGATGTCCGACCCCTCGGCCGTGCTGCGGGGTGGCGTCACGGCGGTTCGAGACCTCGGCTGGCCGGCGGCGCGGATCTTCCCCCTGGCCGATATGTCCGAGATGCCCTCGTTCGACGGACCCCTGATCCGCGCCGCCGGCCCGATGATCACCGTGAGAGACGGCTACCCGACGCGGAGCGGATGGGCCCCCGAGGGTGCGGCACGCATCGTGGACGGCCCCGACGACGCGGCCGAAGCCGTGCGAGACGTGGCCTCGCTCGGGGCTGCCGCCGTCAAGCTGTGTCTGGACGCTGACGCCGGACCGACCCTTTCGGACGGAGAGCTGATGGCCGCCTGCGACGCCGCGCGCGACCTGGACGTGCCGGTCACCGTCCACGCGCGAGGGGAGGGACAGGTGGAACGTGCGCTCGGGGCGGGTGTGGACGAGCTGGCTCACGCGCCTACTACGCCGCTGTCCGAGGACGTGATCGCGATGTGCGCAAGGAGCCTTCGCATCGTTTCGACGCTGGATGCGGTGTCTTTCGGCCGTGACTCCGCCGAGGTCCGTGCCGGCCTGGACAACCTCCGCCGTTTCCGCGACGCGGGCGGCACCGTGATCTACGGCACGGACCTCGGCAACGGCGACGTCCCGCCCGGCATACACCTGCGCGAGGTCCTCCTGCTGGTCGAGGCGGGACTGAGCGGCGACGACCTGCTCCAGGCGCTCACCCGCGCGCCTCTGGACCCGGACGCGCCTGCGGACCTGATCGTCCTTGGGTCGGACCCGCTGGACGATCCCAACGCGTTCGCGGACCTGCGTCTCGTCGTCCGAGCCGGCCGGGTCGTCGCCGAGACCTGAGGCGCCCTCAGCCGCCCGTAGCTTCGAGGTACTCGACGTACATCGGCCTCAAAGCCTCACCCAGCGCTCCCTCGCCCGATGCGTAGAGGAAGTCGTTTATCAGTGCCAGGGGCCGCAGGATGTCGGTCTTCGCTCGCTGATCGTCCCCGGCCACCTCCTCGGCCACGGGCAGCGCCTTCACCAACCTCCAGAGGAACGCCACGTCGTTGCGCCGGCGAGCCGTGTCGATGGCGATGTCGTGCAGCGCCTTGGTTGACAGGGCTTCGAGTTCTTCCCGGGTCGGCATACACCGAGGCTACCGCAAGGACCCGGGTGGGTTGCCCGGCTGCCGGCCTCGCGGCCGCTGCCGTGTCGCAGGACGCGGCTACACTCGCCTTCCGTGGGCACCGACAGCCTCGTCATCCATGGCGCCAGGGAGCACAACCTCAAGAACATCACGCTGGAGCTCCCGCGGGACGCCCTGATCGTGTTCACCGGCCTCTCCGGGTCGGGCAAGTCGTCGCTGGCCTTCGACACCATCTATGCGGAGGGGCAGCGCCGCTACGTGGAGTCGCTGTCGGCGTACGCGCGGCAGTTCCTGGGCCAGATGGAGAAGCCCGACGTGGACTTCATCGAGGGGCTCAGTCCGGCCATCTCCATCGATCAGAAGTCGACGTCCAGGAACCCCCGAAGCACCGTCGGGACGATCACCGAGGTCTACGACTACCTGCGGGTCCTCTTCGCGAGGGTCGGCCGCCCCCACTGCCCCAGCTGCGGGCGGCCCATCGGCCGTCAAACGCCGGAGCAGATCGTCGATCAGGTGATGGAGCTCCCGGAGGGGACCAGGTTCCAGGTCCTGGCTCCCGTGGTGCGCGGACGGAAGGGCGAGTACGCCCAGCTCCTGCAGGAGCTGGCCCGCAAGGGGTTCCCCAGGGCGCGGATCGACGGGGAGGTGCGGGACCTGTCCGAGCCGATCCGGCTGCCGAAGACCTACAAGCACACCATCGAGGTCGTGGTGGACCGGCTCGTCGCGAAGCCTGACATACGACGCCGGGCGGCCGACTCCATCGAGACGGCGCTGGAGCTTGCCGAGGGCATCGCTTCGATCGCGGTGACCACGCACGAAGGCCACGAGGAGATCCAGAACTTCTCGCAGAACCTGGCCTGCACGCACTGCCACATCTCTTTCGACGAGCTGAACCCCCGGAACTTCTCGTTCAACTCGCCGTACGGCGCGTGCCAGACCTGCGACGGGCTGGGCGTGCGTCTCGAGGTGGATCCGGAACTCATCGTTCCTAACCAGGACCTGTCGGTCAACGAGGGCGCGCTGGCCCCTTGGGCGAGCAACACCCTCGAGTACTGGTTCCGCGTCCTCGAAGGTGTCGCTGAAGCCCACGGGTTCTCCATGGACAAGCCGTTCAAGAGGCTCTCGAAGCGCGCCCGTGAGGTTCTGCTCTACGGGTCGGACGAGCCGATACACGTTCGCTACAAGAACCGCTACGGGAGGCAGCGCTCGTATTGGACGACCTTCGAAGGGACGATCCCCAACATAGAACGGAGGCACGCCGAGACCGAGTCCGACACGGCTCGCGAGCGCCTTGAGCAGTTCATGCGGGAGATCCCGTGCCGGTCGTGCAAGGGCGCGCGTCTGCGTCCCGAGAGCCTCGCCGTCACGATCTCAGGCATGAACATCTCCCAGGTCACCGGACTGTCCATCCGCTCGACCCTGGACTACATCGAGGGCATGGACCTGACCGAGCGGGAAGCGATGATCGCCGAACGGCTGGTCAAGGAGATCCGCGCACGGCTTGGCTTCCTGGTGGACGTCGGACTCGACTACCTGACGCTCGCGAGGGCCGCCGGAACCCTGGCCGGGGGAGAGGCCCAGAGGATCAGGCTCGCGACCCAGATCGGTAGCGGGCTGGTCGGCGTTCTCTACATCCTTGATGAGCCGTCGATAGGCCTGCACCAGCGTGACAACAGACGCCTGCTGGACACGCTGACGCGGCTGAGGGACCTGGGCAACACGTTGATCGTGGTGGAGCACGATGAGGCCACGATCGTCGAGGCCGATCACATCGTGGACATAGGCCCGGCGGCCGGCGAGCACGGGGGCGAGATCGTCTACAGCGGCGACCTGAAGGGACTGCTCGAGAGCGAGGCCTCGATCACCGGCGCCTTCCTCGCCGGCCGCCGGGCCATACCCCTTCCCGCGACCCGGCGACAGAGCGACGGGCGCAAGATCCGGATAGAGGGCGTTCGCGAGCACAACCTCAAGGACGTCACCGTCGAAGTGCCTCTGGGCCAGTTCGTCTGTGTGACGGGTGTGTCGGGGAGCGGGAAGTCCACGCTGGTTCAAGACGTGCTCTTGCGTGCCCTGATGCAGAAGGTGTACGGCTCGCGGCTGCTTCCCGGCAAGCACAGGAAGCTCTCGGGATGGGAACACATCGATAAGGTCATCGACATCGACCAGTCGCCCATAGGCAGGACCCCGCGCTCCAACCCTGCCACGTACACCGGTGTGTTCGATCACGTGAGGAAGCTGTTCGCGCAGGTCCCGGAGGCCAAGATCCGGGGGTTCCAGCCGGGCCGGTTCTCGTTCAACGTGCGCGGGGGCAGGTGCGAGAACTGCGCCGGCGACGGTCAGATCAAGATCGAGATGCACTTCCTTCCCGACGTGTACGTGACCTGCGAGGTGTGCAAGGGCAAGCGTTACAACCGCGAGACCCTCGAGGTCAGGTACAAGGGGCGCACCATCAGCGATGTCCTGGCCATGAGCGTGGACGAGGCTCTCGACTTCTTCCAGAACATCCCGCCGATAAAGCGGCACATGCAGACCCTCTCCGACGTGGGCCTGGGCTACATCAAGCTGGGGCAGCCGGCGCCGACGCTGTCCGGGGGGGAGGCTCAGCGGATCAAACTCGCATCCGAGCTGCACAAACGCGCGACGGGCAGAACGCTATACGTGCTCGACGAGCCGACGACCGGCCTTCATTTCGAGGACATACGCAAGTTGCTCCAGGTCCTTCAGAGACTGGTGTCTTCGGGGAACACGATCCTCGTCATCGAGCACAACCTCGACGTGATCAAGACCGCAGACTGGATCATCGATCTCGGGCCCGAGGGCGGCGATGCCGGTGGCGAAGTCGTCGTCGCGGGCACGCCCGAAGAGGTTGCGGCCCACCCTCGGTCCCACACCGGCAGGTTCCTTTCGGAGGTGCTGGGGGCCCTTCCGTTGGATGCGCGTGACGCCCGTCCGGCTTGACGTCCGTTGGTAACATCCGCCCCGACGTGTCCAGGCGACTGCTGATCCTAGCGACCTTCCCGGCGCTCCTTGCTGCCTGCGCCGGAGCCCCGAAGGGCGAGGTCGACTTCGGCGAGGGTGTTCGATTCGTGCCCACGGTGGCCGATTCGGTGGACGATGTCGGGCTCGGCGCGTCCGTGGCAGTCGGTCCCGACGGCGCTCCCTACATCGCCTACCTGGGGTTCCCGACGCAGGTCGCCGAGGGTCAGATCGCCCCGACCCGCCCGATAGGGTCGCCGTTCGTTCCTGGAGTCCTCCTCGCAAGCGTGTCGGCCGAGGGCATATGGACGCGGGGGGCTGTGGAGCAGATCGAACCCGCGGTAGCTCCGCCCGGCGTAACCATCCCCTTCGGGCCGAGGTCCACGCCGGGCCTGGCGCTGACCCCACAGGATGCGGCGGGCACTTCGGTAGCGGTCGGCGCGGACGGGTCGATCCACGTGGCGTGGACCTCCGGCGGCGCGGTCTTCTACGCGAAGGCTTCTCCCACGACCACCGCCGACGTCCAACAGGTGGCCGACCTCGGCGGCGGGACCGGCTCCGTCAGCAGGCCGGGGATCGCACTGGACGCCGACGGCAACCCGTGGGTCGCCTTCTCGGCAGAGCTGGACGGACTGCTCGAGGTGATAGCTGCAACACCCGGGAAGAGAGGTTGGGACCACTCGATCGTGACCGAAGCCGGCTGCGATTCCTGCACACCGCTCACGTCCACGGGCATCGGGACGTCGGGCGGGTCACCGGTGGTCGTGTACCCCGATCCCGGCGAAGGAGCCCTCAAGGCGGCTGCTCTGGGCGATGAGGGGTGGGAGGTTCAGGAAGT
>CAZHRY010000008.1:28341-35645 GCA_964535065.1 uncultured Actinomycetes bacterium
TCGCGGGCGACAAGGTCTACGCCTCCTACTACACGGGCTCGGGGTCGGTGAGCCTGGCGGTGTTCGGCGGCTCCGGCTGGACGACTTCAGATGTGGCCCAGTCCGGCGCTCCCGAGAACGAGGGCGGGACGGCCGCGGACAACACCAGCGTCACGGTCGATGCAGGAGGCACCATCTGGGTGGCTTGGGATGACGCAGGAGTGAGGCTTGCCTCCGGCGACGGCTCCACCTTCCAGGAGGTCGCCACTGTCGGCACGGCAGGCGGAGCCCACCCCGGGGTCGCCGCAGGCGCAGGCGGCGTCTACCTCGCGTGGTACGACACGGCGGGCAGGAACCTGATGGTGGGGATCCTGGGCGAGAACAGCGACGTGCTGCTGGCCAAGCCCAGTCCGCGAGCGTCGGTGTCGCTCGCACCGTCTGGCGGTGCGGAGTGTGGGGCGGACGGGAAGGAAGTCCTGGACCTCGTAGCGAAGAGCAGCCTGTTCGACCCCACGTGCCTCGTGGCGATCGCCGGCGAGGACTTCACCATCAACCTTGACAACCAGGATGCCGGGATCGTCCACAACATCAACATCTTCACGGAGCAGGGCGGCGACTCCATAGCAGCTACGACGCTCGAACCCGGCCCCGTGCAGCAGACGCTCGATGTTGCTGCGATGGATGCGGGTAGCTACTACTTCCAGTGCGACGCTCACCCGACCACCATGGTCGGGGCGCTCGTGGTGATCGAAGCTAGGAAGGAGTAGCTCGCGACCGGGCCCTCCCGGCCTGGCGCTCCACCGGCGTTAGCATGCGATGCGTGAGCGTCGCCCGGCCGGACACCGCTAGCATCCCCGACGAGCCGGGCGCCTACCTGTTCCGGGACGGCGACGGCCGCGCCATCTACGTGGGCAAGGCGGCCTCACTGCGGAAGCGCCTGGCTTCCTATTGGGGCAAGCCCCTGCATCCTCGGACCGCGTCGATGATGACGGCGGCGGCCTCGGTGGAGTGGATCGTCGCATCGGGCGAGGTGGACGCGCTGATGCTCGAGTACAACCTGATCAAGGAGCACAAGCCTCGGTTCAACATCCGCTACCGGGACGACAAGTCGTATCCGTTCCTTGCCCTCACCGTGGGGGAGAAGTGGCCCCGGGCGCAGGTCCTGCGCGGGGCCAAGAGGAAGGGGGTCAGGTACTTCGGGCCCTACGGTCACGCTTGGGCGATCCGCGACACGCTCGACGCGCTGACCCGAGTCTTCCCCGTGCGCACGTGTTCGAACTCGTTCTTCGGCCAGCGAGCCCGCGCTGGCCGGCCGTGCCTGTACTTCGACATCGGCCGCTGCGCCGGCCCCTGCGTCGCGCGCGTCACGGGCGTTACCGAAGAGGCGTACCGGGCGCACGTCGATGCGATGGCGGACTTCCTCGCGGGCAACGCCAAGCCCGTGCTCAAGAGGCTGGAAGCGGAGATGACGGATGCGGCGGGCCGCGAAGAGTTCGAGCAGGCAGCCAAGCTCCGTGACCAGCTCTTCGCGGCCCGCCGCGCCCTGGAAACCCAGGAGATGGTCCTGTCCCAGCGGGAGAATCTGGACGTCGTCGCGATGGCCGAGGACGACCTGGAAGCGGCGTTCCAGGTCTTCTTCGTTCGAGGCGGCCGGGTCATGGGGCGGCGAGGCTGGGTCGTGGACCGGGTCGAGGACCTCGACCGCGCGCAGCTGATCTCTTCCTTCCTCGAAGAGCTGTACATGGGGCACGCCGAAGTGCCCGCGCGTGTCCTGGTCCCCGAGCAGCCGGCGGACCGCCAGGTCCTGGAGGAGTGGATGAGCGAGCGCCGAGGAGGCCCGGTGCGCCTGGCCGTTCCCGAGAGAGGCGCGAAGCGCAAGCTCCTGGACGTCGTCACCCGCAACGCCGAGGAGGCGTTCCAGCGCCACAAGCTGCGTCGCGCGTCGGACTTCGGGGCCCGTTCCCGAGCGTTGAGCGAGCTGTCCGACCAGCTTGGCCTGGACCAAGCCCCGTTGCGGATCGAGTGCTATGACGTTTCGAACCTGGGTCCGACGGACAAGGTCGGGTCGATGGTCGTGTTCGAGGACGGCCTGCCGAAGAGGTCCGACTACCGGCGGTTCTCGATCAGAGGGGTCGCCGGGCAGGACGACTTCGCTTCGATGCGCGAGATGCTGCACCGGCGGTTCACGCGGCTGATCCAGGAGTCCGGGGAGGGGGAGAAGAAGCGGTTCTCGTACCCGCCCTCGCTGGTGGTGGTGGACGGCGGCCGTGGGCAACTCTCCCAGGCCTCGCAGGTGCTCTCGGAGCTCGGGCTCTCGATACCGCACGTGGGACTGGCCAAGCGCCTGGAAGAGGTGTACTTCCCGGACCGCCCCGACGCCCTGCACATCCCCCGCGGATCCGAAGCCCTCTTCGTCCTGCAGCACATCCGCGATGAAGCTCACCGGTTCGCCATCACCTACCACCGGCAGAAGCGGGCGAAGAGAGCCCTGTCTTCGCCTCTGGACGAGGTTCCCGGCGTCGGGCCCGCTCGCAAGAAGGCGCTGATGAAGCGGTTCGGGTCCCTGGCGCGGATCCGCGCGGCTTCGCAGGAGGAGCTGGAGAAGACGCCCGGCGTCGGCCCCGAGCTCGCGAGGGCGATCACGAGGCGCCTGCAGTCGCCCGCCGAGGGCCTCGGGCGGCGGGAGAGCGCGTGACCGACGAGCCCGTCTCGGTGCCCGGATTCACGATCCTCACCGGGCTGTCGGGCGCCGGCCGGTCGGAGGCCGCGCGGAGCATGGAAGACCTCGGCTTCTTCGTCGTGGACAACCTGCCGCCCGCCCTGCTGCCGAAGATGGCCGAGCTCACCACTCGCCCCGGGGGGCCCGGGAGGGTCGCGATCGTCCTCGATGCTCGTGGCGGGGTCTTCTTCAGCGAGCTCTCCAAGGCCCTGCAGGACCTGAGGAAGATGAACGTCGAGTGCCGGATCGTGTTCCTGGAAGCGTCCGACGAGGACCTCGTGAACAGGTACGAAGCCACCAGGCGCCGGCACCCCCTCGCGCCCGGGGCGCGCGTAGCCGAGGGGATCCGCAAGGAACGGCAGATGATGGCGCAGCTCCGCGGCGACGCTGACCTGATCATCGACACCTCCGGGCTGACCCCGCAAGGATTGCGCGACCGGATCCGCGAGGCTTTCTCGGGGTCGCCGCCGGAGGAGGGCCTGCAGGTCTCGGTCGTGTCGTTCGGATTCAAGTACGGGTCCCCCAGAGACGCCGACCTGCTCTTCGACGTCCGCTTCCTGCCGAACCCGCACTGGGTGCCGAACCTGCGGCCGCTGCCGGGCACCGACGAGCGCGTGCAGGAGTACGTCAGGTCGCAGGACGACTACACGGCGTTCTCCGACCGCCTCAGGAACCTGCTGGACGTCGCGGTGCCCGGGTACGTCCGGGAGGGGAAGTCCTACCTGACCGTCGCGGTGGGTTGTACCGGAGGCCATCACAGGTCCGTTGTGGTCGCTGAGGACCTGGGTCGCTACTTCCGCGAGGCCGGCTTGCCGGTCGTCGTGGTGCACCGGGACGTGGACCGCGGGTAGCCATGGGGCGCCCGCTTCGCGGCCGTGCGTCGCGGCCCGTCGCGGCCCGCGCGCGACTCGCTAGCATTGGGCCGAAGGAGGGACCAATGACGAAGATCGGGATCAATGGCTTCGGGCGGATCGGCCGCAACTTCTTCCGCGCCGCCAAGCAGCAGGGCAAGGACTGGGACTTCGTTGGCGTCAACGACATCACCAGCGCCGCAACCCTGGCACACCTGCTCAAGTACGACTCGGTCCTGGGCGGCTACGAGGGCGACGTACGGGCATCGGGCGACGGGATCATGGTGGATGGGGACGAGTTGCGGGTGCTGGCGGAGCGCGACCCGGCCAACCTGCCGTGGAAGGACCTCGGGGCGGAGATAGTCATCGAGTCCACCGGCCTGTTCACCGATCGCGACAAGGCCGCCGCGCACCTGGAAGCGGGCGCACAGAAGGTCATCATCAGCGCACCCGCGAAGGGGGAGGACATCACCGTCGTGCTAGGCGTCAACGACGACGGCTACGACCCCGCGGTGCACCACGTCATCTCGAACGCCTCATGCACCACGAACTGCGTGGCTCCGATGGCGAAGGTCCTGGACGACGCTTTCGGGCTAGAGCAGGGCTTCATGACCACGATCCACGCCTACACGAACGACCAGCAGATCCTGGACCTGCCGCACAGCGACCTCCGCCGCGCCCGTGCGGCGGCGGTCAACATCATCCCCACGTCCACCGGCGCGGCGAAGGCCACGGGCCTCGTGCTGCCACACCTGAAGGGCAAGCTGGACGGGCTCGCGATGCGCGTCCCGGTGCCCGACGGCTCGGTCACGGACCTCGTCGCGACCGTCGGGCGCGACGTCACGATCGAGGAGGTCAACGCGGCGTACGAAGCTGCCGCACGGTCGGGCCCGCTGGCCGGCAAGCTCGTCTACACCGACGACCCGATCGTGTCGTCGGACATAGTCGGCTCCCCGGCGTCGTGCACCTTCGACGCGCAGGGAACCATGGTCATGGGCCGGACGGTCAAGGTCATCGGCTGGTACGACAACGAGTGGGGCTACTCGAACCGGCTCGTGGACCTCGTCGAGCTGGTTGCTGCGTCGCTCTAGGACCGGGAAGTGACGCTCCGCACCCTCGAAGGGCTCGGCGACGCCGCCGGAGCTCGCGTCTTCGTTCGCGTCGACTTCAATGTCCCCTTGTCGGGAGGACAGATCACGGACGACAGCAGGATCATGGCGACGTTGCCGACCGTGCAGGAGCTGCTCGACCGGCAGGCCCTTCCGGTGCTCGCATCCCACCTCGGACGCCCCAGGGGACAGACTCGGGACGATCTGCGTTTGGCACCTGTGGCGGATCGGCTGGCTCGCCTTCTGCCCGGAGTGGGGGTCGTGGCACTGGGCCATCCCGGCGATCCCGAGACGATCGGAGGGGTCGGGAACCTGCGGCCGGGGGAGGTCGCCCTGCTAGAGAACCTCCGGTTCGACCCTGGGGAGGAGGCGAACGACATCGCCTTCGCGGGTCAGCTCGCGAACCTCGCCGATGCGTACGTAGACGATGCTTTCGGGGCGGCTCACCGTGCGCACGCCAGCGTATCGGCCCTTCCCGAGCTGATGATCGCCAGCGGCAGGCCGGCGGTGGCGGGCCGGCTCCTCCAGAAGGAGGTGGAGGTCCTCGGCCAGCTCTTGCACGGCGCCGAGCGCCCCTACTGCGCCATCCTCGGCGGCGCCAAGGTCTCGGACAAGCTGGGGGTGATCGGCGCTCTCGTGGATCGCGTCGATTCCCTCCTGGTGGGGGGCGCCATGGCCTTCACCCTCCTTCTCGCACAGCGCGCCTCGGTCGGCGCATCCATGATCGAAGCCGATAGGGTGCTCGAGGTGACCCAGGTGCTGCAGGAAGCCGCGGAAAGGGGGGTCAGGGTCATCCTTCCCTCCGATGTCGTCGCAGCTCCGGAGGTGTCGGACTCGGCGCCCGCCCGGGTCGTGCCAGCCCACGACATCCCCGGCGGGCTCATGGGCCTCGATATCGGCCCCGCCACGGTCGAGTCGTTCGCGTCCGTGATCTCGGACGCCCGCACGATTCTCTGGAACGGCCCGATGGGCGTCTTCGAGCTGGAGCCCTTCTCGGCCGGCACCCGCGGTGTTGCGGATGCCGTCGCGAGATCCGAAGCGTTCAGCGTCGTCGGCGGCGGGGATTCCCTCGCGGCCGTTCGGCAAGCGGGCCTCGAGGCGTCGTTCGACCATCTGTCCACCGGGGGAGGAGCGTCCCTAGAGTTCTTGGAGGGCAAGGCTCTTCCCGGAATCGAGATACTGGAGGATCCCAACTGAAGACCGAGCGAAGGCCGATCATCGCGGCCAACTGGAAGATGCACAAGACCCACCTGGAGGCCATCCAGGCCGTCCAGAAGCTCAGCTACCTGCTGGACAAGGACGACGCCGAGCGCGTGGAGGTCGTCATCTGCCCGCCTTTCACGGCGATCCGTGCGGTCCAGACGCTGCTGGATGCGGACAAGCTGCCCTACGGTCTGGGAGCGCAGAACGTCTACCCGAAGGACGAGGGCGCGTTCACCGGAGAGGTCAGCCCCGGGATGCTTACCGCGCTGAAGGTGGACTACGTGATCGTCGGCCACTCCGAGAGGCGGCAGCTCTTCGGTGAGGACGACCAGCTCGTCAACGAGAAGGTCCTTGCGGTCTTCTCCCACGGGATGACGCCGATCGTGTGCGTGGGCGAGACCCTGGAGGAGCGCGACGCCGGTGGCACCGAGACGAAGGTGTCCCAGCAGGTCGCCCGGGCCTTCGAGTCGGTTGACCCGGACCAGGCGAGGTCCGCGGTGATCGCCTACGAGCCCATCTGGGCGATCGGCACGGGCAGGAACGCGGAGCCTTCGGATGCCGGAAGGGTGACGGAGGTGATCCGAGCGGTCCTGGACCAGAAGCTCGGGACCGACGTGGCAACTTCGGTCCGCGTCCAGTACGGCGGGAGCGTCAAGCCCGGGAACATCCGGGAGTTCATGGCCCATCCCGAGATCGACGGGGCCCTCGTCGGAGGCGCCAGCCTCGACCCCGAGGACTTCGCCCTGATCGTGAAGTACCGCTGAGGCGTGGCGATGGATGCGAGGCTCATCTACGTGTGCCTGGACGGCCTGGGCGACGACCCGATACCCGAGCTCGACGGCAGGACGCCGCTCGAGGCAGCCGAGACGCCCCATCTGGACGCGTTGGCGTCCCGTGGGCGGACCGGCACGGTCATAACGGTCGGGCCAGGGATCGCCCCGGAGTCGGACATCGGCGTCTTCGGGATCCTCGGCTACGACCCGAGCGAGGAGCACCCGGGTCGCGGTGTGTTGGAGGCGCTCGGCACCGGCATGGATTTCCGTGACGGCGATCTGGCTTACCGGATCAACTTCGCGACGTGCGACTGGCCACGGATAGTGGACCGCCGCGTCGGCAGAGACCTCACCTCAGACGAGGCTCGCGCTCTAGCCGGCGAGGTGACCGAGAAGCTGGTCCTTCCGGGTGCCAGTTTCCAACTCAGGGCGACTATCGAGCACAGGGGAGCGCTCGTCATCCGCGACGACGCCGGGGAACCGTTGTCCGCGAACGTCACCAATACCGACCCCGCCTACGAGCGGCGAGGGCACCTCGGCGTCGCGCTGGGATCGTTCGAGCCGGTCGTGGTGACGGCCGAGGCTCTGGAGGACACTGCGGCGGCGCGGCGCGCGGCGGAACTGACCAACGCCTTCGTGGAAGGCGCCGCCAAGGTCCTGGACGCATCCG
>CAZHRY010000008.1:35655-44597 GCA_964535065.1 uncultured Actinomycetes bacterium
CCCCAGGGCCTGTACGAAACGGCCTGCACCGCCGCGCGCCGCCCCGCCTCCAAGCTCCCAGGCAACCTGATCCTCACGCGGGATGGGGGAGACCGACTGCCTCGCCTGCAGCCGATCGAAGAGCGTTTCGGCATGAAGTGGGGCTGCTTCGTGGAGATGCCGGTGGAGCGCGGCATCGCGCTGGCCCTGGGGATGGAGCCCGTTGCCGTGCCCAGGCTCGATCCGGCCGGGTTCGGACCCGCCGCCGAGGACGCCTACGCGGATTGGGCGGCCCTGGCCGCCGAGGCGATCGCTGAGTTCCAGGCCGTCTACGTGCATATCAAGGGGCCCGACGTGCCGGCGCACGACGGCCGGGCCGAGGACAAGCGCGACGTCGTGTCGGCCATCGACGAGGCGTTCTTCGGCGAGCTACTACCGAGGATCGACATGGCCAGGACGGTCGTGGCGGTCACGGCCGACCATTCCACTTCCTGCGCCAGGAAGGCCCACACCGCTGACCCGGTACCCCTGATCCTCTCGGGCGGACCTGTCACACCCGACGGCTCCACCTCGTTCGGCGAGCGGGCAGCCGCGACCGGCTCCCTGGGGGAGCTCCGAGGCGTGGAGATCCTGAGAGAGCTGACACGACTGTTGGAAGCCTGACCAGCAACGACGGTTGCCGCGAGCAAGCCAGAGATGCCCACAACCCCGTATCACTCGTGGAGGACGCCGCGCCTCACGGCTGCGTGCGAGGCCGGGCTCGGTGTGATAAGAGAGAGCGTTTCCGGGGTCTACCCGGAGAGATGGAGGGAGGTCGCATGGAAGGAAGGATCCGGAAGGTACCGGCCTGGGTGGGCTTGGTTCTTTCCCTCATGCTGGTCGCCGCGGCGTGCAGCGAAGAGACCACGACCAGCCCGACCGGCACCGGCACGGAAACGATGGGGCCGACCGGCGGGGAGTTCAGCGTCCAGATCTGCGAGCCAGAGTCCCTCATCCCGCAGATCAACGCGGAGACCTGCGGCAGTCAGGTCCTGAAGGGGCTTTTCACTCCGCTGATCACCTTCGACGAGAACAACCAGGTCATCTTCGCGGTCGCCGAGTCGATCACCTCGGAGGACCAGGTGAACTGGACGGTCAAGCTCCGTGAGGGCTGGACGTTCCATGACGGCACGCCGGTGACCGCGCAGTCCTTCGTGGATGCCTGGAACTGGGGTGCCTATGGGCCGAACGGGGCGGGCAACAACTACTTCTTCGGACCGTACGGCGTGAACATCGTCGGCTACGACGAGCTGAACCCCGACAAGGGCGATCCCAAGACCGACGCCATGACGGGTCTGGCGGTCGTGGACGACCTGACCTTCACGGTGGAGCTCGGTGCGCAGTTCAGCGAGTTCCCCATCACCGTCGGCTACAACGCCTTCTACCCGCTCCCGGAGTCGTTCTTCGACGACCCCGACGCGTTCAACGAGGCGCCCGTGGGCAACGGTCCGTACATGATGGACGGGGTCTGGGAGCACAAGGAGACCATCAAGACCGTCCGCTACGAGGATTACGCGGGAACGCCCGGCAACGCGGACGCCGTCGAGTTCCGTATCTACTCTGACCCCGATGTTGCCTACCGCGACGTCCAGGCCGGGAACCTCGACTTCACAGACGTGCCGAACGAGCAGATCGAGGCCGCACAGGCCGAGTTCGGCGACCGGTTCATCGAGGTCCCGAGCTCCACGTTCTCGTACATCGGCCTCCCCCAGTGGCTACCCGAGTACCAGAACGCGGACATCCGCAGGGCCATGTCCATGGCCATCGACAGGCAAGAGATCATCGACGCGATCTTCTTCAGCACGTTGAAGCCTGCCGATGACATGGCGTCACCGGTGGTTCAGGGCTACCGCGCGGGAGCGTGCCAGTACTGCGTCTTCGACCCTGAGACGGCCAGGACGCTCTACGAGGACGCGGGAGGGCCCTCGACCATCACCATCTGGTTCAACAACGACGGCGGCCACGAGGAGTGGATCGAAGCCGTCTCGAACCAGTGGAAGCAGAACCTCGGGATCGAGGACGTCAAGTTCGAGTCCTTCGAGTTCGCCGACTATCTCGGCCGCCTGGACGCTGGGATCGACGACGACGACGCCACCGAGGGAGTTACCGGCCCGTTCCGCCTGGGATGGGTGATGGACTACCCGAGCATGCAGAACTACCTCGAGAACCTGCACGGCACGGGCGCAGGGTCGAACTACACGGGTTACTCCAACACGACGTTCGACGACCTGATGTCCCAGGGGAAGGCGGCCACCTCGCTGGACGAGGCCGTGTCGCTGTACCAGCAAGCCGACGACATCATCCTCGAGGACATGCCGATCATCCCGCTGTGGTTCGGTCTGGGCCAGTACGTGACCACGGACCGGATCACCAACGTCCAGGTGGACAAGTTCACCTTCTTGGACGTTGCGGCGGTCCAGGTGCTCGACGTGTAAGGGAGACAACACGGACGAAATGGAAGGGGCGGCCCGAGGGGTCGCCCCTTCCATGTCCGGGTAAAGTCCTACGCCATGGGTCGATACATCGCCCGCCGCCTCCTCCAGGCGATACCCGTCTTCTTCGGGGCAACGTTCATCGTCTTCGCGATGGTCTACGCCATCCCCGGCGACCCCATCAGGGCTCTCAACGGCGAAAGGCCCATCTCGGAGAGCGCCCAGGCAGCCCTGCGTGAGAGGTACAACCTCGATGACCCCTTGGTGATCCAGTACGCCAAGTACATAGGAGGCCTGTTCAAGGGTGATTTCGGGGAGACGTTCCGCGGCTATCCGGTGAAGGAGATCCTGAAAGAGCGCTTCCCGGTGACCCTCAAGCTGGCGCTGGGAGCCTTCATCTTCGAGACCACCCTCGGGATCTTCCTTGGCGTCCTGGCGGGCTTGCGACGAGGGTCCTTCATGGACAACTTCGTCCTGGTCATGACCTCGATCGTCGCTGCCGTCCCGGTGTTCGTCCTGGGTTTCACGGCGCAGGTCGTATTCGCGATCGGCATGGGATGGTTCCCGGTCGCGGGCATCCAGGACGGGCTGAAGAGCTACATCCTGCCCTCGATCGTTCTCGGCACCCTGTCGTTGGTCTACATCGCGCGCCTGACCCGCACGAGCCTGGTCGAGAATCTCCGATCCGACTACATCAAGACCGCGGACGCGAAGGGCCTGTCGAGGGCTAGAGTCGTCGGTCGCCATGCCCTCCGCAACTCCCTGATCCCAGTGGTCACCTTCCTCGGAGTCGACCTGGGGGCGTTGATGGGCGGCGCCATCATCACGGAGGGCATCTTCAACCTACCCGGCATCGGACGGGAGGTGTTCCTCGCCATCCGGAGTCAGGAGGGTGCCGTGGTCGTGGGGATAGTCATGGCCGGCATCCTGGCCTTCATCATCATGAACCTGGTGGTGGACGTCATGTACGCCGCCCTGGACCCGAGGATCCGCCTTGAGTGAGAGACGTGACGAGAGCGACAAGAAGACGCTCGCGCAGGCTGAGATAGCGGCCGGCGGGGGGGTCTCGGAGTACCAGGCGAGCCTGTGGGGCGACGCGTGGCGCCAGCTGCGCAGGCGCCCGCTTTTCATCATCGCGAGCGCCCTGCTGCTGCTGTTCGTCCTGATGGCCGCCTTCCCCGGATGGTTCACCGACATCGATCCCGATGGCAGGTTCTGCGATCTCTCGTTCAGCGTGGATCGGCCGTCCCGCGGTCACTGGTTCGGATACGACATCCAGGGATGTGACTATTACACCCGCGTCATCTACGGAACGCGGGTGTCGCTGATCATCGGGCTGTTGGTCGTCGGCGTGGACGTGGTGGTCGCCGTTATCCTCGGAGCCATCGCGGGCTACTACGGCGGCTTCTGGGACTCGCTCCTGGGGAGGATCGCCGACATCTGGTTCGCGTTGCCGACTACCTTGGCCGGCATCGTCTTCCTGAACGTGATGGGGGAGCGGGGCCTCCTCCAGGTCTCGGCCGTCTTGATATTCCTTGGCTGGCCGACCCTGATGAGGCTCATGCGTTCCTCGGTCCTGTCCGGCAAGGAGAGCGACTACGTCCAGGCGGCGCGCGCCCTGGGCGCCAGCGACTGGAGGATCCTTCGCGTTCATATCCTTCCCAACGGCATCGCGCCCGTCATCGTCTACGGGACGATCAGCGTGGGGATCATCATCTCGGCGGAGGCGGCGCTCTCGTTCCTAGGTGTGGGCCTGCAGCTCCCCGCGATCTCGTGGGGTCTGATGATCAGCGTGGCACAGAACAGGCTCCAGACCAGCCCGCATCTGCTGCTGTTCCCTGGGTTGTTCCTGACCACCCTGGTGTTGTGCTTCATCATCCTCGGGGATGCGCTGCGCGACGCCCTGGACCCGAGGTTGCGCTAGCGATGGGAAGGACCGTGGAGAGCCCGATCGGGAAAGGCATCCCAGCAGGCGAGCACCTCCTCGAGCTGACCGACGTGGCCGTTGAGTTCCGCACCGACTACGGCGTCGTGAACGCCGTGAACGGGATCAGCTACACGCTGGATCCGGGAGAGAGCCTGGCCATCCTCGGGGAATCGGGCTCCGGCAAGACCGTCAGCGCGCTTGCATTGATGGGCCTGATCGAGAAGCCGGGGTTGGTTTCGCGGGGGCGGATCAACTACAAGGGCGTAGACCTCTTGGCCCTCTCCGATCAGGAGAGACGCGCTATCCGCGGGGCCGAGATCGCGATGATCTTCCAGGATGCCCTGTCCGCCCTGAACCCGGTCTTCTCGGTGGGAGACCAGATAGCCGAGATGTTCCAGGTGCACCGGGGCATGAGCAAGAGGGAGGGCATGGCTAGGGCGCTGGATCTGATGGAGCGGGTCCGCATCCCGTCTGCCAAAGAGCGCCTGAAGGACTACCCGCACCAGTTCTCGGGAGGTATGCGGCAGAGGGTCATGATCGCGATGGGCATCTCGCTCGACCCGGCGATCCTGATCGCGGACGAACCGAGCACCGCCCTGGACGTCACCGTTCAGGCCCAGATCATGGAGCTGCTGGACGAGCTCCAGAAGGAAACGAAGATGGGCCTGATCCTGATCACGCACGACCTCGGTGTGGTCGCAGAGGTGGCCAACAACGTGTGCGTGATGTACGCGGGGCGGATCGTCGAGAAGGGGAGTGCCGAAGAGATCTACGCGAGCCCGTCCCACCCATACACGGAGCGGTTGATGCATTCCATACCTCGGGTGGACCGGAAGGGACAGCGGCTCGACCCGATCAAGGGCGCGCCGCCCAGCCTTCTCAACATCCCTCCTGGTTGCGCCTTCCACCCGAGATGCCCGCGAGCGCAGCTGCCGCTCTGCTCCACCGAGTCACCCGAGCTCCGCTCGATGGGTGGGGCGAGGATGTCGGCCTGCCACTTCGCCGAGGAGGTGCTCGGTGTCAACGCCTGAAACGGCGCCCCACGACGGCGATGCCCTCCTGTCGGTCCGGGGGCTCGTCAAGTACTTCCCTCTGACACAAGGCGTCGTCTTCAAGAAGCACATCGGGGATGTCAAGGCGGTGGATGGAGTCAACTTCGACCTGTTCAAGGGAGAGACCCTGGGACTCGTCGGCGAATCCGGATGCGGCAAGTCCACCGTGGCGCGCGTTCTGCTGCGTCTCTACGAGCCGACCGCAGGAACGGCCCTGTACGAAGGCAGGGACATCTTCCAGATGAACAAGCAGGAGCTGAGGAAGCTCCGGCGTGAGATCCAGATAATCTTCCAGGACCCCTACTCGTCACTCAATCCAAGGATGACGGTGGGCGACATCGTCGCAGAGCCGCTCGAGATCCACCGCCCTCAGGACTCTAGGCGCGACCGGCGCTCCGCGGTCCAGCAGCTGCTCGAAAGGGTTGGACTGAACCCCGATCACATCAACCGGTACCCGCATCAGTTCTCGGGCGGCCAGCGGCAGCGTATCGGCGTGGCCCGAGCGCTGGCGCTCAATCCGTCCGTGATCATCTGCGACGAACCCGTATCGGCTCTCGATGTGTCGGTTCAGGCTCAGGTCGTCAACCTGCTCGAGGATCTGCAGGACGAGTTCGGTCTCTCTTACATCTTCATCGCGCACGACCTATCCGTCGTCCGTCACATCTCTGACCGCGTGGCGGTCATGTACCTGGGCAAGGTCGTCGAGTTCGGCGATGAGTCGGAGATCTACGAGCATCCGGCTCACCCCTATTCCCAAGCCCTGCTGTCCGCCGTCCCCGTGCCCAATCCCCAGCTGAAAGGGCAGAGGGAAAGGATCCTGCTGACAGGGGATGTTCCGAGCCCGGCTAACCCTCCCTCAGGGTGCAGGTTCCGCACCCGGTGCTGGAAGGCTCAGGACATCTGCGCCGCCGAGGAGCCCGAGCTGAAGCCTCGCAGCCGGCCGCATCCCGACGCCTGCCACTTCTCCGAACCGCGCGAGGCGGTCCTCCCGGGCGCCTGAGGCGCGCATCCCGTACGATGTCACTCGTCGGTCTACCAGGAGCGCATCGTTGATCAACACCATCGTCATAGTCCTACTGATCCTCTCCTCCCTGTTCTTGATCCTGACCATCCTCATGCACTCGGGGAGGGGGAGCGGCCTCTCCGACATGTTCGGGGGAACCAGCAACCTGTCAGGCGGAACTTCGATGGAGCGAACGCTCGACAAGATCACGGTCGCCACAGCCGTGATCTTCGGGCTCTGCACGTTCTGGCTCGCCTGGAAGTGGAACCCTTAGGGACCGCGCAGGGCCCGTTGCTAGAATCCTTCCTGCCGCGTCGGAGTGGCGGAATCTGGTAGACGCGCTAGGTTGAGGGCCTAGTGCCCCTTGCGGGGCGTGGGGGTTCAAGTCCCCCCTCCGACACTCCTCCCCTCGCTACCCGTCGCTGCTATCGTTCCCAGACGTGAGATAGGACGCCTCCGTCGGCTTGCCTCGGCCGCAACCGCGGCCGGCTCTCGCGCACCAGGAGGCCACCAGATATCCGTTTCACAACCCAGCCGTAGCGGAACAGGACCATGAGCACCCTTGAAGCACACGACCTGACCATCGAGGCCGGCGGGGTTCCCGTCGTGCAAGGCCTCTCGCTCTCGCTTCGCCGAGGGGACAAGGTGGGAGTGGTCGGCCGCAACGGCGCGGGCAAGACGAGCCTGCTCAGGGTCCTCGCGCAAGAAGAGCTTCCGGCGGCGGGCACGGTCAGATCCCGCGGAGCTATCGGATACCTCCGGCAGGACCCCCGGCAGCACAGGGCCGAGGACCTCGATACCGGCCTGGACCACATCCTGAGCTCGAAGGGGCTGGCGGACCTGTCCCGTCGCCTAGAGAAGGCGCGCGCCGGTCTGGAGGAGTCGCACACCGACCGGAGGATCGCTGCGTTCACCAGGCTCGAGGATGAGTTCCGCGCCCTCGGCGGATACCAGGCAGCCTCCGAAGCCAAGGCGATCGCATCCGGGCTGGGGCTTCCCCAAGACAGGCTCGCCCTGCCGGTCCAGGCCCTCTCGGGCGGAGAGCGCCGCCGCCTGGAGCTTGCTCGCATCCTCTTCGGCGGCTCCGATCTCCTCCTCCTCGACGAGCCGACCAACCATCTCGACACCGACGCGAAGGCATGGCTGATGCGGTTCCTCGCCTCTCACAAAGGCGCACTCATGGTCGTCAGCCACGACCTGCAGCTGCTCGACGCGTCGATAACGCGGATCGTGCACCTGGATCGGGACGGTGTGATCGAGTACAGGGGGACGTACTCTCAGTACCGAGAGGCGCGCCGCAGGGACGAGGAGCGCCTGGCCAAGCTTGCAGAGCGTCAGGATCGCGAGATCCGGCGCCTTAGGACCCTGGCCGACTCCATGCGTGGCCAAACCGAGAAGCGAGCGAGGATCGCTCACACGCTTGACTCGCGTCGCTCCCGCCTGGAGGCCTCCAGGGTTCAGGGCCCGGCTCGGGAGCGTCGGGTGCGCTTCAGGTTCCCGGAGCCGCCCCACTGCGGCCGGACGGTCCTCAAAGCGGAGGGCCTCTCCAAGGCCTACGACGGACTGCGGATCTTCGAGGCAGTGACCTTCGCGGTCGATCGGGGTGAACGGTTGTTGATCATGGGGCTGAACGGGGCCGGCAAGACAAGCCTGCTCAGGATCCTGGCAGGAGAGACGCAGGCCGACCAGGGGGCGTTCGCCTTCGGGCATCATGTTCAGCCCGGCTACTACGCGCAGGAGCACGAGGGTCTGCGCGACGGCCTGGATGTGCTCACGCACATGAGGGAGGCCTCCCCGTCCGACGACCAGATCCTCAGGTCCCTGCTGGGGATGTTCGACCTTCACGGAGACGTTGCCTTCCAGGACGCGGGGACCTTGTCCGGAGGCGAGAAGACCAAACTATCCCTGGCGCAGCTCGTTGCGGGCCGCAAGAACCTCCTGCTCTTGGACGAGCCGACCAACAACCTCGACCCTCCGTCGCGGACGGCGATCGCGGAGGCCCTGGCCGCGTGGCCTGGAGCCATGATCCTCGTGTCTCACGACGTCGGATTCGTCGAGGCCCTGGCGCCCGACCGCGTCCTGTTGATGCCCGAAGGCACGCTGGACCACTGGAGCGACGACCTCCTGGACCTCGTGGAGCTTGCGTGAGCCCCCCCGGGCCGGACTATGCTTCGGCTCGCCCGTGACCCGCGAAGGAACCGCGTAGGAGGAGCCTCCCTTGAACAGCGCGACATCTGCCGACCTCGTGTTCGTGAACGGGGCCGTCTACACCGTTGACGCCGCGCGATCCTGGGCCCAGGCGGTCGCGTTCTGCGTCCAGCCGATGGCACAGAAACCTCTGGAGCTTACAAAGTGGCGATCGAGTACGCCAAGCAAAATCGTCCTACGCTGCTGGCTCTCTCCCGGCAAAACCTACCCAACCTGGCTGGATCCTCCATTGAAGGCGTGGAAAAAGGAGCCTATGCGGTAGTCGATTGTGAAGGCACGCCGGACTTGATTCTGATCGGGAC
>CAZHRY010000009.1:0-5757 GCA_964535065.1 uncultured Actinomycetes bacterium
GCTTCTGCTGGTACCGGCCCGACGGCACCAGGTACAGGGCCGGGCCGGCGGCGGCCTGATCCTCGGTTACTTGCGCTTCTGAGCGACGCCGTCATACCCTGTCGGGCCTCATGGCAGTGCAGGATCCCGTGCGGGCACGGATGTGGGAGTCGGGCGGGCGGTGGTATGCGCACGTCCTGGACGTCCCGATGTTCGTAGAGGTGACGGCGACCTCCAGGCATTCGTGCCTGAAGGAACTCCGCGCGCTGGCCGGGGAAGACGCCCCGTTGGTGGTCGAGGTCGTGCCCAGCCTGGTGGGTGTGGCAGAGGCGGCTGAGATCATGGGCTGGGACAAGCGGCGGGTGATCACTTACATCGACCGCGGGCACTTCCCCGAACCCATCACATGGCTGGCGTCCGGCCGCATCTGGCTCCGCGAGGATGTCGAGGCGTACGCACGGGAGTGGCGCGAGCGTCATCCGAACGCGAAAGGCGCCAACGCGTGACGCCACCGCAGGAACGTCGCCTCTACATGATCAGGCATGCCAGGGCCGACCGGCGCTCGGGGGCGCGGATGGATACGTCCAGAGGCCCGGCTGCGGATCCGCCCCTCGACGAGACGGGAAGGGAGCAGGCCAAGGTTCTGACTTCCAGACTCCTGCGCATGCCGGCGCCGGCCGCTATCTACTGCTCTCCGCTCACCCGAGCGCGGCAGACCATCGAGCCGTTCGCGGAGGCCACCGGGGCCGAGGTCACGTACGACGACGACCTTGCCGAGTGGTACGCCGGCGAGTGGGAGTTCAAGGAGTTCGAGGAACTGCTGACGGAGCACCCGGAGGTGCCATCGAGGATCCTGCTTCAGGACCCCCTGTTCCACCTCGCGCCGGGCAGCGAGATCCTCCATCACTTCCAGTGGCGCGTCGTCCAAGCGGTGGACAGGGCCCTCGCCAAGCACCCGGAAGGCGACCTGTGGATCGTCTGCCACGGGGGAGTGATCAACGCCTACGTGGGCAACGTGCTGGGGATCGAGGAGCAGGACATGTTCTTCCTTCCGCCCAACACCAGCCTGAACACGCTCAAGGTGCGGGGAGACCGACGGGCCGTATGGTTCCTGGCCGACGACGCCCATCTGGTGGCTCCAGAGCTGTTCCCGGACTGAGGGTCCTTGCATCGGCTCCCGGCGGGGCTACCGTCGGAGAACCGTGCCCAGGGCGACCCCTCCCTCCCGCCTGGAGAGAACGTTGGCGCGCAAGGCGCCTCGGAAGCTCGTGCCGGCGCTCGGGACCGTTACGTTCGTTCCGGTCTTGCTCGCGGTGGCGGCGGGAGCCACGGCGATCCGTGTTCAAGCGCCGGCTCCCTCTCCGGTCGGAGCGGTGACCCCGCAGGCGGCGCACGAGGCGGGCCAGACCGGGAACCAGGCGGGCCAGACCGGGAACGAGCAGCCGGGCGAAGCTCCAGGCGAGCCCGGGCCGCCGCGTGAGCCCGGATCGACCTATGCGAAGCCCGGGCCCGTCACGATGGCATTCACCGGTGACATCCTCATCCACGAGAGACTCTGGGAGTCGGCCGCTACTCACGCCGAAGGATCCGCGCGGTTCGACTTCCGCCCGATGTTCGCCCCGGTCAAGCCCCTGATCGCGGGGGTGGACCTTGCCATCTGCCACCTCGAGACGCCTCTGTCGCCCGACGACCATGAGCTCTCGAGCTACCCGGTCTTCGAAACCCCCTACGAATTGGCGGACGCCATCGCGTGGGCGGGGTACGACGGGTGCTCGACCGCATCGAACCACTCGCTGGACGGCGGAACCACAGGCGTGAGGGCGACCCTCCGCGCCTTGGATGAGGCCGGGGTGGGCCACGTCGGGACCGCACGGTCCAAGCGGGAGGCGCGGAGGGTCGCCCTCTACGACACGGGCGGAGCGCGCGTCGCTCACCGGTCCTATTCCTGGGGCTTCAACGGCTTCTCGCCCCAGCAGCCGTGGATGGCCAATCGCATCTGGGTCCCCCGCGTGATCGAGGACGCTGAGCGAGCGCGGGCTCAGGGCGCGGACCTGGTCGTCGTCTCGCTCCACTGGGGCGAGGAGTACGGACGGACGCCCACGGCCTGGCAGGTGGAGACCGCGGAGCGGCTGACCGCGTCTCACCAGATCGATCTGATCGTCGGGCATCACGCTCACGTCGTGCAGCCCGTTGATCGCGTGAACGGCGTGTGGGTGGCCTACGGCGTCGGGAACCACCTCTCCGGCATGACCTCGAGCCTGGGCACCAGCGCGGTGGAGGACGGTGTCGCGCTCCTCGCGACGGCCTCACGGCGCGACGGGCAGTGGGGCATCACGAGCCTTTCCTTCCAGCCCACCTGGGTCGAGTACGGCAGGTGGCGCGTGCTGCCCATCTCCAGGATCCTGCAACTGAAGTGGCCCTCCGACGCCCTGCGCGCCGAGCTGCGAGCATCGTGGGCCCGCACCGTCCGGGCGGTCGGCGCCATGGGCGCACGCGGCCTCGGCGTGCGGCCGGGTTATCCTCGGTAGCCGGCTTCAGGCAGCAACGCAAGATCACCCAAGGAGCGAAAGAGTGAAGTTCCTCTCACAGGAGTGGGCAGACGCCCTGACGGGTCACCTGAACGCCAGCGAGGGTTTCAAGGAGGCCGCCGCGAGCGCGAACGCGACGATCCAGCAGGTGATCACCACCACCGACGGGGAGGTTCACTACTGGACCCGCCTGACGCCGGGGTCGATCGAGATGGGTATCGGCGACGCAGACGGCCCCGAAGCGACGATCACCCAGAGCTACGAGACCGCCGTCGCGCTGGCCAAGCGCGAGCTGTCGCCGATCACAGGCTTCATGATGGGCAAGATCAAGGTCGCCGGGAACATGGGGATGCTGCTCAGCCTCCAGGGCGTCCTGACGCAGATCGCGGACGCGATGGGCTCGATGGACGTCGAGTACTGAGTCCCGCGCGCTTCCGGGCCACCCGGGACCATCCGCAGACCTTGCCGCGCGCGTAGTCTCCGATGGGACCGTCGTCGACGGCCCTGTTTGACGGTTCTCCGGGCCCGCCGGAGAATCGCTGCGGCCAGGCCCGAAGGGTCTGGGGGGAATGACAGGAACGGAGGGAAGCACATGCTCAGATGGCTGCGCACGCTCGCCCTGCCGCTCGTCGTACTTGCGTTGGTCGGCACCGCATGCTCGGAGGAAACGACCACCGCGACGGGGACGGGCACCGGAACGGGGACGGGCACCACGACGGCCCCCCCAGAGTGTGACTCCGACATAAGGGTCGGGATCGCGCTTGACGTCGGCGGGCTCGGTGACAACGGGTTCAACGACCTCGCCAAGATCGGGCTGGACAAGGCGATCGGTGAAGGTGTGATCTGTGAGGAGAACACCAAGTTCCTCGAGTCCAACGCCGAAGGCACCAACCTCGACGAGAACGTCCAGTCGCTCGCCGATGATGGCTATGACCTGATCGTGGGCAACGGCTTCGCGTTCAGCCCCGGCATCAACGCGATCGCTCCCGACTACCCCGACACGAACTTCGCGATCATCGACGGATTCGCCACGTGCGGCACGGTGTGCGGTTTGGACAACGACGCGGATGCCATCCCCAATGTGTCGGACCTTGCCTTCCGGGAGGAGCAGGGCTCGTTCTTGGTGGGCGTCGCCGCGGGACTCAAGGCTCAGGAGCTGGCCTGTGACACCGTCGGGTTCCTCGGCGGCCAGATCGGTCCGCTGATCGGCAAGTTCGAGGCCGGCTACGCGGCCGGCGTCGCGGAGGTCGCGCCCGAAGTGACCGTGCTCGTCGAGTACCTGGGCGACACGACCAAGGCGTTCGACGACATCACGGGCGGCGAGGCAGCGTCCAACAAGATGTATGACGAGGGCGCCTGCATCATCTACCACGCTGCCGGCGACTCGGGCAACGGCCTCTTCAAGGCCGCAGCCGCGAAGGAGAAGATCGCGATCGGGGTCGACTCCGACCAGCACGAGATCGTTTCGGAAGACCAGGCGCAGTGGATCATGACCTCCATGATCAAGCGCGTGGACACGGCCGTGTATGACGCGATCGTGCGTGCGGCCGAGGGCACCTTCGAGGGAGGCAGCAGCGTCTTCGGACTCGACGTAGACGGCGTCTCCTACGCCACGTCCAACCCCGACCTCATGGGTCAGGACATCGTGGACGAGATCGAGGGCTACAAAGCGAAGATCATCGCCGGCGACATCGAAGTTCCGGCGGAGCCATAAGGCGAGTCGAAGCGAGCGATGGAGAACGATGGGGGGGCGGGGCGCGAGAGCGCTCCGCCCCTCGTTCTCTTGGACCGGGTGACGAAGCGGTTCCCCGGCGTCGTGGCGAACGACCAGGTCTCGCTGGAGCTCCGCGAAGGCGAGGTCCACGCCCTGATCGGTGAGAACGGGGCCGGCAAGTCCACCTTGATGAGGGTCCTCTACGGTCTCTACCCTCCCGACGGCGGCCGGATCCTGATCGGCGGGAACGAGGTCAGGATCCACTCGCCGCGTGACGCCATCGCCCTGGGCATCGGTATGGTCCACCAGCACTTCGTCCTGGTGGATCCCTTCACGGTCGCGGAGAACGTCACCCTCGGGATGGAGGGCGGCCGCCTCCTGCACCGAGAGGAGGCCGAGAAGCGGGTCGGCGACCTGGCGGCCACATACGGCTTCCGCATCGACCCCCGTGCGGCCGTCGAGAACCTGTCGGTAGGCGAAGAGCAAAGGGTCGAGATACTGAAGGCGCTGTACCGGGGTGTGGACATCCTCATCCTGGACGAGCCCACGGCCGTCCTGACCCCGGCGGAAACGGCCGATCTGTTCGAGAACCTCCGGCAGCTCCGCGACCAGGGAAAGACCATCGTCTTCATCAGCCACAAGCTCGATGAGGTCCTTCGGATAGCCGACCGTATCACGGTGCTGCGGAGGGGCGTGGTGGCGGGAGAGACCCGCCCGGCGGAGACGACCAAGGCCAAGCTCGCAGAGATGATGGTCGGGCGTCCGGTCCTCTTCCGCTTGGAGAAGCCCGAGGTCGAGATCGGTGACCCGGTCTTGCGGCTGGAGAACCTCGTCGGGGGCCGCCTCAAGGGCGTGTCGCTCGACGTGAGGGCAGGAGAGGTCGTGGGGGTGGCCGGGGTCGAAGGCAACGGTCAGCGTGAACTGGCCGACTCCATCATGGGGCTCAGGCCGCTGGAGTCCGGGCGGGTTCGGCTGGGTGACCGTGACCTTCGCACGGCAACGACCCAGGACATCCGAAACGCGGGCGTGGCGTTCATCCCGGAGGACCGCCACGGACAGGGGCTCGTGCTGGACATGAGCGTCTGGGAGAACGCAGTGATCGGCCGGCACGACGACCGGGACTTCGCCGGACGCTTCGGGATCCTGTTCATCCGGAAGATGAAGGAGCTCGCCAGGCGTCTCATCCAGAAGTTCGACGTCAGAACACGAAGCATCGAGGTGAGAGCCGGCACCCTTTCGGGCGGCAACCAGCAGAAGCTGATCCTCGCGCGCGAGCTTGCGACCGATCCCGGACTGCTGCTCGCGGCGCAGCCGACGCGCGGGCTCGATGTCGGTGCTATCGAGTTCGTCTGGAAGCAGATCCTGGATCAGAAGGCTGCCGGGCGGGGCGTGCTCCTCATATCTGCCGAACTGGATGAGATCTACGCGCTGTCGGACCGGATAGTCACCCTCTACGAGGGTCGCATCACGGGCGAGTTCTCTCCCGATGCCCCGCCGGAAGAGGTGGGCCGAGGCATGCTTGGTTCGGTCGAGGCG
>CAZHRY010000009.1:5857-16889 GCA_964535065.1 uncultured Actinomycetes bacterium
GAGGCGAGCTGATGGCGGAGGCGAGCTGATGGCGGAGGCGAGCTGATGGCGGAGGCGAGCTGATGGCGGAGGAGAGGTCCGAACGGTTCGAAGCCGCCCTAGGGCAGATGATCGCGTTGCTCGGGGCGCTCGTCATCGCCCTGGCGCTGGGCTCGGTCATAGTCTTCCTGTACGGAGAGAGCCCTCTGACCGTGTACAGCGCCATCCTCGAGGGCTCGTTCGGCGACAAGACCGGGCTGGGGTACGTCCTGGCGAACGCGACCCCGCTGGTCTTCTCGGCCCTCGCGGTCGCGGTCTGCTTCAAGGGCGGCATGTTCAACATCGGTGTCGAGGGTCAGTACATCGTCGGCATGGCTGCGGCCGCTGCTGCTGCTCTCACGCTCACGTGGCTCCCGGGACCGCTGTTGATCTGGGTGGCGGTGCTGTGCGGCGTGCTCGGATCCATGGCCTGGGCCGCCATACCGGCGATCCTCAAGGTCAAGACCGGGGCTCACGAGGTCGTGACCACCATCATGCTGAACGGCGTAGCTGGGAGCTTGGTGGCCTGGCTCATCCGGGGGCCCCTGCGCTACGAGGACATCGGGGGCGGCTTCAACGTGAACCTCCGCACAGACCCCTTCCCGGCGAACGCCGTCATCCCCGACCTCGGCCACCTGTTCGGCATCCGGGAGAGCGTGCGGTTGTCGTGGCTGCTCCCCGTGGCGATCGTCGCGGCCGTCGTGGTGTGGTTCGTGATGAAGCGGATGCGGCTGGGGTACGAGGCCCGGGCGGTCGGCGCTTCGCCAGGCTCCGCACAAGCAGGTGGGATTTCGATCGCGGGGACGCAGGTGCGCCTGTTCCTGCTGTCTGGAGCGCTGGCAGGGTTCATCGGCATGCAGCAGCTCTTCGCAGATCAACACTTCCTACCGGCGGGTTACGAAGCCGGGCTGGGCTTCATCGGTATCGGCGTCGCCTTCCTCGGGCAGAACAACGCTTTCGGGATCGTCTTCGCCGCCTTCTTCTGGGGAGTGCTCGCGAGGGGCGAGACCGCGCTCCAGATCGAAACGGACGTGCCTCGC
This sequence comes from uncultured Actinomycetes bacterium, assembly GCA_964535065.1. Classification (GTDB taxonomy): domain Bacteria; phylum Actinomycetota; class UBA4738; order UBA4738; family HRBIN12; genus AC-51. Next base: position 6,916 of record CAZHRY010000009.1, read on the forward strand.
GAGTTCGTGATCATCCTTCAGGGGATCTTGATCATCTCGGTGGTCGTGACGTACCAGCTGGCGCGGCGCAGGCTGCTGGCACGCAGTCTGCGCCGCTCGCTGGAAGCCGAGGAAGCCGTTGCCGCGGCTGCCGTTGCCACCCGGGGGGAGGAGGGCTGATGTTGGGCGACATCGGAGCCGCCTTCGGAGTGGCGTTCACGTACTTCACGATCATCTACAGCACCGGCCTGGGTGGGCTGTTCAGCGAGCGCTCGGGCATCGTGAACATCGGCCTCGAAGGGATGATGATCATCGGGACCGTCACGGGGTCGTGGGGGACGTTCTACTTCACGACGCCGGTGGCGGACGGAGGTCTCGGGTGGGGTCTTCCTTGGGGACCGATCATGGGGATCCTCGTCGGCATGATCGCCGGCGCCCTGTTCGCATCGATACACGCGCTCGCGACCGTGACGTTCCGGGTGGACCACATCGTGTCGGGGGTGGTGATCAACCTGGTAGCGGTTGGGCTCGCCAGGTTCCTCTCGACGATCTTCTTCGGTCAGGCGACGCAATCGGACTCGGGCCAGCCGTCGCTTCATCCGATCGACATCCCGCTGTTGTCCGAGTTACCCGCCGGTCTGGGCCGGGCGTTCCAAGACCTGTCGCCGGTCGTGATAGTGGCTTTCCTGCTGATCTTCCCCGTGACGTTCGCCCTGTACCGAACGCGGTGGGGACTGCGGTTGCGATCGTGTGGAGAGAACCCCGAAGCTGCGCTTTCGCTCGGTGTCCGGGTGGCGCCGCTCAGGTATCAGGCCGTGATGCTCTCCGGCGCCCTGGCCGGGTTCGCCGGGGCTTTCCTCGCGGTCGAGGTCAACCTGAGCTGGAACGAGGGACAGACACAGGGGCTCGGCTTCATCTCCCTGGCCGCCCTGATCCTCTCCAACTGGAACCCCAGGCGCCTGATGGCGGCCGCGATGATCTTCGGGTTCGCCCAGGCGGTGCCCTATCGACTGGCCGATGCGCCGGTCCTTCGCGCCATCCCCGACGAGTTCGTGCGGATGACCCCCTACGTGGTGACGATCATCGTGCTCGCAGGGTTCGTGGGGAAGGTCAGGCCACCGGCCGCCGCCGGCAAGGCATACGAGGGCGCGGGAACGTAGCTCGGCTACTCGACCGTGCCGTGCAGGCGGTCGCCGAAGTCACCCAGCCCCGGCAGGATGAAGCCGACGTCGTTGAGCTGGCGGTCCAGCGCGCCTGCGACGATCGGCACGTCGGGATGGTCGCCCTGCATCTTCTCGATCCCCTCTGGTGCGGCCACGACACAGACGAACGAGATGGCGGTCGGTGACGCGGTCGCCTTCACGTGAGCGACGGCCGCCGAGCCGCTTCCTCCGGTCGCCAGCATCGGATCGAGGACCAGGGCCCGGCGCCCGCCCATCGGCGGGAGCTTGGCGTAGTAATCGCGCGGCTCCAGGGTCACCTCGTCACGTTCCATGCCCAGGTAGCCGACCACGGTGTCCGGGTAGAGGTCGGTCACCGCGTCCAGGAGGCCCAGTCCGGCCCGCAGGACGGGGACGGCGACGAGGCCCTCGGACAGCCGGCGGCCCTCGACCGGCTCCAGCGGCGTCTGCACGGGAACGGGTTCGGTGGCGAGGTCGCGGGTGGCTTCCAGCACCAGCAGCCAGCCCAGACGGCGGGTCAAGGTCCGGAACTTCGCCGGGTCGGTGTCCTTCTGGCGCAGCCGGGCCAGGATGTCGTGAGCGAGGGGGTGTTCCAGCACCGTAAGGGTCATCGCTGCGGCGGATACTACGACGACCCGGCGCTTGCCACGGCGGGGGGGTGTCTGCCACCATGAGCGGCGACATGCAGCGTGACTTCGGCTTCTGGTTCGCCTACTTCGGGCCCAGCCCGGCGTAGTCGCCAGCGGCCACCACCAGCCAGCGACCCCGGGCACGACGACCCGGGGTTTCGACTCTCCGGGGCGAACGACCCGGCCGAACGAGGAGGTTCGACCAGATGGTCGTCGTTATGACGCAGGAGGCCTCAGAGGCCGACATCGAAGGCGTCTGCGAGAAGGTCCGAGCGGCCGGCGGTGAGGCCTTCGTCTCGAGAGGAACGGTTCACACCGTCATCGGGCTCGTCGGGGACACCGAGCGGTTCCAGGCGATCCCGTGGGCGCAGCTGCCGGGCGTCGATCACGTCATCAAGGTCGGCAAGGCCTACAAGATGGTGGCGCGGGATCTCCATCCGGAGGCCACGACGGTCAACGTGGGCCAGACACCCCTGGGGCGCGACACGTTCACGATCATCGCGGGCCCGTGCGCCGTCGAGAGCGAAGAGCAGACGATGATCGCGACGAAGGCGGCCAAGGAAGCAGGCGCGACGGTGCTGCGCGGAGATGTGTTCAAGCCGAGGACCTCGCCGTATTCGTTCCAGGGGCTGGGCGAGCGAGGTCTCGAGATCCTGCAGCAATGCCGCAAGGAGACGGGGCTCCCCATCATCGTCGAGGTCGTTGACGTCTCGCACGTGCAACACGTGGCCGAGGTGGCCGACTGCATCCGGATCGGCACCAGGAACGCCCAGAACTTCGAGCTGCTGAAGGAGTGCGGACTCACGAACAAGCCGGTCATGCTGAAGCGCGGGCTGGCGATGACCATCGACGAATGGCTGCAGGCAGCCGAGTACGTGGCTCAGCGCGGTAACTCCGAGATCATCCTGTGCGAGCGCGGCATCCGAACCTTCGAGCCCGCGACGCGCAACACCCTCGACCTGGCCGGCATGGCCGTGGCACAGCACGAGTCCCACCTGCCGGTGATCGTGGATCCGTCGCATGCGGTCGGGAAGCGGCACCTGGTGGCGCCGATGGCGCTGGCTGCCGTGGCCGCTGGGGCCGATGCGGTGATGATCGACGTTCATCACGACCCCGAGAACGCCCTGTGCGACGGGCCGCAGGCGCTGCTCCCCGAAGAGATGCAGGACCTGGGAAGGCGTCTGGCGGCTGTGGCTCAGGCGGTCGGGCGAGCGGTGAACGGCCTGGGAAGCTAGCTCGCCACGTTCGGCGTCAGCTCGAGGATGTCGCAGGCGTCGCGCCAGCGCTTCAGCGAATCGGCGGGCGGGCCCACGCGTGATCTGCGCCTGTCGACCAGGATCTTGGCTGCCTCTTCCCACTCGTCCCCGCTCAAGAGGCGGGGCGCCGCGGTGAACTCCTCGAGCGAGGTGTCACGGCCCTTGCGGCGCGTGACCACGACCATCTCTTTGGCGCTCCCCGCGCCGGGCACCGACTGCTCCTCCGGGCCGGGCTCCTTCTGCGAGACCAGGTAGATCCTTCCGTTCTTGTAGGCGAACCAAGCGGGGATCGTGCTTCGCTTCCCTCCGGAGTCCACGCCTACCCAGATGACGTCGGACTTCTTCAGGCCGTCCTCGGTGTCCTTCGACAGCTTGGCGGGAGCCGCCTGGACGTACACGGGAAGCTGGATCTCTCCGATGATCTGTTCGTTCAGGATGAACGAAGCCACGTAGGTGCCCGTCTCGTCGAAGTCGGCGTTGGTCACCTCGTCCAGCTCGGTCGTGAGAGAGAACATCCCCTCCATGCGCCTGTACTCGGGTCCCCAGCGGTAGATCATGCGTCCGGAGGGCCCGAAGAGGCGCACCTCCTCCTCCACGATGCCGACGGGAACCTTCCATGCGCGGAAGATGACGAACGGGAGCGCCGGGCCCGGCTGGCCTGTCAGGTAGATGCCGTCGGGGGACCTGTCGCCATGGGCCTCCCAGACCCGCTTGTCGACAACGGCGGCCGCGACCAGCTCTCCTACCGGTTCCATCGGGCGTGAAGGATACATGGCGGAGGGTTCTGTGCCGCGCGGAGGATCCGATGCCGCTGCCGGCGTCAGACCGACCTGGCGAGCCACAGGCGTGGCTCGTCCAGCTCGGCGAGTCCGGGCAGTGCCTCGGCAGAGACCCACATCCGGGCGAGGGTCTGTTCATCCGTCTGCGCGGCCACCTCATCGCAGAAGCGGCGGCCCGCCTCGTAGGTGCTCCGCTCGACGTCGATGCCGAGGAGCCGTCCGAAGACCGGATCCACGGTCTCGGACTCGCGGTAGCGGAGGAAGGCCTCCGATATCTGGGCGTACGACCCGAGCAGGTCGGCGGCGATGGTGTGCGTGACGTGGTCCGCGAAGCCCTCGGCGGCGGCCATGAAGGCCTGGACGCGGCCCAGCTTCAGCCTCTGCTCGTCGTCCAGGACCGCGCCGAAGAGGGCCGCGTCCTCATGGCCGCCGCCGAGGGCCCTTTCGAAAGAGCTGGGGTCGGACGGGTCCATGGCCGCTAAGCGCTCCTCGATCGCCGCCAGATCTATGGTCACCGTCGAGAGGAAGTCGTCGATCAGCGCGGTCAGGTGCCCCGATGTCCAATCCCTCAGGAACTCCAGCCGGTGCGTGACCTCGTGGATGGCCACGTAGGTCCGCAGCTCCACCGGATCGAGCGACCAGTCCTTCTCGAACCCAGCCAGGTTGGCGACCACGAAGAGCAGCCTCTCGGGGTCGGAGTGAGGCACCGCGACGTCGTAGCGCCCCAGCACGTGACGAGCCAGGTAGCCGAGCGTCTGTCCGACCTGCGAGCCCTGCAACAGGGGGCCGAGCTGGCGGAGCAGGGCGGCCACGGCACCCAACTCTTCGGGCAGCCTTTCGCGCATCGAGCGCTCGAGCGCCTCGCCCATCCGCCGGGCAGCCGGCTCGAGCAGCCCCGAAAGGGAGTCGATCTCGGCGGCGACCCACCCCGTTCGCCGGACGGCGCGAACCTGTGGCGGCCTGGCTGGGCTCTCCAGGCCGGTGAGGGCGGCCACCTGCAGCTCGGCCACGCGCACCGCTTCGTCCAGGACGCGGTGATCCTCGGCGGTGGGTTCTGGATCTCCGCCGCCGTCCGCCGCCGTCGCGATCGCCGTCTGCCGCGCCAGCTCCCAGTTGATGGGTCCTCCGGAGGCTGCCATGACGCGCTGAAGCTCCCTGAAGAGCGGAGCTTCGCGGAGGGCCTCGGGGTCCATCCCGGATGGATCGAAGGGGATGCTCACACGGGTCATCGTACGACCGCTGCGCGCTACGATGGGCGTCGTGTCCGCCGACCGCATGCTCGTGCGAGTCACGGCCGAGCCCCTCTCCACGGAGGAGGCGCTCGCGTTCGTGGCCGACCCCGGAGCCGGAGGGACTTGCCTGTTCCTCGGCACCGTTCGCGACCACAGCGATGCAGGCGTGGGCGTGACCGACCTCACGTACGAGGCCTGGGAAGAGTTGGCGGCCGCACGCCTGACCGAGCTGGCTGAAGAGATGCACGCGAAGTGGCCCCTTCGCAAGGTCGCGCTCGTCCACCGGACCGGCCGGCTCGACATCGGAGAGACGAGCGTGATCGTCGCCGTTTCTTCGGCTCATCGCGCCGAGGCGTTCGAGGCCTGCCGGTTCGGCATCGAGCGCCTCAAGGAAGATGTCCCGATCTGGAAGAAGGAATCCCTGGTAAGCGGTGAGGCCGGCTGGGTGATGGGCGCATGAACGGGCCGGGTGTCGGGAGCTCGAGTGGGCCGTGACCTGGCCATAGACCTGGGAACGGCCAATACCGTCGTCTACCGGCAGGGGGACGGGATCGTCTTCGACGAGCCGACGGTGGTGGCCCTGGACCACTCGGCCGGGGACGTCGTCGCCATCGGAGGGGAAGCCTGGAGGATGATCGGGGGCGATTCCGGCGGCGTCGTAGGCATGCGGCCGCTGCGCGAGGGCGCCATCACCGAGTTCGACGTGACCCAGCGCTTCGTCGAGGTCGTGATCCGCCGCACGTCCACGACCCGTTTCCCCAAGCCCCGCGTGCTGATCTGCATCCCTTCTGAAAGCTCCGAGGTCGAGAAGCGCGCCATAGAGGAGGCCGTCTCTTTCTCGGGGGGCAAGCAGGTGACGCTCGTCGAGGAGCCTCTTGCGGCAGCGGTCGGCGCCGGGCTGCCCGTTCACGAGCCGGTTGGGAACCTGATCGTCGACATCGGCGGAGCCAGGTCCGAGATGGCGGTCGTCTCCATGGGAGGAGTGGTGTCGGGCCACGGGGCAAGGGTCGGCGGGTTCGACCTGGACGTGGCCATCCAGGAGCACATCCGCGGGACCTACGGCGTGGCGATCGGCGAGAAGGCGGCCGAGGAGACCAAGATCGCGATCGGGTCGGCGATCCCGTCGGAGTCTGGGCTCGCCGCACTCGTGATCGGGCGCGAGCTGGCCACCGGGAACACCGTGGAGGTCAAGGTGGACGAGGCCGAGGTCCGGCAGGCGATGGCCGGCCCGGTCCGCAGGATCATCGAAGCCGCCCAGCGCAGCCTGGCGGAGGCTCCTCCGGAACTGACGCACGACGTGCTCGAGAGCGGGATGTTCCTCACCGGCGGCGGGAGTCTCCTGAAAGGCCTGGACCTGCTGCTCGCGCAGGAGTGCGAGGTGCCGGTTCACGTGGTGGAAAAGCCGCTGGAGACCGTAGCGCTCGGCGCCGGATACATGCTCGAGCATCTGGAGGACTACCGCAGCGCCTTCCAGCTCGTGCGCCGACGGTGATCGGGCCACAGGGTGACCCGGTTGGCCGCACACGTTCCCCCATGGAAAGATTGACCGTCCTTGATCGGTCCCGGAGAGGGAGTTGAGCTTTGGCCGTGCAGCCGGAAGTGACGCTCACGCGGGCCAGGGATGCGTTCGCCCGCTACGCCTGGACCGATGCGTTCGAGCTGTACGAGGCGGCAGACGCCGGGGGCGCCCTAGGAGCCGACGACCTTCGGGCCCTGGCCGAGGCAGCCTGGTGGACCGGCCGTCACGACGCGTGTACGTGGGCCAACGAGCGCGCGTTCGCCGCCTTCCAGAGCGAGGGCAGAAGCCGGGAGGCCGCGACCGTCGCCCTGACCCTGATGGTCAACGACGTGGAGTCGGGCTCCCGGTCGGTGGCCGGCGCTTGGTTGAACAAGGCGATCCGGCTGCTGAAGGACGAGCCGGACTGCGCCGAGAAGGGCCACCTCGAGCTCAGGCTGGCCATCAGGGCTCATCTGAAGGGCGAGCTGGACAAGGCCCTCGAGCACGAGGAGCGGGCGCTCGAGATCGGCGCGCGTTTCGGGGATCGCGACCTTCAGGCCCGCGCGCTGATGTATCAGGGCAAGACGCTCCTGCTCACCGGACAGGTGGATGAGGGCATCGCTCTGATGGAGGAGGGCGCCGCAGCCGCGGTCGGCGGGGAGCTCAGCCCGCGGGCGACGGGAGACGTGTACTGCATCATGATCGCGACGTGCCACCAGCTCGCGGACTACACGCGTGCCGGGGAATGGACCGAAGCCGCCAAGCGCTGGTGCGATCGCCAGGCGATCTCCGGGTTCCCCGGCGTGTGCCGCGTCCACAGGGCCGAGATCATGCGCCTTCGGGGCTCATGGACCGAAGCGGAGGAAGAAGCCCGAAGGGCGCACGAGGAGCTGAAGGATTTCGATGTCGAGGTGTCGGGGGAGGCCCTCTACGAGGTCGGCGAGATTAGGATGCGGCGCGGCGATCTTCACGGAGCGCAGGATCTGTTCCGCGAGGCACACGAGCTGGGTCACTCCGGCCAGCCGGGTCTGGCGCTCCTGGCCTTGGAGCGCGGCGAGGGTCACGTTGCCGTGTCCCTGCTCGGTGCAGTCCTGGAGAGCGAATGGCATCCGCTGCAACGCGCCCGTTACCTGCTTGCTCTGGCGGAGGCCGCGATCGCCGCAGGGGATCTTGACACCGCGACGGCCGCGACCGAGGAGATGGAGAAGATCGCCGAGGGCTTCGGCAGCGAAGCCCTTCACGCACGCGCGAGCCAGTGCCGTGGTTCGCTAGAGCTGGCCCGTGGGGATGCGGCCGCGGCCGCCGCATCCTTCGCCGAGAGTTGGAAGCTCTGGCGGAAGGTGGACGCCCCCTTCGACGCTGCGAGAGCGAGGTGGAGCCTCGGCCAAGCGCATCTCGCGAAGGGCGACACCGCGAGCGGGCTGCTCGAGATCCGGGCCGCCAAGGCAGCCTTCGACAGGTTGGGGGCCCTGCCGGATGCGGAGCGCTGCGGCGCAGTGCTTGAGGCGCAGCAGGGCGAGACGGGGGGTTCTGGCGTGAGCCGCGCGATGGTCACGTTCATGTTCACCGACATCGTGGGGTCGACGTCGCTCCTCGAGGCCATCGGAGACGAGAGCTGGGCGGAGCTGCGGCGCTGGCACGACGAGGCGCTTCGAGGCCTGTTCACCGCGCACTCCGGACGCGAGGTGGATCACGCCGGGGACGGCTTCTTCGTGTCGTTCCAAGAGCCCGGTGATGCGCTCAGGTGCGCGATCGCGATCCAGCAGAAGCTGGCCCGGCACCGGCGCGAGGCGGGCTTCGCTCCACGGGTGCGGATCGGCGTCCATGCGGGCGAGGCCGTCGAAGCCGGCCAGGGATACAGCGGCCGGGCGGTGCACGAGGCGGCGAGGATCGGCGCGCTGGGTGAAGGCGGCGAGATCCTGGCGAGCGTTGACACGATCGATTCAGCCGGTGCGTATCTGCGGTACGAGGACGAACGCGAGGTCTCGCTCAAGGGCGTCTCGGAGCCGGTCCGCGTCGCCTCCGTGATCTGGGCCCAGGGATGACCTTCTCGATCGTCGGCTCCGACCCTTCGAACGGCGACCTCGGCGTTGCCGTGGCTTCGAAGTTCCTGGCCGTCGGCGCCGTGGTCCCTTGGGCTCGGGCCGGGGTCGGAGCGGTGGCGACGCAATCGTGGGCGAACACGGACTACGGCCCGACCGGGCTCTCGCTCATGGAGCAGGGGATGAGCGCGGCCCAGGCGTTGGATGCCGTGGTGGAAGGCGACGAGAACCGAGACGATCGCCAGGCGGGTTTCGTGGACCCGCGTGGAGGCGTGGCCACGTTCACGGGGTCCAGGTGCACCGATTGGGCGGGCGGCATCACCGGCGACGGTTTCGCGGTGCAGGGGAACATCCTTGCCGGAGAGCACGTGGTGGCCGACATGGCTAGCGCCTTCGCGTCGACCGGGGGAGATCTGTGCGACAGGCTGCTCGCGGCCCTGATCGCTGGTGACGCCGCCGGCGGGGACCGGCGAGGCAGGCAGTCGGCTGCGCTCCTGGTGGTGCGCGAAGGGGGCGGGTACGACGGCCGCAACGACCGGTACGTCGACATCCGGGTTGACGATCATCCGGCCGCGGTGGCTGAGCTGGCGCGGGTCTTCGGCCTTTGGGACGAGACCGTCCTGGTTCGCAGCGACCCGGCCTTGCCCGCGACCCCCGAGCTGGTGTCCGAGGTGCAGGCACGGTTGGCGGCGCTGGGCAGGTACGAGGGCGCCGTCTCAGGCGAGCTGGATGCGGCCACAGTGGCCGCCCTCGCCGACTGGGCCGGTGAGAACAACCTCGAAGGGCGTCTGAGGGATGACGATGCGTTCTCGCGGTACCTGCTGTTCGAGCTGCGAGACATCACGCCCGAGGTCGGTTGAGCCGGGCATGCTTCGCGCTGGGGCGTGATGTCGCCGGAGGTCAGTTGCCGCCGATCAAGCTGCTCAGCAGCGACCAGCCGATCACGATGGCCGTGGCGAGCGCCGCGCTTCCCACGACGATGGCCACGGCCAGCCCGAAGAACCCCGTCAGGCGGCTCGCCCAGTCCGGGCGCCCTCCCGTCACCGGGATGTACGCGCCGCCCGGCTCGGAGATCGGTTGTTCGCCCATGGACGGTCCAGTCTCAGGACCGAAGCCCTGCAACTCGGCCGGGCCGGATCGCACGGTGGATACGTAGACCGCTATCCCGGCGGCCACGGCAACTACGAAGACCAGTAGGTACGTCATGGCTCTGCTCCAGGTCCGAGCCTACCTCGGAGCGGTCGCCTACCATCGCATCCGGTGTCGAGACGTTCTCGCGTGGTCTGGGTCGCGGCGGGCCGGCCGCGCGCCGCGGGCGCCGGGGGGCCCCGGGCCCGCGACCCCGGGGGGGGGGGGCCCGGGCGAGGGGGGAACCCCC
>CAZHRY010000009.1:16899-41752 GCA_964535065.1 uncultured Actinomycetes bacterium
TCCCTCCGTCTACGTTCGACTGCGACCAGCGGACGCGGCGGCCGCCTTCCTTCCCTTGCCCTACTACTCCGTGGGTCCGGGCCCGGTCCGAGAGGTCACCCCCTTGATCACCTACGAGGGCATGGAGCGGTACGAGCCCTCGGGCCGGATCGTGCTGACCACGGTTCGCCTGTACCGTGCGTCCCCGCTCCAAGCCGTGAGGACATGGCTCGACGCCGACCGGGTCCTCGTGCCCGACGAGGAGGTCTACCCGGAGGGCACCACCGAGGAGCGAGAGCAGGAGCGTGCGATCTCGCAGATGGACCAGAGCAAGATCGACGCGACTTACGTCGTGCTGCGCGAGCTGACCGCCTACCCCCGTGACCACGGCGAGGGCGCCCTCATCGAGTCAACGCTAGAGGAGTGCCCCGCCGACGGCGTCCTGTATCCGGGGGACGTCGTCCTGGAGATCGGGGGAGAGCCGGTCGGGAGCAGGAAGGAGGCATCCCGCCTGATAGACGCAGCGGCACCCGGCGAGAGGTTGCGGTTCCTCGTGGAAGTGGACGGGCAGACCGAGGAGGTCTCGTTCATCAAGGAGAGGTGTGCGGAGGACGAAGATCGGGAGCTGGTCGGAGTGAGGCTCCTGTCGTCCTTTCCCCTCGAGGTCGCGATCGCGAGCGACGAGGTCGGCGGTTCCTCGGCTGGCCTGATGTGGGCGATCGGCCTGTATGACCTGATGACGCCCGAGGACCTGACCGAGGGGCGTCTTGTCGCCGGCACCGGGACCATCGCCATCAACGGTGACGTCTACCCGATCGGGGGGATCAGGGACAAGGTCGTGGCCGCCCGCGAGGCCGGAGCCGCCATCTTCTTCCTACCGGAAGAGAACCTGGCCGAGCTGGGGGACGTGGACACCGGACAGATGCAACTAGTCCCGGTCTCGACCTTCGACGAGGCCCTGGAGGCTCTGCGGGCGGGCACCCGGGCGTGAAGTAGTCTTGGCTTCAGGCGCCGGCGCGCGCAGCCGGGGGAGGGCAGTTGTCCAGCGTTCGGATACCGATGCAGACGCGCAGATGGCCGATGGTCGTCATCGCCGCGGCCGTGCTGCTCTTCGTGCTCTTCACGGCCCTGTCGGGCTTCGTGATCGACGTCCTGTGGTTCAAAGAGATCGGGCAGGAAGGGGTCTTCTGGACCACGTTCTTCACGCGCGCCACCCTGGTCGCGGTGTTCGGGGCCGTCTTCGCCCTGACCCTGTGGGTCAACGTGGTCATCGCCAGACGCCTTCGGCCCACGACACGCGTCCTGACGCCAGACCAAGAGGTGATCCAGCGGATCCGGGATCTGTCGGCACCGCTGCTCCGCTGGTTCGTTCCGGTCGGGTCCGCCCTGCTGGGACTGTTCGTCGGCTTCGGCGTGGTCGGCAACTGGGAAGCGTTCCTGATGTGGCGCCACTCGTCCGGCATCTCGTTCGGCGATGCGGAGCCGCTGTTCGGCAGGGACCCGGCCTTCTACATCCTTCGGCTGCCCTGGCTGCAGTTCGTTCAGGGGTGGCTCTTCTCCTCGCTGGTCGGGATCACCGTCATGAGCGGCCTGGCGCACGTGCTCTGGGGCGGGATCCGGCCTCAGGCGCCGGTGTTCGCAGACAAGGTCACGCCCGCCGCCCGCGCCCACCTGTCGGTGCTGCTCGGAGCGATCATGCTTGTGAAGGCTTGGGGGTACTACCTGGGGCGATTCGACCTGCTCAGCTCCCCGCGGGGCGTCGTCCAAGGGGCCTCCTACACCGACGTCAACGCTCAGCTGCCCGCCCTCAACTTCCTGGTCATCGTGGCTCTGATCAGCGCCCTGCTCTTCTTCCTGAACATCCGCCTCAAGCAGTGGAGCTTGCCGATCATCTCGGTGGGACTGCTGGCGCTGGTTTCGGTGCTGCTCGGCACCGCGTACCCCGCGTTCGTCCAGCGGTTCCGGGTCGAGCCCAACGAGCAGGAGTACGAGGCTCCCTACATCGCCCACAACATCGCCGCGACGCGCTCCGCATTCGCTCTGGACGGGATCGAAGAGCAGACCCGAACGGTCGCCGGACCTCTCACCGCCGCCCAGGCTCAGGCCAACGACACGACCCTTCAGAACATCCGGCTGTGGCGAGGAGACCCGGTCCTGCTGGAGAACTTCCGGTCGCTGCAGCGCATCCGCCAGTACTACGAGTTCAACGACGTGGACGTGGACAGGTACGTGGTCGGGGGCGAGCGCCGGGTAATCATGGTCTCGCCCCGGGAGATCAGCCAGACGGGTATCGACCCTAGTGGCCAGACCTGGCAGAACCTCCACCTGGCGTACACGCACGGCTACGGCGCGGTGGCGGCGCAGGTCAACGCAGCGACGATCGAAGGCCAGCCGGCCTTCACCCTCGAGAACCTGCCCCCCGAGGGAGAGCCCATCCTCGAGCAGCCACGGATCTACTACGGCGAGAGCAGCGACGTCGACTACGTGGTGGTGGGGACCAGCACGCAGGAGCTGGACTTCGAGGGAGCGACCGAGAACCAGCAGTACACGGGTAGCGGCGGCATCGACATCGGATCCTTCTTCACCCGAGCGATGTTCGCTTGGGAGTACCGGGACTACAGCCTGCTGGTGTCGGGAAGCATCCAGCCGGACAGCAAGATCCTGATCCGCCGTGACATCGACAGCCGGGTTCGGGCGGCCGCGCCGTTCCTCGGTTTGGACGCCGACCCCTACTTCGCCGTGGTGGACGGGCAACCGGTCTGGATCTGGGACGCGTACGCGGTGACGGACCGTTATCCGTACTCGCAGGGCGTCGATGTTGGCGTCGCGACCGACGGCCTGCTTGAGGGAGGCCAGGTCAACTACATACGGAACTCCGTCAAGGTCGTTGTCGATGCCTACGACGGCACGATCACCTACTACGCGGACCTGACGGAGCCGATCGTCGCCACGTGGGCCCGCGTGTACCCCAGCCTGTTCACGGACATCCAGACGGCCGGCCCGTCGCTGGAGGAGCACTTCCGCTATCCCGAGAACCTGCTGCAGATCCAGGCGACGCAGTACGCCAACTACCACGTCCAAGACCCCGTGAACTTCTACCAGAAGAGGGACTTCTGGGAGGTGCCGGTCGATCCGACCGAGCCGGTCCGATCCGACGGCAGCGTCAACAGGATGCTGCCCTACTACCAGTTGCTGCGACTTCCTGGCGAGTCGACCGAGGATTTCCGGCTCGTTCTGCCTTTCGTCCCCGCCGAGCGCTTGCCGCTGGTCGCGTGGATGTCGGCGTCCTCCGACCCGGATACCTACGGCCAGCTCACGGTCTACCGGTACCCGGAGGGCCGCAACATCGAAGGGCCCTCGCAGGTGTTCGCGAGGATCAACCAGGATCCTTCGTTCTCCTCCCAGCGGACGCTGCTCAGTCAGGCCGGGTCCGACGTCAGCTTCGGCGACTTCCTGATCATCCCGGTCGATGACTCCCTGCTTTATGTCCAGCCGGTCTATGTGCGGGCTCAGCAGCAGACCTCGGTTCCGGAGCTGTTCAAGGTCGTGCTCGTCAACGGGTCCAGCGGGGACGTGTCCCTCGGAGATTCGCTCGTGGAGGCCCTGGCCGCCGCGGTCGGCGAGGAAGAGCCGCCGGACGGAGGCGAAGAGCCGGGCGGGACGGTGAAGAGCCAGATAAGGGAGCTGCTGCGCCGGGCCGGCGAGCATTTCGCTGCGGCAGAGGAGGCGTTGCGCGCGGGCGACCTGGCCAGCTACCAGGACGAGATCGAGGCTGCGCAGGTGCTCGTCGAGCGCGCCGCGGAGCTCTCCGGCGTGCCCAAGGCGCAAGGCGAAGAGGGGGCGAGCCCAACGCCGACTCCGGCCAGCCCCGCTGCCTCGCCCAGCCCGGGCGGCTAGATCACGGCTACAGTCTGAACGTCGGGTCCGCGGGAAGCTCGGCCACGTCCATCTGGGCCTTCTGAAGGCGCCCGGAGTGGTCCCAGTTCATCGCCTGCCAGCGGGTGAACTGCTCCAGGACCCATACGCCCGACTGGCGCGAGCCGTTGCCGCTGCGCCCGTTCCCTCCGAACGGCAGGTGCGCCTCGGCACCGCTCGTCGAGTTGTTGACGCTGACCATCCCGGCCGAGATCCGCTCGCGGAAGGCGAATACGTTCCTCGGGTCGTTCGTGTAGATGCTGGCTGACAGGCCGTAGCCGTGCCCGTTGGCTAGGTCCATCGCCTCGTCGAACGTCTCGAAGGCGGCCACCCCCACGATGGGCCCGAAGGTCTCCGTCCGGTACAGGTCGTCCTGCGCTCTCACGCCCGCGACGATCGACGGGTGGTAGAAGAGCCCCCTCGATGGATCCCCGACGAACCCTTCGCGGGGGTTCTCCGCGGTGATGCGCCCGATCCCCGTGGAGCCCATGACCGCGTGGTGGTCGCGTACAAGGCCGAGCCATCCCTCGAACCTTTCAGCGAAGCGCCGGTCGATCATCGGGCCGTAGAGGACGGGCTGGGCGGGGTCGCCGATAGGCGCCTCCGCCGTGGCCTTCGAGAATCGTGCGAGGAAGTCGTCGTAGACGTCGCGGTGGACGATGGCGGTTCCGAGCGACGTGCACCGCTGCCCGGCGGTTCCGAAGCCCGAGAACAGCGCGCCCTCGACCGCTAGGTCAAGGTCGGCGTCGGGCATGATCACCATCGGGTTCTTGCCCCCCAGCTCCAGGCACGGCGACTGCAGGTGCCGCCCGCACAGCTCTCCGATCCTCCGTCCCACGTCGGTCGAGCCGGTGAACCCGACCTTGTCGATGAGGCCCTCGTCGAGGGCTGGCCCCAGCCCGGCGAACGTCTGCTCGCCGTCCGCAAGGACCATCTGGAACGTCCCCTCGGGGAACCCAGCGTGGAGGATCAGCTGGGCGAAGGCGTGCGCGGTGGCGGGCGTGTACTCGGCAGGCTTCCAGACCACCGTGTTGCCGCACAGGAGCGCGGGGACGATGTACCAAGAGGGGACGGCCACCGGAAAGTTGCCGGCGGTGACGATCGCCGCCGTTCCTACCGGCATGCGGAAGGTGAACAGATGCTTGTCGGGCATCTCGCTCGGCACCGTCATGCCGTACAGCCGACGGCCCTCCGAAAGGAAGAAGTTGCAGGTGTCCACGACCTCCTGGACCTCGCCGCGGGATTCCTTGATCGGCTTGCCGATCTCTCGTGTGAGGAGCTGCGCGAGCGCTTCGAAGTTGTCCTCGACCAGCCGGCCCAGGTTCTGGATCGCGCGGCCGCGGACCGGCGCGGGCACGGCGGCCCAGCCCGGCTGGGCGGCCTTCGCACTGCGCGCGGCCTCGACCAGCGTGGAGGCGTCGCCCAGAGCGGCCTCGGCCACCACGTCTTCCAGGTCGGCGGGGTTGCGGATCTCCCGGGTGCCGCCCGGGGCGCCGGCGTCCTCGTGGCCGTCGAGGAGGGACCCGATCCTTGGCATGTGCCCGATGGTACGCGGCCGAGGCGATCTAGGATGCGGGAGTGCGCCCAACCGTCTTCCCCGGGCTGGCGGCCTTGCTGGTTGCCTCGGCCTTGAGTTCGTGCACGGCGCCTCCGCCGGGAGCCTTCCCGGACGCAGCGAGCGCCGTGCCCCAGAGGAGGGAGTGCGCCGCCCTTCAGGGCCTCGCGCCGAGCGAGCGCGGCGACGCGGCCCGCGCCTACCGGATCGTCATGGCGTACCTCGGCACGAGACACCCCGACTCGTACCATCCGGAGGCCGCATGGGGAATGCTGGACGCCTTCTTCGTCGAGAAGTGGGGCTGGAGTACTCCGACGGAGTACACGAGGAGCGAGTTCGGTGGCCCGTTCTCCGGTGAAGGCTTGCTGATCCACGACGAGGTGCACCGGCTCGATCGCCTCAGGACGAGCGCCGGTGACCGGTCGGAGGTCTACGACTTCTTCCTGTCGAGGGTGGGGATCACGAGCGAGATCTGCGGCCGGGAGGACCGGCGCCGGCTGACACGGTCCATGTGGGAGCTCGAGATCGATCCGGTCGGCGGGAACGCGCCCGCGTACGTCATCGTCGTCCACCGCACGGACGGCTTCTTCGTCATCTCCTCCGACGTCTGACCCGGCTCGGTAGCATCCCCAAGGCTCGATCCGAGGAGGCCCTCACGATGAGCGAACAGCAGCTGCAACGCCAGGTCGAGGAACGCGCCGGGGCCCTGGACGTGCTCGGCGTCGCCGTCGGCGTCCTGATAGACGGGCGCGCCGAGTACGCGTTCATGGGGGTCACGAGCATCGACGATCCGCTGCCGGTCGATGAGCGGACCCTCTTCCAGATCGGCTCAACCGGGAAGACCTACACGGCCACGGTGCTGATGATGCTCGTCGAGGCCGGCAAGGTCGATCTCTCAGCGCGGGTGAGGTCCTACCTGCCCGAGTTCCGGCTTAAGGACGAGCAGGTCGCTCGCGAGGTCACCGTGCTTCACCTGCTGAACCACACGGCCGGTTGGGACGGGGACTTCTTCGAAGACCAGGGCGAAGGAGACGATGCCCTTGCGCGGTACGTGGCTCGGATGGACTCGATCGAGCAGGTGACGCCGCTCGGAGACACCGTCTCCTACAACAACGCTTCGCTATCCGTGGCCGGGCGGATCATCGAGGTGGTGACCGGCAAGACGTACGAGCAGGCCGTGAGGGAGATGTTGCTGGAGCCGCTCGCGATGGGAAGGAGCTTCTTCTTCCCTCACGAGATCATGACCGAACGGTTCGCGGTCGGTCACCACCGCTCCGAAGAGGGGGAGGTCAAGGTTGCCAAGCCGTGGCACATGGGCCGGTACGGCAACCCGATGGGGGGCATGGTCGCCAACGCCGCCGACCAGATCGCGTGGGCCCGCTTCCACATCGAGGGGGGTGTGGCGCCTGATGGCGCTCGGCTGCTGTCCGAGGATGTGGTCCGAAGGATGCAGGAACCGACCGCCCACTGTCCGGGGAGCGCCATCGGGGATGCGGTCGGGATCAGCTGGTTGCTCAGGGACGTCGAAGGAGTGCGGGTCGTCGCGCACGGCGGGACCACGGTGGGCCAGCACTCGATCTTCGAGATGGTCCCCAGCCGCGGGTTCGCCCTAACGGCCTTGACCAACTGCGGACCCAACGGCGCCGAGTTCAACGAGGAACTGACGCGCTGGGCGTTCGAGGCCTTCCTGGGCATCGAGGTGCGAGACCCCGAGCCGACCGAGCTGGGGCAGGAGGCGCTCGCCGCATACACCGGCACCTACGAGACGATAGCGAGCATCTGCACCGTCTCCGCCGTTGACGGAGGTCTTCTGGTGGAAGCCAAGACGAAGCCGGAGGTGCTCGAAGCCATGGGCGAGGAGGAGACGGACGAGCCCCCCATGCCGCTCGGGATCCTGGATGGCGAGGGCGACCGGTACATCGTCACGGACGGCCCCGCCAGGGGCATGAAGGGCTACTTCAGGCGAAGGCCGGACGGCGTGGTGGACGGCCTGCACGTCGGAGGGCGGCTCGCGATCCGCGTGTAGGGGTTTGGCGAGAGGGGCATCCTCCGCTAACCTCGTCCTGCGGGGTGGAGCAGTCCGGTAGCTCGCTGGGCTCATAACCCAGAGGTCGAAGGTTCAAATCCTTCCCCCGCGACGGATGTGGGGCCGGCCGCCGAAGGCGGCCGGCCCCCACTGGCTCTCTTCATTGCCGAGGCTGATCCTAGGCCGCCGCTGTCTTGCCGACGCGCTGGACCAGTAGCACCAGCAAGGCGATGTACCAGATCGTCGAGGCCGCGAACGCCAGCATGGCGACCGCGCCGTCCGAGGCGAACGCACCCGTCGTCGCGCTGATGCCGTACCCGGCCAGAAGGAAGACGATCGCCCCTGCGTAGCTGACGTAGCCGAACCAAGCAGGGAACGCGCCGTGGCGCATCGTGATGACCCCGATCGCGGCTGCCATCGCCACTGCCGGGAACCAGCTCATCGCGTAGAACACGGTGGTCCCGTCGAACAAGAGCTGGGCCGTGACGGGGTTCCCTGCCTCGGGGAGCCGCAGGACCAGAAGCAGCCTCATGACTTCGGCCGCGGTGCTCACGGCGATCGTCAGGATCCCCGCGGCGAACACGATCGCCGAAAGCCGTCCCGTGCCCCCCTCGGCGGACCGCAGGTAGCTTCGGATGCTGGAGGTCCACCAGATGAAGAAGACCCCTCCGATCCCTCCCAGGTAGGCGGCGAGCAGGACCGAGTCCCGCTTGTCGGCGCCCCAAGTGAGGATCTCCGTCGCCGGGGCGTCGGACGCAGGTGGTGTCCCGACCATGATGTAAGCGGCGCCCCACAGCACCAGAGCCACTGCCCCGGTGTATGCCGCGAGCTTCTCCCATCGCTGCGCGTCCATCCGTCCCCCCTTCAGTAGGTTGGGATCGAGTCTGGAGCACTCCGAACGGGATTCAAGAACGTGCCGTCCCGGGCCCCGGTCGTGTTATACAGAGGTACAACCGGCGTCGGGGATGGCATGCGAGAAGCGTCGAGGTTCGCGCGTTGGTTCGACCGTCACAGGTTCCTGGCGGGGCTGATCACGGGCGCAGTGCTGGCGTGGGCGGTCGCCTACGGGGCCGAGCAGCCGGCCGAGGTCGCGGACGGGCCGGCGCCTTCGAGAAGCGGTCAGCCCACGACGGCGCAACCGCCATCGCCGACTTCGCCGACGCAGGGTGCTTCGCCGACGCAGGGTGCTTCTCCGACGCAGGGAGCTTCGCCGACGCAGGAGCCACCTCCATCCGAGGGCGTCGAGCCGGCCAACGCAACCGTCACCCGCGTGGTCGACGGGGACACGCTCGAGGTCATGTACCGGGGCTCGTCAGTCACCGTGAGGCTGATCGGCATCGACACACCCGAGACGGTGCATCCGACCGAGCCGGTGGAGTGCTTCGGAAAGGCGGCCTCGAACTTCGCGACGAAGAACCTCGCCGGCGAGCGGGTCCGGCTGGAGTTCGACGTGGAGCGCACCGACCGTTACGGGAGAACCCTGGCCTACGTCTGGCTCGGGCCTCGGCTGTTCAACGAGGTTCTGGTGAGGCGCGGCTTCGCCACGGTGTCCACCTATCCGCCCAACGTGAAGTACGTGGATAGGTTCCGCGAGGCGCAGCGGGACGCACGGAGCGAGGAGACGGGCCTGTGGGGGAGCTGCGACATCACCGAGCCTAGCCCTGAGCCGACCACCGAGCCCGGTGGCGGCGCCTGCGATCCCTCCTATCCAGACGTGTGCATCCCTCCGTATCCGCCTGACCTGGATTGCGCCGACGTCGGCGTCTCCTACTTCGAGGTCACCGGCGACGACCCCCACGGTTTCGATGGGGACGGCGACGGCATCGGCTGCGAGGCGTGACGGGCGCGAGCATCGCCGCGCTCGGCTGCGATAGGCTACCGAGCCATGGCCGCCTTCCTGCGGGCGACGGCGATCGCCGTCGCCCTGGCGATGCTCCCCGCGGGAGGCGTGCGCGCGGCCGGCGCGACCCCCCGCTCGATGACCCCCTCCGAGCCTGCCTACACCGTCCAGCTCCGTAGCGGCGAGAGCGGCCGGACCTGGGTGGGCACTCAAGAGGTCTGGTTCCGTAACACGGGAGCCACTGCGCTGCAACGCGTGTGGCTCCGCCTCTGGGCCAACGGCGTTGATGGGTGCTCTCCCCGGCGGGTGACGATGACCTCGGTGCGGCACGGGTCGCTCGGCGCGCCCGAGCGCAGGTGCACCGCCTACCCGATCGAGTTCTCGGAACCGCTCGCGCCGGGCTCGGCGAAGACGATCGAGCTCGAGATCCGCATCGAGGTGCCGCATCGCAACGATCGGTTCGGGTACCACGAGGGGGTCGCGATGCTCGGCAACGCCCTGCCCATCCTGGCCGTGCGCGAAGGCGCGAGCTGGCACTTGGAACCGTACACGGCGTTCGGCGAGAGCTTCTTCTCGCTTGCCGGCCGCTTCCGCGTGACGCTGGATGTGCCGATCGGCTTGAAAACGCCGGCCACCGGCGTGATGGTCGAGAAGCAGCGATCCGGCGGCCGCGTCGCGCGGACCTTCGGCGCACACGACGTTCGGGATTTCGCATGGGCGGCGGGGAACCTGCGCTCGGTCGGTGGCAGGGCTGGCCACGCCGAGGTCCGGATCTGGTACTCACCCGGGGACGGCGAGATGGCTCGCCGGCAACTCGGTTGGGCGGTCGATGCGATGACGACGTTCGGTCGGGCGTTCGGTCGGTACCCGTACCGAGAGGTGGACGTTCTGCAGACGGCCTTCGTGACGTTCGCCGGAATGGAGTACCCGCAGATCGTGTTCGCCAACCCCTGGGACTTCGTCACCGCGCACGAGATCGCGCACCAGTGGTGGTACGGGATCGTGGGCAACAACCAGTACGCCGAGCCCTGGCTGGACGAGTCGTTCGCCACGTGGTCCCAGACCCTTCCCGGGAAGCCGCTGACGGAGTGCTCGCCCTCCGAGTGGCCCGAGGCGAGCGCCAGGCTCACCAACGACATGGGCTACTTCAGCACGCATCCGGACTCGTACTGGATCGTCTACAGCCAGGGCGCCTGCATGCTGGGTGATCTCGCCGGTCGGTTCGGTCTGGCCCGTTTCGAGCGGCTGCTGGCAGCGTACGCCGATCAGCATCGGTTCGGGGTTGCCACGGGCCGCTCGTTCAAGGCAAGGGTCGAGGCTGCAGCGGCCAGGGACCTGCCGGACTTCGACCTCGCGGCCTACTGGCGCAGGTGGAGGGTGGATTGACCGGCGGGCCCGACCCTGGCTGGACCGGAGGGGTCGCGGCCGCGTAGCATCCTCAGCACCCGGACCCTAGGAGGGGGAGTGACCGCCAAGCTGCTCGATCGTCTTTCGACCGTGCCGATCTTCTCGGGCTGCTCGAAGAGGGAGCTTCAAACGATCGCGCGCGCCGTGAAGCCGTTGGAGCACAAGGCGGGCACGGTCATCGCCGCCGAAGGTCAGCCGGGCGCCGGCCTCTTCATCATCGACGAGGGCGAGGCCCTGGTGACCATCGGCGGCCGCAAGGTCAACCACCTGAAGGCCGGCGACTTCTTCGGCGAGATGGCCTTGCTGGACGGCGGGCCCCGAACCGCCACCGTCACCGCCAAGACCGACGTGAGGCTGCTCGCGCTGACCGAATGGGTCTATAGGGGGATGCTCGTAGAGCACCCGTCGATCGCGCTGCGAACCCTGGAGGCGATGGCGGCCCGTTTGCGCAAAGCGGCGAAGAGCGCCACGGCTTGACCACGTCGCCCCAGGCAGGGGCTGGTCATATCGGCCGTTTCGCCGGAGGATCGGATGCGATGGGGGGAGCCGACCCGTCCGATCGGGTAAGAGAGCTGGCCGAGCAGCGGGCTCGGGCGCGCCAGGCGAAGGATTTCGCCCTGGCCGACTCGCTCCGGGATCGGATCCTCGCCGAGGGCTGGACGGTTCATGACTCACCCGGAGGTTGGGACTTGGAGCCGATCCGGATCGAGCAGGTCCGGTGGAGGGCTGCCGATGTGCCGAGCGTGCTGGACGAGCCCGCGACCGCAGCATTCAGCCTGCACTGGGTGTGCGAGGGCTGGCCGGAAGATATCGAGCGCGCCCTGGCGGCCTTCCGGCGCCGTTCGGGCGAGAGGGAGCTCCAGTACGTCGTGGCGGACGTCACGGGGCAGGAGCCTGGCCGGTGGGGACCCGACGTCGAGGTCGTCACCCTGGAAGATGGCACCGGCTGGGGCGCGGCTCGAAACGCCGGGTTGCGGCGCTCGCGCGGCCGGGTCGTCCTGGTGCTCGACGGCTCGGTCGAACCGGCGGGCGACGTGCTCGGCCCGCTGGCGGAGGCGCTCGACGACGATGGCCTGGGTGTGTGCGGGCCCTTCGGCGTCACGACGCGCGATCTGCGTGAGTTCGAGGAAGCCGAAGGGCCCGGACCTTGCGATGCCGTGGAGGGGTACCTCATGGCCTTCCGGCGCGACTTGCTTACACGGATCGGAGGCTTCGACGAGAAGTTCCGTTGGTACAGGACCGCAGACATCGAATGGTCGTTCCGGGTGAAGGATGTCGGCTACCGGTGCGAGGTCGTGGACGTGCCGGTCACCAGGCACGGCCACCGGATGTGGTTCGAGACCCCGCCGGACGAGAGAGCGAAGTGGTCGAAGCGGAACTTCTACAGGTTCCTGGACCTGTGGCGCGACCGCTGGGATCTGGTGCTGTCGGGCGAGCCCGAGGACGAGAATCATCACCACTGAGGAATCGCAGCCGAGATGCCGGCGGGCCGGTCAGTCGGCCGGCAGCGGCGGGGCCGGAGGCATCGCCGGTGCCGGCCGCGGGGAGCGCGCGGGACGCCGCTCCGGTTCGTCGATCCGAGCTGCCAGGGCGGCGGCGGCCGCGCGCTCCCCGGCCATGCGCTTGACCTCCTCGGGGTCGGGGATCGGCTTGGTCCCCGTCGCGTAGGCCTCGAGTTCGTCGCCCGCGATCGTCTCCGTCACCAGCAGCAGGGCGCTTAGGTCGTCCAGCAGCTGTCGCCTATCGATGAGTATCCGCTCGGCCCGGTCGTGGGCCTCGTTCAGCAGCCGCAGGACCTCCTGGTCGATCTTTTCGGCGGTCCCTCCCGAGATCTTGGGGCCGGTGAACATCGCGTTCGGGTCGTCGGGGCCAAGTGACAGCGGCCCGACCGACTCGCTCATCCCGTACTGGGACACCATCGCTCGGGCGATCTGGGTGGCCTTCTCCAGGTCGTTCTGTGCCCCGGTGGAGACCTCGCCGAACACCAGCTCCTCGGCCACGCGGCCGCCCATCGCGAAGGCGAGCATGTCGCGCAGCTCTGGCTCGGTGGCCAGGTAGCGGTCTTCGAGCGGCCTGGTCATCGTGAGACCAAGAGCCGCGGTCCCGCGGGGGATGATCGTCACGCGGTGGACCGGATCGAGGTTCTCCGAGAAGTGGGCCACCAGGGCGTGTCCCATCTCGTGCGACGCCACCCGGGTCTTCTCCTTGGGGCTCATGACGCGGGACTTGCGTTCCAGGCCCATCGCGGCGCGGTCGATCGCCTCCTCCAGCTCGTGCTCGGTGACGGAGTTCTTCTCGCGGCGCGCGGCGAGGAGAGCGGCCTCGTTGACCACGTTCTCGAGGTCGGCACCCGTGAACCCCGGCGTCCGAGCGGCGATCGTTCGCAGATCGACGCGCGGGTCCAGCGCCACGCCTCGCGCGTGGACCCGCAGGATCTCCTCGCGGCCCTTCAGGTCGGGACGGTCCACGACGACCTGGCGGTCGAACCGGCCGGGCCTGACGAGCGCCGGGTCCAGGACGTCGGGACGGTTGGTGGCGGCCATGATGATGACTCCCTTGCTGGAGTCGAAACCGTCCATCTCGACGAGCAACTGGTTGAGCGTCTGCTCCCGCTCGTCGTGGGCACCGAAGCCGGCGCCCAGCGCCCCCGAGCGGCCCTTGCCGATCGTGTCGATCTCGTCCAAGAAGACCAGCGCGGGCGCCTTCTCCTTCGCCTGCTGGAACAGCTCGCGCACGCGCGCGGCGCCGAGTCCCACGAACATCTCGACGAACTCCGAACCGCTCATGAAGAAGAACGGGACGTTGGCTTCACCGGCCACCGCTCGGGCCAGCAGCGTCTTGCCGCACCCCGGTGGACCGAGCAGCAGGACGCCCTTGGGGATCCGGCCGCCGAGCCTCTGGTACTTCTTCGGGTTCTTCAGGAACTCGACGATCTCCTTCAACTCCTCCTTGGCCTCGTCCACGCCGGCGACGTCGGAGAAGTTCGTCTTCATCTCTTTGCGGTCGTAGATCTTGACCTTGTTCCGTCCCATCGTGAGCGGGTTGCTCGAGCCGCCGCCCATCCTGCGGAACAAGAACCAGTAGATGAGGCCCATGAGCAGCAGCAGGGGCAGGAGGTTGACGACCAGCCCGAGCCAGACGTCGGCCCCCTTCATCTCGACGTTGACCTGCCGGGACTGCAGGTACTCCAGCTCGTCGTTGGCCGTGAAGCCGTCGGCCAGCTCGGTGGCGAACGGAACCTCGGAACCCTGCTCGTCGCGGTAGGTGCCGGTGATCGAGGTCGAAGAGATCTGGACCACCCCGACGATCTTCTCCTGATCGACGAGGTCCCTGTACTCGGAGAAGGTGATCGAGTCGCGGGCGGCGGTGCTGAACCAGCTGTTGAAGGCGATCAGGCTGCCGACGACGAGCATGATGAGCAGCCACGGGGCCATGCGCGGCCGTGGCGCCACCGGCCCGCCGGGCCCGCCGCCGCCTGGGCGTCGCTCATCCCTGTTCTGGTCAGGCATGCATCCATCATGACAGCCGATCCCCCGATCGACAGGCACCCCCCGGATCCAGCGAGGACGCGTCACGCTCGGCACCCGAGCAAGCACTGAGGTTCGATGGGAGGAAGCCGCGGCTATGCACGCTCGGCAGGATCTGCCGCGTCCCTGGCAGGGACGGGAGCGGCGCTGCTCCTGGCGGCGGTCGTCTGCGCCGCGGTTCCGGGCGTTCCCTATCCGGTCGTGGCGGCCGCGAGCACGGTCGCCAGGCTCACTCCGGGCGGGGTGGCCACGCTCTTCATCGAGATGCTTCAGCACCTGGCGCTGCCCCTGACCGTAGCGGCGGTGGCGGCCGGCCTGATGCTCACCGCGTGGTTGCTGGGGAGGTACCTACTGCCGCCGCTCGCCGCTCGCGTGGGCATCAGGCCGGCCGCCGCGCTCGGCGCTCTCCCGCTGTGGGCCGTCGGCGTCGCCATGTTCCGCCCGGACCTGACGACCGTCGGACGGCCCGCCTACGCGCTCGCGCTGGCCGTGCCGGCTGCGGCGGGAGCGGCGGTGACCGCCCGGACCTTCGCCAGACTCGTCGGGGAGAGACCACCTTCGCCTTCATCTTCGCCTTCGTCTTCGCCCTCGCCCGACCTATCGAGACGCACGGCGGTCAGGGCCGTCGGCATCGGCGCGGCGGGCGTGGCGCTCGGCTGGCTCGCGGCCGGGCAGCTCTTCCGCCGTGAGAACCCCGGCACCCGGCCGCTCGCCAGGCAACCGGCCACGCCCGCCCCCCAGCCTCCCGCCTCGCCCGGATTCGACTCGATAGAAGACCTGTCGCCTCGCGTGACGCCGACCCCCGACTTCTACGTGGTGGACGAGGAGGTCATCGATCCCGACATCGACGTCGGGCAGTGGCGTCTTTCGGTGGCCGGGCACGTGGACGAGCCCTTCGACCTGTCGTACGACGACCTCCTCGCCTTCCCCCTCGTGGAGCAGTTCGCGACGCTTGAGTGCATCTCCAATCAGATCGGCGGCGACCTGATCTCGACGGCCCGCTGGACCGGCGTGAGGCTCCCGGACGTCTTGGAGCGCGCCGGGATCAGGGACGGTGCCGTCGAGGTTGTGTTCCGCGCCATCAGCGGCTACAGCGACTCCCTCCCGCTCGCCGACGCCCTGCGGCCCGTCACGCTGGTCGCCGTCGGCATGGACGGCATGACCCTGCCGCGCGAGCACGGCTTCCCGGCCCGGCTGCTCGCCCCCGGCTACTACGGGATGAAGCAGCCCAAGTGGCTCCGGTCGATCGAGGTCGTGACCGAGCCGTACCAGGGCTACTGGGAGCAGCGGGGTTGGATCAAGGCCGCCGTGGTCAAGACGTGGTCTCGGATAGACGCCGTGGACGAGGCGGCCGAGCAGCTCGTCGTGGCGGGCGTCGCCTTCGCCGGCGACCGGGGTATCCGCGCCGTCGAGGTCTCTTTCGACGACGGGGCCACCTGGATGCCCGCCGACCTGGAGCCCGCCCTGTCGGGCTTCACCTGGCGCCGATGGAAGCTCGCCTTCGACCCCGGCGCCCAGGTGGTCACGGTGCGGGCGATCGACGGGACCGGGCAGGTGCAGGAGAGCAGGGTTCAGCCCCCGCATCCCTCCGGAGCCAGCGGCCTGGATACGGCTAACCTGTAGCGGATGGCTCAAGCTGCCGCCCGGGAAGAACAGGAACTGAAGGATCGGTTCGAGCGCGACGTCCTTCCCCAGCTGCCTTCCCTCTACGGGGCCGCGCTCCGGTTGACCAGGAGCCCGGTGGACGCCGAGGACCTCGTTCAGGACGCTGTGCTGCGCGCCTTCCGCGGGTTCGCCTCGTTCGAGGAAGGGACCAATCTGAAGGCGTGGCTATACCGGATCCTCACCAACTCGTACATCAACACCTATCGCAAGAAGCAGCGCGAGCCTCAGATCGTGGAGGGCCCGGACGATCTTGAGGACTGGTACCTCTTCGACCGCCTCGGGGCCCGCAGCATCGAGGGGTCTGCTGAAGAAGAGGTGCTCGACAAGATCCCCGACCAGGACGTGAAGGCTGCGCTGGAATCCCTTCCGGAGAACTTCCGGATACCCGTGCTGCTGGCCGACGTAGAGGGGTTCTCCTACAAGGAGATAGCGGAGATGATGGACACGCCGATCGGCACCGTGATGTCGCGGCTGCACCGGGGAAGGAAAGCGCTCGAGAAGGCGTTGTGGGATGCGGCGAAGGAACGGGGGCTGGTTGATGACTGATTGCGGTCCCGACTGCGAAGAGACCCTCAAGCAGATCGAGCTCGTGCTCGACGGCGAGGCGGACGTGGGGGTCCAGGTGGTGGTCGAGCGGCACCTGTCCGGCTGTGGTCCCTGCATGGACAAGGCGGAGTTCCGCAAGCACGTGAAAGAGCTGATCCACTCCAAGTGCGCGGAGCAGGACGTTCCCGAGGAGCTGCGTCTCAAGATCCACGAGCTGATCCGGACGTACGAGTTCCCAACAGAGGCGTAGCCGCCCGGGGGCTTCACGCGGTTCCGCCGGATGTGTAACGCTTCCGCGCGAAGCTGTTGACCTCGGGGTCGATGCTCTAAGGGGGGTGCATCGATGGACGAGCTGGGAACGCTGCTTGGGATCTGGGCGCATCCGGACGACGACATCTACTTGACGGCCGGACTGATGGCCGCCTCCGTGCGTGCGGGGAACCGCGTGGTGGACGTGACCGCGACCAGGGGCGAGGGCGGTTCCATGGATCACGAGCGATGGCCGCCGGAGCAGATGGCCCAGATCCGGACGCGCGAGTTGATGCGATCGCTCGAGATCCTCGGCGGCATCGAACACCGGTTCCTCGAAGGCCCGGTTGACGTGGACATGGACACGCCGCTGGACGGTTCGGGGGCCGAGCAGGTCCAGCGGATCATGGAGGAGGTCCAGCCCGACACCGTGCTCACCTTCGGGCCTGAGGGGATGACCGGGCACCGGGGGCACAAGGATGTCTGCGCCTGGGCCACCCAGGCGTTCGAGCGTGTGGGCAAGCCGGGCGCGCGCCTGATGTACGCGACCTACACCCCCGAGTGGGTGGACGGATGGATGGAGCAGCTCGAGCCCTTCAACATCTTCCGCCCCGGGACGCCGCCTCTCACACCCGCGGATGAGCTGGCCATCTCGTACATGCTGCCCGGCGACATCCTCGACATGAAGTTCGAGGCGATCAAGGCCCACGAGAGCCAGGTGGAGGGGCTGGTGCACGTGTTCGGCGACCGCATGAGGGAATGGATGGCGGGGGAGTTCTTCAGGCTCGCAGGGGAGAAGGGATGACGGACAGGCCGGAAGCGTTCAGGGAGCTGGACTGGGAACCCAAGCGGGCGAGGGCGTTCGCCGACGGCGTCGCCGACATCTGGGAAGAGCTCCTGGAGCGCCTGCCCGACCTGCCGGTGAAGCGCGACCAGACCGCCGAGCAGGTCCGCGGCGCTGTGGCCGTTCCGGTACCCGACGACCCGATGCCCGAGCAGGATCTCCTCGCCTATCTGCGTGAAGTGGCGCTCGAGTGGTCCGCCTACCAGGGCCACCCGCGGTTCATGGGCTACATCTCGGGAGCCGGCACCGTGCCGGGTGCTGCCGCCGACCTGCTGGCGGCCGGCCTGAACATGAACGCGGGCGGCTGGATGCTGGGCCCCTCCGCCACCGAGATCGAGTTGGCGCTGATCCGCTGGTTCGCCCACGACGTGTTCGGCATGCCCCAGACGGCAGGCGGAGAGCTGACGTCCGGTGGTGCGATGGCGAACTTCGTGGCGCTGAAGACGGCCCGCGACCAGAAGGCCGGCTGGGACGTCCGCAACGACGGAGTCGGTGTGGGACCGCCATTGGGCCTGTACCTGTCCACCGAGACGCACGTCGTCAGCCAGAGAGCGTCCGACATGCTGGGCATCGGCTGGGGGAACGTCAGGCGGGTGCCCGTGGACGATGTCTACCGGATGGACCTCGTCGCGCTGCGCGAGCAGATAGCGACGGATCGAGAAGCGGGTGTACGTCCTTTCTGCGTCGTGGGAACCGCGGGGACGGTCGGGACTGGGGCCATCGACCCGCTGGATGCCATAGCCGATCTCTGCGCCGAGGAGGGCCTCTGGTTCCACGTGGACGCGGCTTACGGGGGGCCCGCGATGCTCGCAGACGACCTGCGCTCTCTGCTCGGAGGGATCGAGCGCGCCGACTCCATCGCCTTCGATCCACACAAGTGGCTGTATACGCCGCACTCCGGCGGCTGCGTCCTGGTCCGCGATGCGTCGCACCTGAGCGACTCCTTCGACATGTACGTGGCGTACGTGCATCAGGACAAGGAACACACCGGGGCGGGTGTGGATCTCGGGAGGTTGGGGCCGCACTTCTCCCGCGGCTTCTGGGCCCTCAAGGTCTGGGTCTCGCTACTGGCTCACGGCCGTAACGCCTACGCCCGGCGGATCTCGCACGACGCCGAACTGGTCCGCTATCTCGCCGCTCGGGTCGAAGAGCGTCCGGAGTTCGAACTGTGCGCTCCGCCGAGCCTTTCGATCGCCGTGTTCAGGTTCGTCCCGGACGCGCTCCCTCAGGGTGAGGGCGCGGAGGGCTACCTGAACACGCTGAACGAACGGCTCATGAACGAGATCCAATCCGACGGGCGCGTGTTCGTCTCGAACGCGGTGTTGGCCGGAGGCCGCTACGCGCTGCGCGTGTGCATCGTGAACTTCCGGACCGAGGCCGAGGACCTCGATGCGGTGCTGGACGTCGCCGCAGAGATAGGTGGCCGCCTTGATCTCGAGATGAGGCCGGAGGAGCTGCGGTGAGCAGGGCGTTCGCTTTCATGGGCGCCGGCGAGTTCGAAGCCTGGCACGACGAGGTGGACCGCTGGCTGCTGGAGCGCGCCTCGCCGGGTGGATCGGTCCTGGTCGTTCCAGCGGCGTCCGCGCCCGAGGGTGAAGACGTGTTCCGTGACTGGGCCGCGCGGGGATGTGCCCACTACGAGCGCCTAGGCCTCCCCGTGCAGGTGGCTCCGATCCAGCGGCGCCAGGACGCGGACGCCCCCGAGGCGATCTCGATGCTGGAAGACGCCTCGATGGTCTTCTTCTCGGGAGGAAACCCGTATGCACTCGCGGAGTGCCTCCGGGGCTCGGCGTTCTGGCAGCGTCTCACCGAGCGCTTGGGCGACGGTCTCGCCTTCGCCGGATGCTCCGCGGGGGTCGCTTTCCTGACCGACGTTACCTACGACACGGCGGTGAACCTCCTGAGCGAGGATGTGTGGAAGCCGGGCTTGGGATACCTGCCGAACGTGCTCTTCGGACCGCACTTCGACACCGTCGAGCAGTGGTATCCGGGTGCGCACGAGTTCATCACCGGATCGCTGCGCGAAGGAGAGGATTTCGTGGGGATAGACGAGTCCACCGCGATGCTGGGCGACGGCGCCACCTGGGAGGTGCGGGGGAGAGGGCGGGTGCACCTGCTGCGGTCAGGGGTCTGGAGTGAGTACGCGGCAGGAGAGACGTTCGAGCTGCAGCTCGAGGGCTGAGAGGTAGCCTGCCGGCGATGAAGAGCTCCGCAGCCCGGCGAGACGCGCCCATCGGCGAGCGCGCGCCGAAGGTGATCAAGCTGCTGCAGCGCGCCTACCCCGATGCCAAGGTGGCGCTGAACTTCTCCAACCCCTTGGAGATCCTCGTCGCGACGATCCTGTCGGCTCAGTGCACGGACCAGAAGGTCAACGAGGTGACGGCGACGCTGTTCACCAAGTACCGGACACCGCGGGACTACCTGAAGGTACCCGAGGACGAGCTGAGGGCCGATATCAAGCCGACGGGGTTCTTCAACCAGAAGGCCGCCTCGATACGTGCCGCGTGCCTGAGGATCATCGAGGAGTACGGAGGCAAGGTGCCCGACACGATGGAGGACCTGCTGACCCTGCGGGGCGTTGCACGCAAGACCGCCAACATCGTCCTGGGGAACGGGTTCGGCAAGGTCGAGGGCGTCGCCGTGGACACCCACGTGAAGAGGCTCGCGAACCGGATCGGGTTCAGCTCCGAGAAAGACCCGGACAAGATCGAGCGCGACCTGATGGCGCTGATCCCACGCGACGAGTGGTTCGGGCTCACCTACGTGCTGATCGAGCACGGGCGGGCAGTGTGCAACGCGAAGAAGCCACTGTGTTCCGAGTGCCCCATCGAAGAGCTATGTCCGTCCAGTCAGGCGTGACGGCTCAGACGGCGATGAGGTCGTCCTGCGCAGTGGCCGCGGCCGCGGCGCGTCTGCGGGCCCGGCGGATGACCCGGCGCTCCTCCTCGTCCAGACCGCCCCAGACCCCGGCGTCCTGGTACGTGGAGAGGGCCCACTCCAGGCAGATGTGCCTTACGTGGCAGCCGTCGCACACGGCCTTGGCGCGCTCGGTCTGCTGCAGCGCAGGCTCGGTCGTGCCGACGGGGAAGAAGAGTTCGGGGTCCTCCCCTATGCAGCGGCCTTCCGAGACCCACCACATGTCGTCTGGATCATGTCTGAATCTGCGTTCAGTCATCAGGTATCTCCGGCGACCGACAACACCTATACGACCAAGTGAAGCCGCAGACTAACGGCTGAATGGCCATTCAGTCAAGAGGTAGGTATCCGCCCTTCGCGGATCATGGGCTTCCGCGTCGGTGGGCAAGGCGGTGTGAGCTGGGGATGGCCAGTTTTTCCTAACCCGTCCAGTTCGGGACCATAGGCCCCTTGACCGGAGCAACTAGTTCATATTGGCTACGCCGTGCACGGTGGCCCGGCTGGGCCGAGC
Organism: uncultured Actinomycetes bacterium; assembly: GCA_964535065.1. Taxonomy (GTDB): domain Bacteria; phylum Actinomycetota; class UBA4738; order UBA4738; family HRBIN12; genus AC-51. Next base: position 37,880 of record CAZHRY010000009.1, read on the forward strand.
CTAGCGTGGCAGGCAAAGGCACGAAGGGAGGGACGGATGGCAAGACGACTGATGTCAGCGTTGGCGCTGACGTCGGCGATGGTCCTTGCGTTCGCACCGCACGCGCAGGCGGCTGTCGCGTTCGGGGCAAGGATCGACATGCCGAAGGACGTCGGCTACAACTACAGCAACTCCTTGGACTACACGGGGAGCGGCTCTGGCTTCAAGCTGCACGACGCCTTCACGTACGACTGGAACGAGCCCGCTGTGGTCCTGTACACGCGCAGCTCTGACGGGGTGACCTGGAGCAAGCCGAAGAAGGTTTCGGGCGCGGCCAACGCTGAGGGTTCGAGCCTCGCGACCGCCGGCAACACCGTGATCGCCGGATGGATGACCGGCTACAGCTGGTATGACGATGACGGTGTGCCCCGGCGTCTGCAGGTCAACGTCAGCACCGACAAGGGTGCGAATTGGGGTGGGGTCACCAACCTCACCTCCAGCAGCGGCAAGGTCGACTACCCGATCGTGGCGGCTAGCGTGATCAACGGGCACGAGAACGTCTACGCGGCCTGGATCGACTCGAACAGCGGCAAGGTCAAGTTCCGCCAGTCCACCGACGGCGGAGCCACCTGGTCCTCGCCGATCAGCCTGGGCTCCACGACCGCGACGCTGGAAGGCACCGGCGGTTATGGATTCTCGGGCTACGCGAACATCGCCGCGGTTGGTGACCTGATCAGCGTCGTGTGGGTTGCCGACAACACGGGAACCCTCAAGGTGCGCTCCATCAACGCCGGCGGGAACGAGAACGCTCCCGCGACCGTGGGCAACTGGAACGGCACCAAGATGCTGACGGATAAGATGGCCGTCGGCAACAACGACTGGCCTATCGCGTCGGCTTCGCCGGCCAACGAGGAGGTCGTGACTATCGGCTACACCACCACGACCGCGACGAAGTACACCACCTTCACGGGTGGCAGCTCGTCGGCCTCGGCCGCCGGAACGACGGTCTGGACGATCGGGAGCATCGGCGGCACCAGTTTCTCCGGTGCCTACGACATGGTCGTGGAGCCGGCCCCGGGCGGCGGATACGTCGCGCAGTGGACCGGTTGCCAGAACACGGCAGACGACTGCGACTACGGTGGCTCGCAGGCCAAGATGGATCTGCTGTCGTCCACCTCTGCTGACGGGACCACCTGGAGCGCCCCTGCGCGGCTCGAGGTGAGCGCCACCGGCCAGCAGATCAACGACGAACCGTCCATCGTCGTGATCCCGGACGCGGCCGGGGTCAAGGTCTTCACCCAGTACAACGTGTACAAGTGGAACTACGGCTACTACGACGTCTGGACGAAGATCGGCACGGGAACGCTGTAAGCGAGCTTCGGTTCGCTTCGAGAGGGCGGGGCGCAAGCCCCGCCCTCTCCTTATGCTCGGTCCCCATGGGCGAGTTGGAGCGCGTCCGTGACGAGGTGATCGCCTGTCGAGCCTGCCCCAGGCTGGTGGCGTGGCGCGAACGCGTCGCACGCGAGAAGGTGCCGAGATACGCCGACCAGGACTACTGGGGACGGCCCGTACCGGGCTTCGGGGACCCGGCGGCACGGATCCTGGTCGTTGGGCTGGCCCCGGCGGCGCACGGCGGCAACCGGACCGGCCGCATCTTCACCGGCGACCGCTCGGGGGACTTCCTCTACGCCTCGATGCACCGTGTCGGTCTGGCCAATCAGGCCGGGTCGGTCTCGAAGGATGACGGCCTGGCGCTGAGGGGCGCGTACCTGACCGCCGTGAACCGCTGTGCCCCGCCCGGGAATCGGCCGACCCCCGGAGAGCGCGACGCGTGCCTGCCCTACCTCGCACGCGAGATCGCAGCCCTTCCGCAACTTCGCGTGATCGTCGCCCTCGGCTCTTTCGCCTGGGACGGCGCGCTCAGGGCGCTCGCCGCCAACGATCACGCGGTGAGACCAAAGCCCTGCTTCGCCCACGGCGCCGAGGCCACCGTCGGCCCGTACACGCTGATCGGCTGCTACCACCCCAGCCAGCAGAACACGTTCACGGGCAGGCTGACCGAGCAGATGATGGACTCCATCCTGGCGGCCGTGTGAACTCGCGAGGACGTTTGACCGGCCCGTCACCGTGTGCAACGGTTCCCGCAGGTGTAGCGGAAGGAGGTAAGAAGTGAAGAAGCTTGGATGGATCGCGGCTACCGCGGCGCTGGCAGGTGCGATGGTGCTGTCGCCGACGACCCTCGCAGCGCCCCCGGGATGCACCAAGGTCGGCACGCCGGGGAACGACGTGCTGAAGGGAACCGCAGGCAACGATGTCTTGTGCGGCCTGGGTGGCAACGACGACATCTACGGCGGCTACGGGGACGACGTGATCTACGGTGGCGACGGGCGTGACAACGAATACGGCGGCTACGGGGACGACGTCCTGTTCGGCAACAACGGCGCCGACTACTTTCGGGACGGGCCCGGGGCCGACGTCGTCCACGGAGGCGAGGGGCAGGACTACTCCTGGGGCGGCGGCGGCAACGACCGCGTCTACGGCGGCCCCGACGCCGACCTACCGCTGATCGACTTCTCCGGCAGGGACTACATCAACGGCGGGCCGGGGAACGACCTGTGCCTGTCGACCTGGGACAGCAGTCCCGGCGACACCATCGTCGGCGGTGACGGGCGCGACGTCTGGTACGCCGACGCCGGCGACACCGTCCTGAGCACGGAGGTCGAAGCACTTTGCTTCGCGGACTAGGGCCGGTCCGGACGAGGACTCTGGTCAAGGCGCTGCTCGTGGTCTCGTCTCTGCTGGCGGTCGCGGGTGGAACGTCGGCGGCCCGGCCGACCTACGGGCGGATCCCGGCCGGGTGCACGCACTTCGGGACGCCGGCCGACGACGTCATCCACGGCTCGGGAGGCAACGACGTCCTATGCGGCCTCGGCGGGGATGACCAGCTCTTCGGCGGGTACGGTCACGACACGCTGTGGGGAGGCGACGGCTACGATCATCTCTACGGCGGTTACGGCAACGACTACCTGTACGGTGGCGATCGGGACGACGACGGAAGCGGCGGCCCCGGTGACGACTTCATCAGCGGCGGTCGCGGCTTCGACATCTTCACCGGCAAGGGAGGGGATAACGAGATCTTCGGCGGTCCCGGCAGCGACCTGCTGATCGGAGAGGGCCACGCCGACCTCGTGAACGGAGGGGAAGGCAACGACTTCTGCCTGACCACCTGGGACGGCGATGGGCTGGACACGATCAAGGGCGGACCCGGGCACGACAACTACCACAAGGACGCCGGCGACAAGGTGATCGACGGCGAGGATCCCGGCGTCTGCTACGGCGAGTAGTGGCGACCAGGTAGGCGAGCAGGGGCGTCCTTGCCGGTAACCCGCCGTATCTTGGACGGGTGGGCCGGCATGGACGCCTCTACGTCGCGCGCCCCGAGCAGGAAGTCCGGCCCATCAGCCGGGCGACCTTCCGGCGCGTCGTAGCCACCTTCAAGCCCTACAGGGGCAAGGTGGCCTGGGTGGCCGTGGCCATCGTTGCCAGCTCGGGCCTGGGCGTCGTCAACCCGCTGCTGATCAAGTGGATCTTCGACCAGGCCCTGTTCGGCAACCCGCCGGGGGTCTGCGGCGGCGCCGGGTGCCCCCAGCTCGACACCCTCTACGGGTTCGTCGCGATGATGGTGGCCATCCCGATCCTGACGGGCATCATCGGGATCGGCCAGACGTACCTGGCCAACCTCGTGGGCCTTCGCGTGATGCAGGACCTCCGCAACGCCCTCTACGAGCACCTCCAGCACATGCCCCTGCGCTTCTTCACGCAGACGCGCACAGGCGAGATCCAGTCGCGCCTGGCCAACGACGTGGGCGGTGTCCAGTCGGTCGTCACCGACAC
>CAZHRY010000010.1:0-5710 GCA_964535065.1 uncultured Actinomycetes bacterium
CCCGGTTCTCCCGCTGCCCGACCCGGTTCTCCCGCTGCCCGACCCGGGCGAGCCGGCCCCCGCCGAGCCGGCTCCGACTGTCCCGGAGCCCGTCGAACCGGCTCCCACCGGACCCGAGCCAGCCGGGCCCGAGCCGAGCGGATCGATCGCGGAGTCGCCCCGGTGAGCGCGGACCTCTCGCTCGCCTGGGACCTGGACCTCGCCATGGACACCGAACCGATCCTGGCATGGCGCGCCTGGGCGCTCACCGGCCGGCGCGACGGCACCAACCTGCTGTTGCGGCCTGTCGCCGGCAGGTCTCGCCCGTGGCGCCCCATGGAGCCATCAGAGGCCGCATGCAAGCATGCCCGGCGGCACCGCTCCCCACACCTGACCTGCTCCTGTGGTCTGCACGGCACCCACGACGTCGAGACCCTCCGCAGGACGCGCTGCCCTGCCGTCCTGGGGCGGGTCGCGTTCTGGGGCCGGGTCATAGAACACGAGCTCGGATACCGCGCCCAGTTCGGCTATCCCCAGCGCCTGGCTCTCATCTGCCAGTTCTGCTTCTGGCAATGGGGCAACTTGGGCCAGCCGCCGCAGGTCGTTGGCTGGTTCGGGTGGGACGAGCTGATACCGCTTTGCTGGCATCACCTGGACGTGGCCAGACGGTTCGGGATGGAACCGCGGCGCGTCCTGCCTGCCAGGACCATCGAGATACGGCTGCGGAACTCCTACGGGGTGGATCCGCTGATGCCGGGCGACCCCTGAGGGTCCTCAGCCGAGCGGCAGGACGATCCGGAAGACCCCTCCGCCGTCTTCGAGCGTCGAGGCCTCGATGCGCCCGCCGTGCAGCTCAGCCAGTTTGCCGGCGAAGATCAGACCAGGCCCAACTACCGCGGCCGCCGGGTTGTTGTCCTCCACGGCGATGGTTGCCGAAAGCACCGATGCCGTTAGCTTCACGCGGATGGTCTCGCCGGGCGTCGTCCGCTCCACGGCGTTGGTGAGCAACGCGTCGATCATCTGCTGCACGCGTATGGGATCGACGTCGGCCGTCACGCTCTCGGCCGTCAGCGACACCTCCCTGTCCTCGATCCCGCTCGCCTCGTGGACCGCGCGAGAGACCAGCGCGTCGAGGTCCGAGCTGCGCTTCTCCAGCCTGAGCTTGCCTTCGGCGATCTTCTTCGCGTCACCCAGGTCCGCGACTAGTTGCTCGAGTTTCTTCGCGCTGTGGCCGAGCTGCCTGATCAGATCCTTCCCTTCGTTGGTCTCGACCAACCCTTTGAGAGATAGCGAAAGCCCCAGGATCGAATCCACCGGGCCGCGAAGCTCCGACGCGACGGCCGACTGCACCTCTGCGACACCGGACGCGGGGGCAGCCGAGCCACCCGCTCCCGCAACGGCAGAAGCGGCGTGAGCCGCGATGGACGCCTCGTCGGCCCCCAGCTTCTTGCGAGCCGCGGTCCGCGCCAGGCGGGAACGGAGGTCGCTCGCCGCCGCAGGGCTGACCGACTCCGCGCCGGCCTCTTCAGGCGCAGCCGCGATCTCATCAAGGCGCCGTTCTGCCTCCGCCGCGCGCCCCTCGGCCGCCTTCAGTCTCTCTTCCAAGAGAGCCAGAACCGACGGCTCGACTCCGGTGGCAGGCCGGTTCGCCTGTGCGGCTGCGAGCGCGGCCTCCGCGGCCTGCAAGCGCGCCTCCGTCTCGGCCAGCGCCGCGACCAGCTCCTCGGTCCCCGCTCCTCCCTCCGTCGCCGGTGCCGGAGGCGAGGCCTTCAACCGAGCCTCGGCATCGGCGGCCCGAGCCTCCGCGGCTTCCAGCCTGGCCATGAGGTCGGGGTCGGCCTGTGAGGCACGCAGCAGAGTGATCTCGGCTTCGGACTTGCGGAGCGCATCCTCCAAGACCGCCACCCGCTGGTCCACCTGCGCCGGCTCCTGACCCTCGTATCTAGCCAGATCGTCCTGCACTTGATGGAGGCGCTTCTCCAGGTACCGGTACGCCTCCTCGGCCTGACGGAGCTGCTCGCGAGAAGCCTGAGCTTCATCTCGCGCCCGGGCGGCCTCGCTCTCCAGCTCGGCCGCCCTCCCCTTCGCTTGAGCCAGCTCGGCTGCCGCACCCCCGTCTTCGCCCTCTGGCGCATCGCGCACGCCGATCACGCGCTCGAGCGTCTTCACGCCGGCCCCGACCATCTGAGCCGAGGCCCGCATGGACAGCAGCGTCATCCCGAGACAGATGACCGACAGAACACCGAACACCCACATCAACTCGGCCCAGGGGCCCGACGCGCGTGCGCGGATCTCATCCATCAAGTAGTCGATCTGGATGACGCCCGCCGGCTGGATCCGGTCCGGCAACCTCAGGGGCACGAACGTCTGAAGCAGGTCGGTGTCTTTCCCCGGATCTCCGGTCGTGCCGAAGGTGAATCGCTGGCGGACGGTCTTGGCGACGATGCTTCCCGAAAGCGCCGCGGTCACGTCGGGGTCATCGACCTGAACCTCGCGCACGCGGCGGGGATCGTCGCTGGTCATCAGCAGAACGCTGTTGGAGTCGAAGAGCCTGACGCGCGCAAGGGTCGGATCAGGGGCGAACATCTCCGCCCGCATCGCCGTGTAGAGGTCTCTGTAGTAGAAGTCCAGCTGCGTGGTCCCAGGGACCGGAACTATGCGCTGGATCAGGACATCGCTCACGTAGCCGAGCGAGCGCTGCTTCGCCGCTTCGACCTCCTGCTCCAGGTCTCTCCGCTCACCGCGGCCAGCCATGGTCAGCGCGAGCAGGCACGCGATCGTGAGGATCCCCCACACGAAGCGGCTGACCCGGTCTCGGGTGAAGCGGTCGATGATGTTCATGCGTTCCTTCCGGCGGGCGCAATCGTTACCGATGGGAGAGGCCAGCGACAAGCAGGCCCCCCGAGGTTTCTCGACAACTCCCGTCGAAGCTTGAACACTAGCTCCGAAGGGGCCCGCAGGCGGGGATGGTTGAGCCCAACTACACCCAGGAGCGCTCCAGCACCCTGAGCGGTGGGCTCCCGTCCTTGGACTCGCGCAACGAAAGGACGTCTATCCAGACGCCGTTCGGGGCATAGCCGAAGCCCACCGCCTCGGCGGCGTCCACGGGCACGTCACAGGGCGCCGCCGGCGCCGAGGTCAGCGTTTCCGTCACAGTCGTGTTTCGGGCGCGGCGCCACAGGAACCCCTCGACGTAGTTCTTCAGCAGGATCCACTCGCCCGTCGCCGAGATGTCGGCCGCGACGGGTCCCGTGCCCACCCCTTCCCCCGCTCCGATCACGTTCGCCACGTGAACGGCCCGGTTCAACTCGTCCTCGACCAGGTCCTGGTCCTTCAGCTCGAAGACGCGACTGACCTTGTCCACGCCGTCCACCGTGCGCAGACGCTTGTGGAACACGAAGATGTTGCCCGTCCGGGGGTCGGCGAACATCGCCTCCGCATCCTTGGGCTTCAGCCGACTTCCCGACGCGCTGTAGTAGCGGAAGGCGAAGCCCTCTACGTCGTTGATCGTCTGCACCAAGGGCGGCGACTGGTCCGCCGAGACCTGCGGCTCGGCGACCCGGTACAGGTGCGGCACCGGCCGGTCCACGCCGTTGCGGTTGCCCCGGTTGTCGCCGATGTCTCCGATGTACAGCAGATCCGTTCCCTCACGGTGGTAGATGGCCAGAGCCTCCCAGTCCACGTTGCGCGCTCCGCCGTAGACCGTGTAGGTCGCCAGCAGCTCACCGGTGTTCCTGTTCACCGCGTACAGGTACGGCCCGTTGTACGAGTCCTCGATGACCCAGAGGACCCCGGGGTGGTCAAGGGACGACTGTATCCCCGACACTTCCTTGAGCCCGGAGTTCCACAAGATCACCTCGGTCGCGAGCGCTGGATCCATCGAGGGGCACGACTCCGCCCATACCTCTTGTGCCGCAGGCATGCTCGGCACTGCGCCAAGCATCAGCGCGCTGCATAGACCGAGGCGCAGCAGGGTCGAAGGCATGGGTTGGCCGCGAGCCTAGCGAGGGCCGCTCCCTGGCACATCGGTCTTCCGGCCCCCATCGGAGGGCTCAGCGGTTGTTCGTGGAGAAGTGCTGGTAGTCCTTCGAGCTGGTCCACGTACCGCCCCATTCCCACCCGATGGAGCGGAAGGCGCGCCACACGGGATCGTTCACGTAGATCATGCCCCGGCGCTCGTTCGTGCGGTCCACGTACGGGGCTCCGTTGGGAGGCGAAACGCCCCACGAGCCGACGTACGGGTTCTCCACTGGGTTGATGTCGATCGCCCTTCCGTAGGCGTGCATCGACCATGTGCAGCATTCACCGTTGCGGTAGCGGCAGTTGAAGGCAGATGTGTTGTCGTCCCTCATCGACTCCATGTCGATGGCGTCGTAGCGATCGACGAGTCGCATCTTCCTTATGGGGAACCGCGCCGCGAAGATGTCGCCGAACGTCCCTGCGATCTTCTTGGCCCATCGCTCGTGCACCACCAGCTTCCCCCAGTGCACATCCCCATCGAACCCCCAGTGCGTAAGGCGGATCAGGCGGAGGTCGCGGAGGGGCACCGGGCAACCCGGACGCCAGGACGATCCGATCATCAGCTCCCGAACGGCCTCCGGGAGACGCGTGACTCTCGCCTCATACGATGCCCTCGCGGGCCGTTCGAGTCCTCGTGAACCGGCTGAGGTCGGCGAGGCCGACAGTGCTACCGCTAGGAACGCGGCAAGAGAGGTTAGGACGGCGTGGCGTCGCACCCGGCCATGGTACGCCCGTGGCTCACGACCACATGCGGTCGTCGCCGCCCTTCTTGCGGGCGGCCGAGCGCGCCAGTCGGTACCTGAGGCTCTTCTCCTCTTCCCCATCTCCTGAATCGCCCTCAGGAGCGGGCGGTGGGTCGGCGCTCGAGGGGGGCTCTGGAGCGGCGCTCCGGGCGGGGGTGGGGCCCGCCGCTCGCATCTCGCTGAGGCGTTCCTGCAGGCGGGCGACCTGGCTTTCGGCCTCTATCGCCCTTCTGGTGGCCGACGCCAGTTCGGTCTGGAGGCGGCCCAGATCGCGATCGGTTGAGGGCGTGTTGCCCGAGCCGGACTCCAACTGGGCACGGGCTTCCTCGGCCTCGGCGTAGGCGCGCCTCAAACGGGCCTGGGTCTGTTCGAGCTCTTCGGCGTACTCGGCCACAGCACGCTCGAGTTCCGCGACTCGGCCGTCGGACTCGCTCGATGCCTGACTCCCTTCGGCCTCCGGCCGTGATCCGGCCTGGAGCGCCTCGGCGGCGGCGGTCCGAGCCTCGGCCAGTGCCTCTTCGAGTTCGCGGACCTTCCCGCGCCACACATCTTTCGTTTCGACCAAGCGAGCTTCCGAGGAGGCGAGGGCGTCCCTCGACTCTGCGGCGCCTCGGACCGCTTCGTCCCGCTCTTCGGCCAAGCGAGCGATGGCGGCTTCGCGTTCGTGAAGGAGTGCGGTCAGCTGCTCGACGCGACTTCCGGTCTCAGAGGCCGCCTGGGCCTGGGCCTTAGTGGCTTCCATCTCCTGACGGATGGCATCGAGTTCGGCTCGCGCGCTTTCGACCTCTCCTCGCATAGACTCGACCTGGCTTCGCGCAGCTTCCAATTCCTGACGCGTCGCCTCGAGCTCACCGCGAACGGCCTCGAGCGCCCCGGTCGCCTCCTTCGCTTCGGCGCGGGCCTGCTGGAGGGCTTCCTCCTTGGAGCGCTCACCCTCCTCGAGCCTCTGGCGGAGCTCGGCGATCGTG
>CAZHRY010000010.1:5810-15984 GCA_964535065.1 uncultured Actinomycetes bacterium
TTCCTCCTTGGAGCGCTCACCCTCCTCGAGCCTCTGGCGGAGCTCGGCGATCGTGGCCTCTGTCTCTGCAGCTGCGGCGCGGAGCTGGTCGGACTCGGCGGCAAGTGACCGCGCCTGCTCACGGGAGGCCTCGAGCTCACCGCGAACGGCCTCGAGCGCCCCGGTCGCCTCCTTCGCTTCGGCGCGGGCCTGCTGGAGGGCTTCCTCCTTGGAGCGCTCACCCTCCTCGAGCCTCTGGCGGAGCTCGGCGGCAACTGCCTCGGACTCGGCGGCTTCCGCCAGCCGTGCCTCCAGTTCGGCAACCCGGCGCTCAGCGCTGGCACGCCGCTGGACCTCTTCCCGGCCGGCGGCTTCCATGGCTTCCAGACGAGAGCCCAGGTCCTTCGCCCTGCCCTCTGCGTCGGCAGCGCGAGCGCGAAGCTCATCGACCCCACGGGCCGAGTCCTCTCGGATGGCCCGTTCGTTCCCCAGGGAGCGCTCCAGCTCGGCGGCTCGCTGCTCGGCTTCCGAGGCTCGCCGATCGGCATCCGATGCATGCGAATGCGCCAGCCGGGCGCGCTCTTTCTCGACTTCCAGTTCCGCCCTGAGGGTTGCGGCTTCTGTGGACAGGTCACTCGCGGCCGCAGCCAGGCGTGCCTCAGCGGCGGAGGCGCGCGCGTCGGCTTCGCTGACGCGCGCGCCGACATCGCGTAGCTGCGCCCGAGCCTCCTCCAGCTCCGCCTCCACGGAGGCCCTCGCCTCTTCGGCCGTCCGGGCGTGTTCCTCGATCCGCTGTGCGCGTTCGGCGGCCGAGGCGGCCGCCTGACGCTGCTCCTCCACCTCCCTCTCGAAGCGGGCGGCCGCCTCGGCCGCCTCCGCCTCCAACTCCCCGATCCGGCCCTTCAGCGACTCGCTCTCTGCCTTAAGGCTCTGCACTTGAGATGCCGCCGACGCCAACTCGCTCCGGGCCGCATCCCCGGCGCTCTCCGCCTCGCGGAGGCGTTTCTCCAACTCGGCCTTCGCGGCCTCGCTCCCCTGGATGCGATCCTTGCCCTCACGAGCCAGATCGACCGCTTCGCGCAGTTGCTCCTCCAGTTCGGACGCCTTCCGTTCCAGCTCCTGCGTCCTCGAACCCATCTGGGCTATCCGGGTTTCGAGCTCGACGCGCACGGCCTCCGTCGCCTCTGCCCTCTGCTCATGATCGCTGGCAAGCTTGGCCGCCTCCTCGGCGCGCGCCCTCGCATCGGCCAAGGCAGCTTCCAGTTCGGCGGCTCTCTTCTCGGCGGCGTCCACGCGCTCGGTGAGTACCCCGTCACGGGCTTTCGCCTCCTCGGTCCACTTCTCAAGCTCTGCGACCCGCTTGGCCGCCTTCTCCAGCTCCTCGATCTGCCGAGCAGCGCTGGCGGTGCTCCGGCCGGCCTCCTCAGCTTCTCGCTGCATCGCCTGCAACTGCTCTTCGAGCTCACGCACGCGGCGCTCGAACCGCGCGGCGGTTTCCCGTGCAGCCCGGACCTCCGGATCGCCGCTACCCGCGACGGCGGCACTCTCCAGTTCACGGGCGCGAGCCTCTGCCTCCTGCACACGGGCTTCGAGCTCCTCGGCTCGCGCCGCAGCCGCCTGCAACTGCTCGGCGAACTCGCGGGCGGCTTTCGTCGAATCCCCCTCCTGCTTCTTCAGCTGCCCTCGCAGGAGTTCGAGCTGATCCTCCAGTGCGTGCAGAACCTGTGCTTCCTTCTCCTCTTCCTTCTTGAGCTGCGCGGGCGACTTCTCTTTCTTCTTCTCTTCGGCTCCGGTTTCCGGAGATCCCTTGTCGCCTCCACCGAAGCCCAGCCGCCCGGCCTTGCCCCCCACCTTCGAGAACGCGAGGCTGAGAACCGCGATCAGCAAGAAGAGCACGCCGACGCCTCCTGCTCCCAACTGCACCGTTCGCCATGGCTTCAGCGACGCTTCGCGGATGGGTGCGTAGGCGTGATCGATCTGCACCACGCCTTTCACTTCTCCCTTGACCGTCAAAGGGAGATAGGTCTGAACGAGCTCCATGGTCTTACCGGCCCCGCCTCGAAGGGCGATCCGATCTTCGCCGAGCACCTCCGTTGATGTGCCGGCGGAGGCGGCTCTGATCAGCGTCTCGTCGCCGAGCTTCGCCTGGCCCGCAGGTTCGCCTTCGTGTGACGAGAAGAGGAGCATGCCTTCCCCTGTGAACACCCGGACGCGAACGACACCGTCGGGATCGACGATCTTCGCAACCTTGGTGGACAGCAGATCGGCGACTTCAGGATCGAGCGGGTGGACGAGCGCGGTTCCGGTCAAGACCGGCTCGATCGTTCCGCTGGCGACGGCCTGGGACTCGGCAACCTTGTCGTCCTCCCCACGGGAGAGCGCTCTCGTCTGCATGACGTACGCGCCGCCGACGACGAGCGCACACACGACGGAGAGGCCCACGTAGACGGGCCACCTCGAACGCTTCTCCTGTGCCGCCGTGCCGCCGATCATCCCCGTTCCAACCGTGCCGTCGATGAGGGGGCGGGCAGATGCCCCCTTCCGGCTTCTGCTTCGGCGTTGGGGGATGGCTCCTGAACCCCCGGAACAGGGGAATCGGCGTCGGTCCGGCGGGGGATACGGCCGTAGCCATCCACCCCACCACCAGCGGATACGCGCCCTCGCCGCGGTTCTCACGCCCTTCGGATATGGTCCGGACCGTGCAGGAGCTCGCACTGGAGGTCCGCGGCCTGACGAAGCGATTCGGATCCCTGATCGCCGTTGACGACCTGTCCTTCGAGGTCCCATCCGGCACGGTTTGCGGATTCCTCGGACCCAACGGCGCGGGCAAGACCACCACGATGAGGGTCCTACTCGGGCTCGCATCCGCGACCGAGGGCAGCGTCAGGATCCAGGGGAGGCCATACAGGGACCTCGATCAACCTCTCCGCCGCGTGGGGGCGGCCCTGGAGGTGACCGGCTTCCATCCCGGGCGCACGGCCCGGAACCACCTGCGCATGAGCGCGATGCAGGGGGGCCTGCCGGCCGCCCGCATCGACACGTGCCTGGAGCAGGTGGCGATGGCGGACTTCGCGGACCAGAGGGTCGGCGGATTCTCCAGCGGCATGAGGCAGAGGCTGTCGCTCGCCACGGCGCTTCTCGGCGATCCCGACGTCCTCGTGCTCGACGAGCCCGCGAACGGCTTGGATCCCGCAGGTGTCGTGTGGTTGCGCGGCTTCCTCCGATCCTTCGCGAGCGCCGGCAGGACGGTACTGGTCTCGTCGCACGTGCTCGAAGAGGTCGCCAAGACCGCCGACCGGCTGGTGGTGATCGATCACGGCAAGCTCGTCGCAGACGGGCCGGTCGACCGCATCCTGGGCGCAGATGGGGAGACCGTCGTGGTCCGAAGCCCCGAGCTTGAAAGGCTCGAGCGGAAGCTGACTGAAGCCGGTGGAAGCGTTTCGAACGCAGACGGAGCGCTCCACGTGACCGGGCTTCCGATCGAAAGGGTTGGAGACCTGGCTGCGGCCGCGGGGATCGTGCTGCACGAGCTCCGCAAGCAGGTCTCGACGCTCGAGGAGGCGTTCCTTGCTCTCACGGAGGAGGGCTCCCCTTGATCCGCCTCGTCCGGGTCGAGCTCCTCAAGGTGCGCACGACCCGGCTCTGGATCGGACTGCTGATCCCCTCCCTCGGGCTAGCTGCGCTGGGCGCGATCCTTCGCTTCGCGCTCGTTGGAACGCCCGAGGGACGGCAGGCCGGGCTGACGGAGGTTCGGACCCTCCAGGACATGAAGGACGTGGTCCTGTCCGGTGGCGTGGTCGCGATCTTCGCCATCGTTCTGGGTGCGACCTCTGCGACGTCGGAGTTCCGGTACCAGACGATGTCCGGGACGGTTCTCGCCACCCCGCGTCGCTGGACCGTTGTGACGGCGAAGGCCATCTCGTCTGCTGTGATCGGCGGCGCTCTCGGCCTTGTGGGGGCTCTGCTGCCTCTAGGGATCGGAGTGGTGTGGCTGACCGTGCGGGGCGACCCTGTGCCGTTCGGCGCGCCCGTGGCATGGGCGATAGCCGGTGTGGCCGCCGAGGCCGCGTATTCCGCGATCCTCGGAGCTGGGATCGGAGCCGCGGTTCGGTCCCAGCTGGTTGCCATCTTGTCGCTACTGGGATGGTTGATCGTCGTGGAGCCGCTGGCGGGCGCGTTCGTGCCATCCCTGATCCGCTGGATGCCCTTCGCGGGGGCGGATGGGTTGTTCGGGCGAAGCTCCGCGACCCCGGGAGAGGTGTTCGGACCGGCTGTCGCCGCCGTCCTGCTCGCGGGGTACGTTGCGTCAACGCTCGCAGCCGGCATCTGGCTGACCGAACGGAGGGACGTTCCGTGAGCATGCGGCTCAGGGAACGCCGGGATGGCGTGGCGCGTCGAGGTCCGGGTCCGGCGCGTGCCACACGGCCTCGACGTTGTTGCCGTGCAGGTCTTCGACGAACGCTGCGTAGTACTGCTCGGAGTACTGTGTCCAGACCCCGGGTTCTCCGCGGGGAGTAGCGCCCTGTGCGACGGCGGCCGTGAAGAACGCGTCGACCGCCTCCCGGCCCTCGGCGTCGAACGCGACGTGTGCCGCGCTGGTCACCGGCTCCCCGCGGCAGATCGCGAAGTCGTCCAGGTCCTCGGTCCCGTAGGCGACGCAGTCGTCCTGCACGTGAAGCTCCTCGTAACCGAGCGGCGCGAGGGCCGCCGTATACAGCCGTCGGGAGGCGTCCAGATCCGCCACCACGAAGAGGACGTGATCGACGACGACGCGACGAACCGACATGGGTGGACGATATCCGCGCACGTCCCCGGCGACATCCAGGATGGCCGGTTCCGGCGCAGCTGCTCGATCCAGGCCGTTCACAGAGGCTGTCTGACCTGGTTTCCGCCCCGTGGAGACGAGCGGACTCGAACCGCCGACCCCCTGCTTGCAAAGCAGGTGCTCTACCAACTGAGCTACGTCCCCTCACCACGGATGATAGGCGACCTGGTGGCGCGTCCGGCCGCTCGGCACTAGTGTCCCGCCTGTAATAGCTCACAGGAAGGGGAAGGGCCATGCCGAAGGGAGATCGTGGCAACCGCGACCGCATGACTCCAGAGGAGCGAGAGGCTCGAAGGGAGGAGCGCCAGGAACGGCGCGAAGAGCGGCAGGAAGCCCGGGAGGCTCGCCAGGAGGCCAAGGAAGAAGCACGCGAGGCTCGGATGGCAGACCAGGGCGGCGGTGGAGCGCCCATGGACGCCGGAGCCGAGCATCGCGCCCAGATGGGCAGGCCGAGTGATCCGGCGCCCGCCGCCCCAGCCGCAGGCGGAGCGTCGATGGACGCCGGTGCCGAGCATCGGGCCCAGATGAGCAGGCCCGACGAGCGCGGCGGCAGCGGAGGCGGAGGAGCCGGCGGAGGCGGTGGCGGTGGCGGAGGAACGGGAGCCGGTGCTGGTGGCGGCGACCGTGAGGCCCGCCGTGAAGAACGGCAGGAAGCTCGACGCGAGGAGAGACGTGGGGAGCGCCAAGCGGAACGGCGCGAAGAGCGGCGCGAGGCCGGCGGTGGCGGTGGCGGCATGCGCGGTGGCGGTGGCGGTGGCGGCATGCGCGGTGGCGGTGGCGGTGGCGGCATGCGCGGTGGCGGTGGCGGTGGCGGTGGCTACGGCGGCCGAGGCCGGGGCCGCAGGCGCCGCGGCGGGGTCGGCGCCCTTGTCGTCCTTCTGCTGATCGTCGTGATCGTCCTGCTGGTGCTGATCCTGAACCAAGGCGAAGAGGGAACGGGCGACACCACGGGCACGCCGACGGCCACCGCGACGCTGACGGCGACCCCCGCCGAGTAGCTGCGCGCTCGGCTCAGCGCATCGTCCAGGTGGGCTGTTTCGACTCGTCCAGGAACTGGATCAGCGGCGACCCGTCGTTGGCGAGGCCCACGATCGCCCTCAGCTCCCCGTCCGGGTCGAGGAGCCGCAGGATCGGTGAGCCCGCGGCAGCCAAGCCCAGCCGCACCCTGACCTTGCCGCTGTGGTCGTACAGGCCCAGGGTCGGCGAGCCCTGCTCGGCGAGCTTGTAGCGCTGGTGAGGCTCGCCATCTTCGACCTCAATCCCCATGGTCGGGGAGGCGTCGGCAGCCAGCCCGAACTTCGCCCGGATCCTGCCGTGCTTATCCCCGAACGCCAGCGAGGCCGAGCCATCCGAAGACAGGCCGAGGGTCGCCCTCACCTTGCCGTTCTCGTCTGCGATCGCCAGGCCGGCGGCTCCGTCGGCCTGTATGCCGAACCGGGCTCGGACGCTGCCGTCGGCGTCCATCAACGAGAAGAAGGGGTGCTCATCCGCGGACAGGCCGATCCGCAGGCGAACGTGGCCCTGCTCGTCCACGATCTCGAACTCTTCGGCTCTGACGACTCGCTTCTTCATCGGCTCGGGCGCCGGCGCGTGCCGGGTGCGCGCACATAGTCGCGCACGGCGGGGGAAGGCTCAAGGAGGCGGCAGAAAGTGAGAGGCCGCCGGAACCCGAAAGTCCCAGCGACCTCTCGCCCGGATTTGTACCCCAGACCCGGGGTCGGCGTCAACCCCCCGGGATCCGGATAAGGATCCGCGCCTTCGTACCGGTTGCGTCTCCTCCCTCGCCGATCACGATCTGGGTGATCGGCTCGAGGTTCTCGAAGTCGGACTCGATCCACACGCCGGGGCCCATCACGTCCTTGACGTAGGACAGGAACCTGGCCACGTCCAACAGGAACCGCTGCTCAGAGCCGGGAACCCCCTCGAATGCCGCCTCGAACTCCTGGCTCTCTCCGAGGCCGCCGCCATCCAGGCCGACGTCGACGATGTCCATGATCTGGTCGGGCGAGGTGGCCACTACGGCGGCGTCCCCGACGACCGCGTAGGCCAGGGGAAGATCGGCCCCGCTCTTCGCGTACGCGATCCGAACGCCCCGGTGCTCCTCAACGACCCATCGGACCTTCGTACCTCCCGGCCGGCCGGCCAGAGAGGAGGAACCGAGCGGCAGTTGCGGCATCAGCCTGTCCAAGATCTCTTGGGCTCTGCGCGAGTCCGTCACGCCCACCAGGAGGGCTCCGCCGGGCATCAGCTCCCGCCCCGGGGACACCTCCAAGGCCAGATCCCCCGACGGGATCGAAAGAAGCCCGTCCTTGCCCGTGATACCGAGTGTGGCCAGTTCCTTTGCCAGCTCGGGGTCGGTAAGGGTCATCGCCTCGAGGGACGCTTCAAGCCCCGTGTCCATGTGTTGGTACAGGGCCGCCATGAACGAGTCGGCGGGCAACAGGCCTGCCAGCGGGTTCTCGTGGTCCGGCTCGTTCAGCACGTCCCGCTCTTCAGATGTCATCGCCCCCTCGTCGAGGAGCGACACCACGTCGATCGCCAGTCCCTCCGGCTCGGCAGATAGGGAGGCCCCCATGGCCCCGAACGGGCCGAAGTCGATCGGCTCCTCCGGGCTCAGGATCGTCAGCTGCTCCTCAAGGCTCCCCAGGAAAGGACCCGCGTTCACGAACATCATGCCCAGCCGCTCCTCGGGAAGCTCGGCGGTGATCTCCTGGAACACCGCCGACGACAGGACGTCATCCCGCTCGTCCCTGGAGGTGTCGATGATCCTCTGCACACCCGACTTCGTGCTCGACATCACGAGGGCCCCGTCGAAGACGGCGAAGTAGGTGTCACCTCCGCCCTCGATCCGAACGCCCTCGTGACTCGAAGTGACCCACTCCGCCCCCGAGCCGTCCCTGATGGCGTCAACGACGTCTGATGCAGCCCCGTCGTCGTCGCTCTCGATCAGCAGGGTCATGACAGGATCGCCCAGAAGGGGGATCTCGACGGTGAACACGGCCTCCGACCCGACCCAGTTCAGGTCGTCCACGGTCAGGCCTACGTCACCGAGGGATCCGTTCAACCCCTCTTCCAGCTTCGCCCTCAGGTCCTCGGTGCCTCCCAGGGCCGGGAACTGGGACGCCATCCGGAGCAGCTCTGCCTGCTGGCTCGCGGGAGGGTCCAGGTTGGCGACGACCACGATCGGCGCGTCGGCCGGCACTCGAGCCAGGAGAGGGGGCCCGCTGCCCCTCAGCAGGAAGAACGCGGCGCTTGCGGCACCTCCTCCCACGATGAGGAGCAGGGCTAGCGCCGCTGCGAGGAAGCGCCGCTTCTTCGGGGCGGGCGTTTCGGGCTCTGGGGCGGGTGACGCCAAGCCTGGTGGCGGCGGGAGGGGCGGGCCTCCTCCAGCGGTCATGCTTGCGGGCACCTCCTCACGGGCGGAGCGCTTCCACGCGAACCGTACAGGCCTCCAGACGGTCCTGTCTAGGAGCAACCCCGATCCCCGGACCGCTCGGAACGTCCATCGTGCCGTCCGGATCGAGGACGAACGGCTCGGTGATGTCGTCTTCGAAGTACCGAGCGGAGGCGCTCGTGTCGCCCGGCAGGGTGAAGTTGGGCATGGCGGCCAGCGCCAGGTTCGTGGCCCTGCCGATCCCCGTCTCGAGCATGCCCCCGCACCAGACCGGAACCCCCGCGTCCCGGCACACGTCGTGGACCTTCCGAGCCTCGAGGATGCCGCCGACGCGGCCCTGCTTGATGTTGACGATCCTGCAAGCGCCGAGCTTGATCGCAGCGGCCGCGTCGGCGGCATCCCGGATCGACTCATCCAGGCAGAGGGCCGTCTCGACCTGCTTCTGGAGTTCGGCGTGCATGACGAGGTCCTGATGGTGCAGCGGCTGTTCGACCATGAGGAGGCCGTAGGCATCCAAGGCCCGGAACACGTCCACCTGCTCCAGCGTGTACGCGGCGTTGGCATCCACGCTGAGCAGGATGTCCGGGTGATCGGCTCGGATCGCCGCCACCCTGTCGACATCGACGCCCGGGGCGATCTTCAGCTTGATGCGCCGGTACCCCTGGGCCAGATGCTCGTCCACCTGCTCTCTCAGGGTCTCGACCGTATCGGTGATGCCGAGGGAAACACCGCATGCCACCCGCTCCCGGTCCGCCCCGAGGAACCCGGCCAGGGACTCGCCCCTCTCGCGCAGGTCGGCGTCGAGGAAGGCGTCGATCAGGGCCGCTTTCGCCATGGGGTTCCCTCGAACGAACGAGAACACATCGGCCAGGTCGTGAGCGGCCACCTTCCCGGCCCTGAACAGCGCGGGAACCAAGTGGTCCTCCATGAGCCGCCAGGCGCCCGCGTTGAACTCGTAGCTGAAGTCCGGCTCGATATCGGTGACGCACTCCCCCCACCCTTCCGCATGATCGGTCTCCAGCCGAACCAGGATGCAGACCTTCTCGGTGGACACTCCGAAGGAAGTGCGGAAGGGGCGCACGAGGGGCAGGCCGACCAGCCGCAACTCCACCGCTCGCGCCCTGGTCACGCGATCTCCTCGGGGTTGGCGAAGACGTAGGCGGAACGCTCCCGGTCGAAAGAAGCGGCCAGCTTGCCGGAGGCGAACGCAGCCTCGATGGCCTCGGCAGCGCGGTCACGTGCCTCGGCAGCTTCGCGCGGGTGGGCCTTCCGCAACTCGTGATACTCGCGCGGCACCTCTACGAGAACGGGCTTCCCAGTCACGTGCCAGGGCCCCGGCTCTCGGTCCAAGTACCAGCGGGCGGTCAGCCGATCGGTTCTATCCCCCAGGTTGATGTCGTCCGCCATCTCCCCGTAGAAGGCACGCTCGAAGCGGTCGGCCACGGTGCCCAACTTCCCCAGGTTGAACCAGGCGTTCCGGGCCACCATCGGATCGAAGGTCCAGGTGACGACGTGGATACCCTGATCGAGCGCCTGCGCTCGCTGGGCGAGCTTCAGCGCGTATCCCACGCCCGAATGCCTCCTGTCGGGAAGTGCCGCGAGCATGTGCGAGTGGACGTGCAGCCCGTCCCGGTCAACGCCGGCCCAGCCCAGAACGAACCCGACGACCCGGCCTTCGACGAAGGCCCCCCAGGGGACGTTCCCGCTGTGCGCCAGCGCTCGGACCATCTCCGGGTTGAGCGTTTGCGTGCCCCAGGTGGCTCCGATGACCTCGTTGATCGGTCCGGCGTCTTCGACCCGGGTCAGGGGTCGCAACTCGACGCCGCACGCCGCCGCAGCCGCGTTCGCGAGATCCCAAGCTGTGGTCACCGGCGGAGTCTAGCTTCACGACTTCCGGAGGAGAGCCGAGGGGCGGGGGGGCCCCCCCCCGCCGGGGGCCCCCCCCCCCCCACACCCGCCGGGCCCCCAAACAACCC
>CAZHRY010000010.1:15994-41175 GCA_964535065.1 uncultured Actinomycetes bacterium
AGGGTGTGCACCGGGGCGTAGACTCCCACCCCTTCGCCCGGCGTCGCCCGGCGGGGCGCCGCCCCCCCGGGGGGGCCCCGCCCCTCCACATCGGATCCGGCAGGGAACCCTTAGCCGCCCGCAGGAGGCGGCAGCTCCTGCCACTCAACGTCATCCAGGTCTTGCCCGCGGCGGCGGCGAACGAACTGGACGACCGCGGCCACGATCGCCCCGATGAACGCGAGCTTCATGAGCCTGCGGAAAAACCCGCCCTTCTTCTCCGCGCCCTCGGTTTCGTCCGACATCCGTCCCTCCTTGCTCGTGGGCCTGGTTGGACTTGAACCAACGACCTCTTCCTTATCAGGGAAGCGCTCTAACCGAGCTGAGCTACAGGCCCGATCGGTCTGGTGCAGGGACCCGAAGCCCTCCGCGAAGCGTAGGCAGGGCTCCGGAGATGTGTCAAACGATGCCGGCCACGGCCGGTCAGCGACGGCGGCGCTCAGCCAGGGTTACCTCGACCCCGCCCACGATATCGCTGATCAGGTTGTAGATCAGGGCGCCGAACGTGGTGATCAATGCCCACACGAACGACAGGGCCGCCCCTCCGAAGAACATGACCGTGTAGACCTGGAGCCAGTTGATATCCAGCCGCTCCGAGCCCCTGGTGCTCTTCTCCCCCGTAGCGAACAGGTCGTAGGCGACCTCCTCGATGGCCTCGATCATCCCGGCCGCCTGCATCACGAAGAAGATGATCACGAGCGCCAGGTAGACCACTAGCATCGCGCAGAACGAGAAGAGCACCGAGAACTTGAAGACGGGCCAGATGCCGATCTGACGGATGCTCACCTTGGTCCGGCGGGTCCGCACCGCGGTGGGCCGAGGGCGCTGGGCCCTGCCGGGCACGACACGGTCAGGAGCGCTGCCGCGGTCGGATGCCGCAGCCCTGCGCGGGGTTCCGACCGGCGCGTCTTGGGTCACGGGGTCTTCGATCGTTCGCATCCTTCTTCCACAGAGGTTCTAAGGGTACGCCCCCGAGGACGCAAGCACCCGTAGCGATCAGGTGCGCATCGGCCCGGCGCCCGCGAACAAGGCCCGCACGTGCGCGACGGTCAGTGCTGCGAGGAGGACCGGCGTGAGGCCCCATGCGGCCGAAGAGACATCGTCGAGCAGCAGCAACCCTCCGACGCCTATCCCCGCCCCAGCGAGGGCCAAGAAGGCGTCCACAAGCCACCGGCTGACCCGCTCGCGCATCGGGAAGGCGGCCGCTGCTCCAACGAGAACCGACACCGCTATCGTCGTCACGCCACCCAGGGGATCCACGTCGCGCATCATGGCAGGTGAAGTGAGCGAGTCAACCGGAACGGCAACCACGGAAGCCGACCTCAGGCGGATCCTGGCGATCCAGGCGCTGCGCGCGGCCGCGTACGGGTTCGGAGCCGTGATCCTGGGGTCGGCCCTGGAGGCCGAGGGGCGGTCGCAGGTCGAGACCGGTGTCCTGTTCGCAGCGATGCTTGCCGGAACGGCGGTCGTGTCCCTGCTGGTCGGCCTGCTGAGCGAACGGATCGGCCGGCGCCGTACCTACGTCGCGCTGATAGCCGTCATGGGGGTCGCCGGGGTCGTCTTCGCACTCGCGGGACCGGTCTGGGCCCTGGTGGCCGTCGCGCTCACCGGGACGATGTCTACAGACGCGAACGAGTCCGGCCCCATCACCTCTCTCGAGCAGGCCATGATCGGTGGCGCCCCAGCTTCGGCCCGGGTCCACGTCTTCGGGCGTTACAACGCCGTCGCGTACCTGGCCGGCGCTCTGGGGGCACTCGCCGCCGGGGGACCCGCCTTCCTCGGCGATCTCTGGGACGGAGCACCCACCGACCGGACATGGCTGCTGGCCTTCCCTGTGGTGGCCGCGGTGTGCCTCGCGATCGCCCGCGGGCTCTCGCCCTCGGTCGAAGCGAGCGGAGGCTCGGGTGTGAGAGGGCGGTCGCAGGGCACGCGAGAAAGGCCCCTGACACGCAGCCGCGACAACGTCGTGCGCCTGTCAGGGCTGTTCGCGCTCGATTCCTTCGCCGGGGGATTCGTCGTGACGACGTTCGTCGTGTTCTGGTTCGCGCGGGAGTTTGGCGCGAGCACGACAACGATGAGTCTCGTGGTGTTCGCCGGCGGTTTGCTGCAAGCCGCATCGTCGATCGTGGCCGCGCGGGTGGGCGCCAGGTTCGGCCTCCTCCGGACGATGGTCTTCACGCATCTGCCCTCCAACCTATTGCTGGCCGCTGTGCCCTTCGCGCCATCTCTCGGGCCGGGCATCGCGATACTGCTGGCTCGTTTCTCGCTGTCCCAGATGGACGTCCCGACGCGGCAGGCCTACATAGCCGCCATGGTGGATCCGGAGGAGCGCGTAGCGGCCGCTGCCTTCACCAACGCAGCCCGGTACGTGTCGCGCCCTTTCGGTCCGCTGGCTGGCGCCGCGCTCACCTCGGCGGTGGGCGCCGGCGGCCCCTTCGTGGCCGCCGGCGCCCTCAAGATCGTCTACGACCTGGCCGTATGGGCTGCGTTCAAACGCGTTCCGGTGCCCGATGCCTGACCGTAATGTTGCAGGTCAAGGCACCCGCCAGGCTTGCCGATTCCCAGGGGTATGGATCACTGCTCACATGGCATGGATCCGGGCTGGTGCTACCTGTGCCGGATCGATCTGAGCGGCGTGGAGCCTCGCGCCGCCTGGGGTCTGGACGCCATGGACGACGACGCCTTGACCGCGGGCAACACCGATCCCATGACGCGCTCGCAGGCTGCCTACCTGCGGTTCCTGTGTGAGGAGTTCGGCTACGAGTTCGACCAAGGCCTCTCCGCCGGCGACGCGGCAGTCGTCATCGAGAGCTTCATGAACGAGCAGCCGAGCGACTCGCAGGGCAGGACGCTGGCCTGGCTGTCCGAGCATGCCGGGGTCCCGGTGGAGACCGGCCTCACGTACGGGCAGGCGCGCACGAAGATCCGCCGCCTGGTCGCCTTGCGCGGACTGAAATCGGCCTGAGCCGGCCGCCCGCCTCGCCCTTGCTCTCTGCGATGATTCCGGCGTGACCGACGCCGACCACCTCGCTCGCCGCGGTTCTGCTCTCGCCTTGGCCGGCCTGCTCGCGCTGCCGCTCGTGGTGGCACTGGTCGCGGTTACCCCCGAGGCCTTCCGCAAGGCACTCTTCTTCTCGGGGATCGCTGCTTCGGCCGCCCTCTCGCTGGCGGGGGGCCTCAGCGCGCGCTCGGCGGTGACCGCGGGCACCGCGCTCTCCGTCCGTGCCTGGGCGGGGGCCATAGTCGGGCTCTCCGTGAGCGCCACGATCGCGCTCTTCTTCGCCTGGAGCCTGGTGGGGGCCTTCGTCTAGCAGCTATTCCTCGTCGGCCTGCAGCACCACGGGCGCTATGGCCGCGTCGGTCTCGCCGTTCTCCTCGCGCATGGTCCGCACACCCTGACTCGAACGCCCGACACGCCTGATGTCTGCCGCCGCCACACGCTGAACCTTGCCGGCGGACGAGATCGTCAGCAGATCCTGGTCCTTCGAGCCGATGAACGCCCCCGCGAGCAGCCCCGTCTTCTTGGTCAGCTGGTGGCCTATGACCCCCTTGCCTCCACGGCCCTTCACCGGGTAGTCGGGAAGCTTCGAGCGCTTGCCGTACCCCTGCTGGGTCACGCTTATCATCTCCTCGCCCATCGAGGAGAGCCCCAGGGCTATGACTTCGTCGTCCTCACCGAGACGCATCCCGATCACACCCGCAGTTGCCCGTCCCATCGGGCGCACGAGTGACTCCTTGAACCGGATGGCCTGGCCCTTGCGGGAGACCAGGAACACGTCGTCCTTGCCATCCGTCAGCTTCACGTCGATCAACGTGTCGCCTTCTTTCAGGTTGATGGCGGCCAGCCCGCTGCGTGGGGAGTCGTACTCCGGCAGGGCGGTCTTCTTCACCATGCCGGCCCGCGTCGCGAACAGCAGGTAGCGCCCCTCCGAGTACTCCTTCAGATCCAGGACCGCGCTGATCTTCTCGTCGGCGCTCACCTGGACGCCGGGCAGGTTGGCCGCGTAGACACCCCGCGCCGTCCGCGACTGGTCCGGCACCTGGTGCACCTTCACGCGATAGACCTTGCCCTTGGTCGTGAACACGAGCAGCCAGTGGTGCGTCGTGGTCGTGAAGACGTTGGCGATGACGTCTTCTTCCTTGAGGTTCGCGCCCTTCACGCCCTTGCCGCCCCTGCCCTGTCGCTTGAACGAATCCACTGCGACGCGCTTCACGTAGCCTGCGCGGCTGACCGTCAGGACGACGTCCTCCTCGGCTATCAGATCCTCGATGTCGAACTCACCCTCATCGGCCTTGATCTGGGTCCTGCGCGGGCTAGCGTGCTTCTTGCGGATCTCGGCCAGCTCGTCCTTGATGACCCCGCGGAGTTTCTTCGGGTCTTTGAGCAGCGAGTTCAGGTACTTGATCCGCTTGAGCAGCTCCTCGTGCTCCTTCTCGAGCTCTTCGCGAGCGAGCTTGGTCAGTCGTCTGAGAGGCATGTCCAGGATGTGGTTGGCCTGGATCTCGGTCAGCTTGAACTTCTTCATCAGCTTGGTCCGGGCATCCTCCGCATCCGCGGACCCACGGATGATCTTGATGACCTCATCGAGGTGCTCGAGGGCGATCAACAGCCCCTGGACTATGTGGTCCCGCTCTTCGGCCCTGCGCTTGTCGTACGCCGTTCGCTTGGTGACTACGTCGATCTGATGATCCACGTAGTGCCCGACCGTCTCGGCCAGGCTGAGCGTCATGGGCACGCCGTCAACGAGCGAGAGCATGATGACGCTGAAGTTCTCTTGCAGCTGCGTCTGCTTGAACAGCTGGTTGAGGACGACGTGCGCGTTGGCCCCGCGCTTGCACACGATCACGAGGCGCATCCCCTGGCGGTTCGACTCGTCGCGCACGTCGACGATGTCCTTGATCTTCCCTCCCTTGACCAGTTCCGCGATCTTCTCCGCGACGCGCGCCTTGTTCACCTGGTAGGGCAGCTCGGTCACGACGATGTTCGTGCGCCCTTGGGCGCCTTCCTCGATCGCCGTGACCGCCCGGACCTTGATGGACCCGCGGCCCGTCTCGTAGGCGTCCTTGATCCCCTGCCGGCCCATGATCGTCGCCCCGGTCGGGAAGTCCGGCCCCTTGACGAACCTCATGAGGTCCGCCGGCGTGCACTCCGGGTTGTCCAGGAAATGCGTCACGGCGTCGATCACCTCGCCCAGGTTGTGCGGCGGGATGTTCGTGGCCATGCCGACGGCGATGCCGGCAGCCCCGTTGACCAGCAGGTTCGGGAACCGCGACGGCAGGACCACCGGCTCCTGCTCGTAGCCGTCGTAGTTGGGGATGAAGTCGACCGTCTCGGAGTCGATGTCCCGCAAGAGCTCCAGGGCTACCGGCGCCAACCGTGCCTCCGTGTAGCGCATCGCGGCCGGGGGATCGCCGTCCACCGAGCCGAAGTTGCCGTGCCCGTCGATGAGCGGCGCCCGCAAGGACCAGTCCTGAGCCATTCGCACGAGGGCGTCGTAAACGCTCTGGTCGCCGTGCGGGTGGTACTTCTTCAGGACTTCGCCGACCGCGGCGGCCGACTTCCGGTGCGGGCGGTCGGGTCTCAGGCCCGATTCCAACATCGACCAGAGGATCCGGCGTTGGACGGGTTTCAGGCCGTCGCGGACGTCGGGCAGCGCGCGGCCCACGATGACCGACATCGCGTAGTCCAGGTAGGACCGCTGGATCTCGTCTTCGAGCTGGACGAGCTCTATGTGCCCGGAGAACAGGTTCTGCGACATCGGTCCCTTCCGTTACACGTCGAGGTTCTGCACGTACTTCGCGTTCTGCTCGATGAAGGCCTTGCGAGAAGGAACGTCCTCGCCCATCAGGATCGTGAACAGCCGGTCGGCTGCAACGGCGTCCTCAAGCGTTACCCGCAAGAGGGTCCTCTTCTCGGGGTCCATCGTCGTGTCCCACAACTGGACGGCGTCCATCTCCCCGAGACCTTTGAAGCGCTGCGGCTCCAGCTTCTTGCCGTTGCCATGCTTGACGCGCCACTTGTCCCATTCGCGCTCGGTGTAGAAGTACAGCTCTTCCTTCCCCTGCTTGAGCAGGTAGAGCGGAGGCTGGGCCAGGTAGATGAACCCGGCGTCGATCAGCGCCGGCATGTTCCGGAAGAAGAACGTGAGCAGCAGCGTCCGGATGTGGGCGCCATCCACGTCCGCGTCGGCCATCAGCACGATCCGGTGGTAGCGAGCCTTCTCGACGTCGAACTCGTCTCCTATGCCCGTTCCGATCGCCGTGATCAGTGCCTGGATCTCGGCGTTCTCGAGGACCTTGTGGATACGGGCCTTCTCGACGTTCAGGATCTTGCCGCGGATCGGCAGGATGGCCTGCGTGGCACGGTCGCGCGCGCTCTTGGCGGACCCACCCGCCGAGTCACCCTCGACGATGTACAGCTCGCAGGCCGACGGATCGGTGAGCTGGCAGTCCGCAAGCTTGCCCGGGAGTGACCCCGACTCCAGGAAGGACTTGCGGCGAGTGAGGTCCCTGGCTTGCTTGGCAGCTATGCGCGCCTTGGCCGCCTGCTGGGACTTCTGCACGATCCGCTTGGCGTCGCCCGGGTGCTCCTCGAGCCATTCGGCCAGCTTCGCGTTCACCGTGGTCTCGACCATCGACCGGATCGAGGCGTTCCCCAGCTTCGTCTTCGTCTGGCCCTCGAACTGCGGCTCTTTCAACTTGACCGAGATGATCGCGACGAGACCTTCACGGACATCTTCGCCGATCAGGTTGTCTTCCTTCTCCTTGAGCAGGCCCTTCGCGCGCGCGTACCGATTGAGGACGTTGGTGAGGGACTTCTTGAGGCCCTCCTCGTGCATCCCGCCCTCGTGCGTGTTGATCGTGTTCGCGAACGAGTACACGGATTCCGAGTAGCCGGCGGTCCACTGCATCGCCAGCTCGACTTCGGCATCTTCCTCCTTGACCTCGAAGGCGATGATCTTGGTCAGGGTGTCCTTGCCCTCGGCGAGATACTTCACGAAGTCCACCAGGCCGCCGTTGGCCCGGAAGACTTCCTTCGAGCCATCCCGCTCATCGACGAGGTGGATCTCTACTCCCTTGTTCAGGAAGGCAAGTTCGTGCAGCCGCTCGGCGAGGATCTCCTTCTTGAATTCGGTGGTCTCGGTGAAGATCTCCGGGTCAGGCCAGAAGCAGATGGTCGTGCCGGTCTTCTTGGTGGCTTTGCCCTTGGAGAGCTTGCCGGTCGACTTGCCCCGAGCGTAGGCCTGGCTCCAGGTGAAGCCATCACGCATGACCTCAGCCGTGAGCTTGGAGCTCAGGGCGTTGACCACCGACACACCGACACCGTGAAGGCCTCCCGAGATGCGGTAGCCGCCGCCGCCGAACTTGCCGCCGGCGTTGAGGGTGGTGAGGACGACCTCTACCGCGGGGCGCCGATCCTTGGCACCGGGGATGGGCTTAACGGGGATACCGCGACCGTTGTCGTCCACCCGGACGGACCCGTCCGTCCGCAGCGTGACGACGATCTTGGAGGCGTGCCCCGCCATCGCTTCGTCGATCGAGTTGTCGACGACCTCGTACACGAGGTGGTGGAGACCGCGGACGCTCGTGGTTCCGATGTACATCCCGGGGCGGAGCCGGACATGCTCCACGCCCTCGAGTACCTGGATGTTGCTGGAGTCATACCCCGACTGCTTCTTGCCCTTGGCTCTGGTCGAGGTGCCCTTGCTTGCGGTCGCCAAACGTCCTCCGATCAGGGCCGCGCGGTACCCCTTTAGTCGTGCTGGGGGGTGCCCGCGCGACGGTGTCGCACGGCTCCGTTCATTCTACCGGACGACAGTGCTCTCGACCGCGTTTCAGGTCGCGAAATCAGGCCTTCTACCTGCGGTTTTCCGGAATAGCGGTGACACGGACGACCCTCACGGTGTCCCCGCCGAGAGCAGCGTCGGCGCGCTCGCGGATCTGCTCCGCGAGGTACTTCGCCTGAGCGCCCCACGGCCCGTCATCGGCCTGGATCGTGAGGATGCCGTTCTCGAGGGCCGATGGCCGTGTGGCCACGGCGAGTCGCTCTCCGACGATGTCCTTCCATGCCTGTGCGAGCTTCGCTACCGGCATGCCGCGCACGAAGGCCTCCTCTGCCAGAAGAGCGTCCACGACCTCACCGAGCGACACCGGGTCGGTACTCCTCGGATCCTTCCTGCGTGCGAAGTCCTTCGAATGCGGCATCAGCGCCTGCCTCGCGGTGTGACCCTTCCGCCTGCCACGTCCCATACGGCCGAGCAGCGCGCGGGCACGTCCGCGTCGTCCGCGACGCTGATGACGACCTGTCCCGCCCGCGATGCCAGGCGCTCCGCGAGGCGATCGCGTCGGGCCGGGTCCAGGGCACTGTATGGGTCGTCCACCAGTAGGAGCGGCGGCTCGCCGGTCGCTTCTTCGATCACAGCCGCCTGCGCCAGCCGCAGGCAGAGTGCAGCCGCCCACGTCTCGCCGTGTGATCCGAACGCCCTGGCGCCCATGTCCCGAACGGCCAAGCTCATGTCGTCGCGGTGCGGACCCACGAGCGACGTCCGCCGCTGCAGCTCGTCCACACGGCGCTCCTTGAGCCTCAGCCTGAACGACTCCTCGATCTCCTCGCCCTGGACGCTCGGCTCATAGCTCACTTGAAGTCCGTACTCCGCCAGGTGCTCGAAGCCTTCGCTGGCGTGAGGCGCGATCCGTTCGGCGGCTTCTGCTCGGGCTGCGGTGACAGCCGTCCCGGTTCGGATCAGCTGCTCGTCCCAGGCTTCCAGCCCGGGCGGCTCCTTCGCCCCTTCCCACTCCTTCAAGAGTCTGTTCCGCTGCCTGAGCACCCGCTCGTAGGAAGTGGTGAGCGTGTCCAGGGATGGGTGCAGACCCACAACGACATCGTCCAGGAAGGCCCTCCTCCGAGACGGGTCGCCCGTGACGACCGGGACGTCGAAAGGGCCGAAGAGAACCGCACGAACCTGTTTACGCAGGTCCCTCCTGCGTCTGAGCGCGGACCTGTTGACGATGACCCTGTTCGCGCCCTTGCGTCTGATCTCGGTCTCTACGAGGATCCGCGCGTCTCGTGTATGGAACTCGCCCCGCACGTAGCCCGCGTCGGCGCCGTGGCGCACCAGGGGCTCCGAGGAGCCGCTCCTGGGGCTCCCCGTCCAATAGAGGAGGTACATCGCCTCCATCAGGTTCGTCTTCCCCTCCCCGTTCGGGCCGACCGCGACGATCAGACCCTCGGGGATGTCGCGCAGGTGGGTATGCGTGTGATTCCTGAAATCACGCAGCTCCACCCAGGCGAGGCGCATGGCGGGGAAGTCCTTGTGAGGCAGCCGTTATGCCACGGCCACCGGGAGGCGAACCGGCATCACTAGGTACGTGAACCCGCCGCCTTCCCCGTGGATCACGCCCGGCTTCAAGCCATCGCGGACGTCCAGCCTGACGGTCTCACCGACCGCCGCCGTCAGTCCATCGCTCAAGTACTGCGGGTTGAATGCGACCGTCAGATCTTCACCCTCATACTGCGCCTCCACGGTTTCGACCGCCTGACCGATATCGGGGCTGGAGCTCGAGAGCTTGACGCCGAGTGCGTTGAACTCCAGCCTCACCGGCGCGGTATCGCGCGCCAGCAAGCCGACGCGCTTGACGGCGTCAAGGAGTTGCTGGCGCGAGACGGTGAGACGGCTCTCGTGCGTTTCCGGCAGAAGTTGCCGGAAGTTCGGGAACTCGCCTTCGATCAGCCGCGACGTGAGGGTCAAGCCCGCCGCATGGAACGAGATCTGCGCCTCGTCAACCCTTATCTCGACCTTACTCTTCTCGTCCGTCGAGGCCGCACGGCCGGCTTCGGCCAGGGCCCTTTCCGGCACGATCGCCTTCGCTTCCCCGTCTGCGGTAGCCACCAGCTCGCGCACGGCGAGCCTGTACGAATCCGTCGCCGCGAACACACACCCCTCCCGGCTGACCTCCACGAGCACGCCCGTCAGGACGGGCCGCGCCTCGTCGCGGCTCGCGGCGCGGCCGGTCTGAGACACTGCCTCAGCGAACGCGGCGGCGTCAACCTCCACCCGCGTCCCCGCGGGCTCCTGTAGGTCCGGGAAGTCCTCCGCCGGCAGCAGCCGCAGGGATCCTTCGTACGCAGCACACCTGATCCTCGCCTGCGATCGATCGGTCTCCACCTCGACCGGGGCATCCGACAGTGATTTCACGGTGTCGCCAAGGAGCCGCGCCGGCACCAGGGCGATCCCCTCCTCGGCGACGGTGACATCCACGGACAGCCGCGACGACACCTCGAGATCCGTCGTTGTCAGGGTCAATGAGCCCCCTGTGGCTTCGATCAGCACGCCGGTTAAGGCAGGGATCCCAGGTCGCACGGAGACGCCTCGCTGAACGGTCTGAAGGGCTTCCGACAAGGCGTCGCGGTCACAGCGGAACTTCATGTTCGGCACCCCCTGCTATCGGTTGTTCCTGTATGGAGAGTGGTAGTGACAGGGACTGTGGAAGTGTGGAGAACGGGGTCATATCCGCAGCGTAGCGACCAGGAGTGACATGGGGATGACGTGTGGACAAGGCGGCCGGCGCCGGGAGCAGGTGTGGATGCCGTGCGGGTGGAGCGCGACAGCCCCCAGCGTGTCCGCCGGTTTCCCACAGGATTCATGCGGCCCCTCGGACACGGCCCCGAACGATCCTAGTGAGGTCCTGGACCTGACGGAAAGTGGCATCGCGGGCTCGCATCTCATCCTGCACCTTGCTGATCCCGTGGAGGACCGTCGAGTGGTCGCGGCCTCCGAACATCTCTCCGATCTTGACGAGAGAGAGGCCGGTGTTCTCGCGGATGATGTACATCGCGATGTGGCGGGCCTGCGTCAGCGGCCGGGAACGTGATTTGGAGGTCAGGTCGTCGGCGGATAGTGAGAAGTACTGAGCCGTTTCGTCCATGATCAGCTGAGGCGGGATCTCATGGTCGGACTGGGGGATCAGGTCTTGGAGGGCCCGCTCCGCCAGCTCCTCGTTGATCGGCTGGCCGGTGAGCTCTGACCAAGCCACGACCCTGACGAGCGCCCCTTCCAGCTCGCGGACCGACTGATCGAACTTGGAGGCTACGAACTCGATCACGCCGTGAGGCACGGTGAGGCGCTCGCGCTCGGCCTTGAGTTGCAGGATGGCGATCCGGGTCTCGAGGTCGGGCGGCTGCACGTCCACGCAGAGGCCCCAGCGGAACCGGTTCACCAGACGCTCTTCGAGCCCGCTCAGCTCGTGGGGCGGCCGGTCCGACGCGATGGCGATCTGCTTGGCGCCGGCGTGCAGATGGTTGAAGGTGTGGAAGAACTCCGTCTGGGTCTCTTCCCGCTTCGCGAAGAACTGGACGTCGTCGACGAGAAGAACGTCCACCTCGCGGAACTTGTGCCGGAAAGCGTCGCCCTGGCGCTCTCGGACGCTGCGGATGAACTCCGTGACGAACTGCTCGGAAGTGACGTACTTCACTCGGATGCCGGGGTTCACCGCGTGCATGTGATGCCCGACGGCGATCAAGAGATGCGTCTTGCCGAGGCCTACCCCGCCGTAGATGTAGAGCGGGTTGTAGGCCGTGGACGGGGGCGCCTCCGCGACGGCCATCGCTGCGGCGTGGGCGAATCGGTTGGATGGCCCGGGGACGAACGCGTCGAACGTATAGCCCGGGAAAGGCAAGCCGGGGGCACCGAGGCGTTTGGAATGCGCGCTTGACGCGCGAGGCGCCGCATCGATCGACGTCAGGGGCGCGTCCTCCAGAGGGTGGCGCAGGCCTTCGTCAACCTGAAACTCGATCTTGAGGGGGCGTCCGCAAGCATCGGCGGCAGACTCTTCGATGAGGGCAAGATGGTTGTGCTGGAGGCGTTCCTTCACGAGGACGCTGGGGACGGCGAGGACGAGTACCGCCTCGTCGAGGCCGGTGGCACGCACGTCTGCGAACCACATGACGATCGTGGTCTCGGGCAGTTCGGCCCGGGCTCTGGCAAGGACGTTCGACCAAACCGCGCGGGCTTCTTGTTCTGGGTAGGCGTATGCCATGCCTGATTCCACAAGACCTTTCCACAGCGGTGGAAAACCCACGGGGAAGGTGATCCGAGGGGATCGACCGCGGGACTCCCACGGGCCGGGGGGAAGGCGGGCGTGACCATAGCACGGGCCTTTTCCACACTCCACGCGCACGGGGCGGTCTTGACGCTCTTTCTGTTGTCAAGCCCTTTGTCCTGCGCAGATGACCGCTCGTATACTCGTGAACCTGTCGGCGTTCGCCGACTTCCGAGAGGACCGATGATGGCCAAGGGAAAGCGCACATACCAGCCGAACAACCGCCGCCGGGCGAAGGTGCACGGGTTCCGCCACCGCATGCGAACGCGAGCCGGGCGGGCGATCCTGGCTGCGCGCCGGCGTAAGGGCCGGACGCGCTTGGCCATCTGACCTGCGTGTTTCGGAGAGATCGATGCGGTCCCGCCAAGTTCGGCGTGTGCTGGATGAAGGCGAACGGTCCCAGGGAGAGCGGGTGGTACTGTTCCTCGCGCCCGGGTCGGGGCAGGTCGCGTTCGTCGCAGGCCGGCGCCTCGGCGGGGCTGTGGACCGGAACCGGGCCAAGCGGATCATGAGGGCCGCCTGGCGCGAGACCCGGAGCACTGGGAGTCCGTTCGATGTCGTGCTGGTTGCCCGGGCGGGTGTCCGTGGAGCCAGGACGCAGGATCTGGTGGGAGAGATGGGTCGGCTGATGCAGGAAGCGAGCGCCGCATGGTCGGGTTGAGGCGTGCTGGGTGGATCGCGGGAGCCCCTGCCCGGGGTGTTCTCCTCCTGTCGATCAAGACGTATCGCCTGACCTTGTCCGGCTGGTTGGGTGGCCAGTGCCGGTTCTACCCCACGTGCAGCCACTACGCAGAGGAGGCGGTCAGGGCCCACGGGGCGATCCGAGGCGCCTGGCTGGCTGCGTGGAGAGTGCTGCGGTGCAATCCCTTTGGGAAAGGCGGCCTGGATCCGGTGCCGCGCCGCCGGGGTGGTCAGATGTATGATGGCGTCCTACCGAGGCACCGAGAAGTGAGGGCCTGACGTGCTGGCGCTGGCGGTGTGGCAGGGGCTGCTGGATGGGCTCGGCTGGGTCCTCGCCCGGATCTACGACTTGGTCCCCAACTACGGGGTGACCATCATCCTCTTGACGGTGGTGATCCGCCTGCTCCTGCTCCCGCTGGGGATCAAACAGATCAAGTCGATGCAGCACATGCAGGCCATCCAGCCGAAGATCAAGGCGCTGCAGAAGAAGCACAAGGGCAACAAACAGAAGATCCAAGAAGAGACGATGCGCCTCTACAAGGAGGCCGGCGTCAATCCGCTGGGCGGGTGTCTCCCCTTGCTGCTCCAGTTCCCCATCCTCATCGCGATGTACTCGGTGATCCGAGCGCCGGTTCTCGTTCCTGCCGCCGACGCGCCCGGCTCCTTCCAGATCTCGAACAACCACCTGCCGGAAGACAGCGAGCTGTTCCGCAAGGTCATCCTGCACGAGAACGGCGGGTTCGCGTTCTTGGACCTGCAATGCACCGTGATGGGCGCCGGGACCCTACTTCCCCAGACATTCCAGGACCCCGCCGACAAGCAGACGAAGGATCTGCCCGAGGGAGCGCCGATCCTCAGCGCCTCTGGGGAGGAGCTTGGATTCGAGGCGACGACACGGGCGGCCTTGGACTGCGGTGACAGCCGGTTCCCCGACATCGTCCCGTACGTGATCCTGCTGCTCCTGATGATCGGCTCGACCTACTATCAACAGTTCCAGATGCAGAAGGCGAGTCCGCCCGGGTCGCAGTCGGCCCAGCAGCAGGCCATCATGCGTGTGATGCCCCTGATGTTCGCGTTCTTCGGACTGACGTTCCCAGCGGGGCTCGTCCTCTACTGGACGACCTCGAACGTGTTCCAGATCGGGCAGCAGGCCGCCCTCCTGAGGGCGGGCCACATCGGGCCTGACGCCCTCGAGAAGCGGATGGCTGAGCAACAGGAACGGATGGCAAACAAACCCGCCAAGCAGGGGTTCATGGCCAGGATGATGGAGCGAGCGGAGTCTGCCCAAGAGCAGCGCCGAGAGATGGAGGCGAGGGGCAAAGCCGGGTCCGGCAAGGGCTCCGGCAAGGCTGGCGTTGGGAAGGGCGGCTCCGGCAAGGGCTCCGGCGGGGCTGGTGCCGGCAGGGGGACGTCTCAGGACCGGGCGGCCGGATCGGGCAAGAAGCCTGTGGGTGGGAGCGGAAAGGGCGCGAAGCCCGGCAAACAGCTCAAGAAGCGGAGGACCCCCTGGACGGAGGGTGGGTGAAGTATGGGGGATCACGACCGCACGGACGATGTTGACATCGAGGAGCAGGCAGACGCTGTTGCCGACTTCGTCGAGGAGCTCCTCTCGAAGATGGGTATCGATGCGATCGCGGAGCCGTCGGTGGCGGGCGGGCGTGTGTACGTGGACGTCGTTGATGGAGACGAGGCCGACATGGCCATGCTCATCGGCAGGCACGGCCAGACGCTGGACGCGATCCAGGAACTGGCGCGGCAAGTCGTCGGCCGACGCCTGGACGAGCGGATCCGGGTTCTGGTGGATGTTGAGGACTATCGGAAGAGGCGCGCCGCCCGCCTGGTGGAGAAGGCGCAGGAGGCAGCCGAGCGAGCCCTCCAGACCGGCAGGGAGCAGGAACTGGAGCCGATGGATGCGCTCGAGCGTAAGATCGTCCACGACGCCGTCGCCGAGATCGACGGGGTCGAAAGCGGGTCTCGCGGGGAGGATCCCGACCGCTACGTCGTGATCCACCCATCTACGTCGTGATCTGCCCATACTGAGCCGCCGGCAGCGCTGACCGCCCCTCGCGGCGATGACCCGACCAGCTCACAGCGGCAGTAGGATCCTGGGCTGGTGATTCTCTTCGACCAAGCCGGATGTTTCACGTGAAACATGAGCTACCCCCCCACACACCGGGCTCGCCCCTCTCGAAGGCCCAGACGGCTCTCCTGGAGGCCTTTGAACGCCTTCTTGTGGATCGGGCCGTGGCTCTGGGACTGATCGCCGCCTCCGACGCCGGGCGGATCGGAGAGCGGCACGTTCTGGACTCTCTCAGGGGAGCGGCGTGCCTCACTCCCGGTGCCTCCGTGCTCGATCTTGGATCGGGGGCGGGGCTGCCAGGCGTGCCCATCGCCATAGCCAGGCCGGACGTGCTTATCACCCTATCGGAGAAGCGGCGGCAGCGAGCGGCGTTCCTGGAGCTGGTCGTGGGCGAGCTCTCACTCTCCAACGTCCAGGTTCACCCTGGAGACGCTAGAGGGCTTCCTGGTCCGTACGACGCATGCCTGGCGCGCGCCTTCGGGGATATCGCCAAGGCATGGGAGCTGGCGGAGCCGCGGCTGTCGGAGCACGGGGCTCTCGTCTACTGGGCTGGGAGGTCGTTCGATCGGGCCCGAGGTGTGCCCGATGGCACTCTTGTCACCCTTTTGGATCCTCCCACCCTTGCGAACTCCGGACCCATCGCTATCATGACCCGACAGTGAGCAAGCCCTCTTCTGGCCCTGCTTCGTCATCCGCGCGATCGTCTGCCAAGGGCGGTGCCCCTCCTGTGACCAAGCAAAAGCGGGCTCCCCGGAGTAAGAAGCCTAGCGTGCCGGAAAGCCCCGGAGCAGCGCGGGTCATCGCCATAGCGAACCAGAAGGGTGGAGTCGGCAAGTCGACCACTGCAGTCAGCCTTGGAGCTGCCCTGGCGGACATCGGGTACCGCGTGCTGGTCGTGGATCTGGACCCCCAGGGGAACGCTTCGACGGGGATGGGGATCCGACACGAAGCTCGCGATGTGACTGTGTATGACGTGGTCGTATCCGAGGCCCCTCTCGCAGAGGCGATCATCGCGACACCAGTGGCTCGCCTGCACGCGGTGCCATCGACGATCGACCTCGCAGGTGCCGAGATAGAGCTGGTCAGCCAGTTCTCGCGGGAGGGGCGACTCAAACGGGCTCTGGAGCCGGTCATGGACGGGCAGTACGACTTCGTGCTGCTTGACTGCCCCCCTTCGCTCGGCCTGCTGACGGTCAATGCCCTGACCGCCGCACGAGAGCTGATCGTGCCGATCCAGTGTGAGTACTACGCGTTGGAGGGTCTCGGGCAACTGCTGAGGAACGTGAATCTGGTCCACCAGAACCTCAATCCGGATCTGCACCTTTCGGGGATCGTGATGACGATGTTCGACCCCAGGACCAAGCTGTCCGAACAGGTGGTGGAGGAAGTTCAGAGGTTCTTCGGCGAGCTTGTGTACGACGTCATCATCCCAAGGACGGTGCGGCTGTCCGAGGCCCCGGGGTTCGGGCAACCGATAACCGTGTACGACCCCAAGTCGAAGGGTGCGGAGAGCTACCGGGAACTGGCGCGCGAGGTGGCGATGCGCCCGGTGCCGACCGGGGGGCTGCCGTCGCTCGATGACCTGCCCACGGTCGTGATGCCGGCGATCCCGGACGACGCGCCGGCGAAAGAGCCGCTCGAGGACTCGGCGCTCCCGGACACACCGCACGTCCACGATCTCGTCGAGGAGGAGGCGTCACAAGAAGGCGGCCGGCAAGAGGTGGCAGGCGGTCGTGAAGAGGCTGACACCGAGTCCGAGTCCGACCTCGATGGGGCCCCCGAACCCGAGCCTCCACCCGCACCTGAGCTGTCGCCCGCGGCAGGTCACCCCACTGCCTCGATCGTTGACGAGGAGGTTTGGGACGAGCCCGAGGAGCGGGATCAGCCTCGTGTCAGAGCACCGCACAACCTGGTCCCACCCGGGCACCTTCCCGAGAGACGGGTGGTGGTCATCGACGACGACGCCGACCTAGACATCGAGGCGTCGAAGGAGCCGCTGGTCCAGCGCCCGCAGAAGGGGGTTCCGGCCGACGACCAGGAGGTCGCGGAGATCGGGGCCACGTTGCGGGACCAGGACGGCGGGAAGCGCCGGTGGCGCCTGTTCCGTAAGGGAGGGGAATGATGTCGAAACGAGGTGGTCTCGGCAGGGGGCTTTCCGCCCTGATCCCGGGCGCTCCGGAGGCCGGCGAAGCCGGGACTGGCCTGCTGGAGGTGCCCGTCAACGCCGTGGGGCCGAACCCCAAGCAGCCGCGCACGAAGTTCGATGATGAGGCGATCGCTTCGCTGGCTGCGTCCATACGCGAGGTCGGGATCCTGCAACCCATCGTCGTGCGCAGGTCCGAAGACGGCCGATACGAGGTCATCGCCGGCGAGCGGCGCCTGAGGGCTGCCAAGGTTGCCGGCTTGGCTTCGGTCCCGGTTGTGCTGAGGGACTCGGGGGATGCCGACCTGCTGAGAGAAGCGCTCATCGAGAACATCCACAGGGAAGACCTGAACCCGATCGAACAGGCCGAAGCGTTCAGGCAACTGTTGGAGGAGCTTGGGCTCAAGCAGGATCAGCTGGCGGAGCGCGTTGGTGTGTCGCGGTCACACATCGCCAACACCATACGGCTGCTCGCGCTGCCCCTGGAGGTTCAGCAGCTCCTCACCGACGACAAGATCTCAGCCGGCCACGCTCGCGCGCTCCTGTCGCTGGGAGACAAGGAAGCGATGACCTCTCTTGCCCTCCGGGTGGCGGCCGAAGACCTATCGGTGCGCCAGACCGAGGAGGCCGTGAGGCGCTTCATCGAGGCCCCGAAGCCGAAGGAAGGCAAGACCTCCAGGGCAGCCGAAGCGGATCCGGACACCACTCTCGCGGAGGTCGAAGAGATCCTGTCCGAACAGCTTGCGACCCGCGTGACCATCCAGATGGGAGCCAAGCGTGGCCGCGTTGTGATCGAGTTCGGCTCGGCCGACGACCTCGAACGGATCGTTTCCGAGATCATCGGTTCAGGGCCGGGTTTGGCGCCCGACTAGTCTTGGGTTCAGTCGGCCGGCTCCGGGGATCTTGGGACGGGTGACGCCGTCACACCGAATCGCTCGACCCCTCGGATCATCTCGTCTCGGATCAGCTCTGCTGCCGCGGGGGAGAGATGCGTGGCGAGTGCGAGCGTGTAAAGGCCGCAGCCGTCGGGATCCCGCCATAGCACGGCGACCGCCTGAGACGAGGCGACCCCGGCTATCGCCCTGAGGGTGCGACCCTGACTCCGGCCGAGTACGACATCGACGAGAGCCTTGGCGACCGGCTGACATCCCACCCGATAGTCGACACCGCCCACCCGGACCAAGACCTCGCCGCAGGAGGGATCGCCCGGCGAGCACGGCGGCAGTGAGGGAGGCGACGGCGAAAGGATGGAGGTGGGCGAGTCCGGAACGCAGCCGGCCAGGACGGTGGCGACGACCATGACCAGTGCCGCCGCCCGCATCAGGAAGAGAGGCGGCCAGACGCCGAGAGTATGATGTTATCGCACAAGTCCGCGAGGGACATGCCTGCGGCCTGGGCGGCCATGGGGACCAGGGACGTCTCGGTCATACCGGGGGACACGTTCACCTCCAGAACCCAGGGCTGGCCGGCGCCGTCGACGATCAGGTCCACACGTGTGAGATCCCGCAGGCGGAGAGCCCGGGCCGCGCGGCCGGCCTGATGGGCGACGGCGCCGGCCACCTCCCCGGGCAGAGGCGCCGGTGTGAAGTACTCGGTCGCTCCTGCCGTGTACCTGGCGGCGTAGTCGTATACGCCCCCCTTCGGGGCGATCTGAACCAGGGGGAGCGCCTCGAGATCGGGGCCAACCAGGGCACACGCGATCTCGGTTCCCTCGACGCGGGCCTCGATCACGGCCGCTCCGCTGAACGAGAGAGCTGCCATCACGGCGGCCGGAAGGTCGCTCTCGCGCTCGACGAAGCCCACACCCAAGGCTGAACCACTCCTAGAGGGCTTGACCACGCAGGGCAGCCCAACGTGCTCGACGGCTCTGCCCAAGGCGGCGCCGGCGCCCAGATCACGCAGCGCCCAACCTTCGACCACGGCCCAGTCGGGCGTGGATACGCCTGCCCTGCGGAGCGCGTCTTTCGCAAGGACCTTGTCGAACGCGATCTCGCAGTCGAAGGCCGCCGTCCCGGTATAGGGGATCTCCAGCAGGTCGAGCAGGCGTTGGACCGTGCCGTCTTCTCCTTCTTTGCCGTGCAGGGAAAGCCAGCAGAGATCCGGCTGGCGTTCCAGGAGGGTCTCGGCGAGGGGTGAGTCCGCCGGGTCGAGGAACCAGGTCTCGTGCCCCAACTCGGCCAGGGAGGTCAGCATGCGGTGCCCGCTGCGGAGGGAGACATCGCGCTCGGGGGTGCGCCCGCCGGCCAAGACCGCGATCCTCATCTTCCCCCCAGACTCCGGTACAGCGCCTCCTCGTCCTCGAGGAGGCCACCGAGCCTCGCGATGCCCTCCCGTATCCGTTCCTCCGTGGGGTAGCAGAACGCGAGCCGCATCTGGTTGGCACCGCGGCCGTCCGGATAGAACGCGGTGCCGGGGACGTAGGCCACCTTCCGCTCGACCGCGGCGGCGAGCATCGCCTTGGTGTCGAGCCACGCGGGAAGCGTGGCCCATACGTAGAAGCCGCCTGCAGGAACGGTCCACATCGCGCCATCGGGGAAGTGCTCCTCTATCGCTTCGAGCATGGCGTCACGTCGCGCCCGGTAAGTGCCGACCAGCGTGTCGAGGTTGCCGCGCCAGCGGGACTCGTCGGAGAACCATCGTTCGGTAACGAGCATGTTCAGGTTGGATCCGCAAAGGTCCGCGGCCTCTTTGGCCAGGACCAACCGCTGGATCACCGACTGCTCGGCGAGGGCCCAGCCTACGCGGACGCCGGGCGAGAAGGTCTTGGAGACGGTTCCGAGATAGATGACGTTGTGCGGGTCCAGGGACTTCAGGCAGGGAAGGGGCTCGCCCTCGAAGCGGAGCATGCCGTACGGGTTGTCCTCGACGATCGGGATGCCGGCCTCGCGGCAGAGGGCGACCAGCTTCTGCCTGCGGTGAAGCGACATCGTGACCCCAGCTGGATTGCCGAAGTTGGGAACCGTGTAGACGAACTTGGGACGCTCTCCTCGCAGGAGAGCCTGCTCGAGCTGGTCCACGACCATCCCATCCTCGTCCAGATCGAGGGTCAGGTAGCGCGGCTCGTACGCGCCGAAAGCGGTCAACGCGCCGACGTACGCTGGCGCCTCTACGGCGATGACATCGCCGGGATCGACGAAGATCTTGCCGACGAGATCCAGCGCCTGCTGAGCGCCGGTCGTCACGACGACATCTTCAGGGTCGGCCTCCAACCCCTCCTGCCGCATGAGCATCGCGAGCTTCTCGCGAAGGCCGATCTGCCCCTGTCCGCCTCCGTACTGCAGAGCGGTTGGGCCCACTTCTTCCAGAACCTCCGCGATGACTCCGAGAACCTGCTCGCCCGGCAACGCCTGAACGAACGGCATACCGCCCGCGAGCGAGACGACGTCGGGCCGTGACGCGACGGCGAAGAGCGCGCGAACCTCGGACGCGGACATCCCCGATGTGCGCCG
Source organism: uncultured Actinomycetes bacterium (assembly GCA_964535065.1). Classification (GTDB taxonomy): domain Bacteria; phylum Actinomycetota; class UBA4738; order UBA4738; family HRBIN12; genus AC-51. The sequence continues at coordinate 36,486 of CAZHRY010000010.1, forward strand.
CGCGTAGCGGTCAACGAACCTGTCGATCGAGAACTCGGCCATGGGAAGGCAATCAGCCTAGCATCGGGGCCGGGCCCGGCTCGAGACTCAGTACCCGGACGTGACACCCCAATCGACGGGAAGAGTGACTCCAGTAAGGGGCTCAGCTTCGGGAGAGGCCAGGAACCGAACCGCGGCGGCGATCTCATCGGGGCGGATGAAACGGGCACGATCCCCCTGAGGCAGCGTGTCCAGGAGTCTGCGGAGGTAGGCGTCCTCATCACCTCCGCCGTAGTCGCGCGCCTGCCCGGAGAGCATCGGTGTGTCCACGTCGGTGGGGCAGACGCTGTTGACCCTTACGCCGTGTGGCGCCAGTTCCAGGGCAAGGGCCTTGACCAGACCGTTCACACCGAACTTGGAAGCGCAATAGACCGCAGCCCCTGGTCCCCCAACGAGGCCGTAGTCGCTGGAGATGGCGACGATGCATCCACGGCTCTCGATCAGGTACGGGAGGGCGTGGCGGATAGAGAAGAACGTGCCCTTGAGGTTGACGTCGATCGTGCGGTCCCACTGTTCCTCGGTCATCTCCCATGATGGACCCTCCACCCACACGCCGGCCGTGCAGACGAGAACGTCCAGGCGGCCGTGGCGGTTGATCGTCTCGGCCACCATGTGTGCGCATGCAGCCGGGCTCGAGATATCGGCGATGATGTCGGCGTCTCGAAGGTCCGTGGTCACGACCTCTTCTCCGTCCTCGCGGAACCTCGCGGCGATGGCGCGGCCCATGCCGCCGACGCCGCCCGTGATCAGGACGACACGGTTCACGGGCCGGTTCCGGGCGGCGCCGGCGGGACTGCCGGGGGCTCCGGCCGTCTAGCGGCGCCCCGCTGCGGCCTGCCGATCAGGAAGTAGAGGATCGCGCCGATCCAGCTGAGGAAGACGATGATGAGGACCCAGATGAGCTTGTTCCCACTCTGGTACATGGAGTCGTCGGGGACCTGCACGCAGTCGACCAGGGCCCAGATCCACACAACCAGGGCGACCAGGCCGAGGATCGCCCAGATCAGCAGGAACGGGCCGAAGAACCACTCCATCGTGTCGCTCACCTCCGCGACGTAGCCTAGCGGGCATGAGCAGGGATCAAGAAGCGCGAGACCACATCTCCGAAGCGGAGCGGGCGGCACGCGCGATGGGTCTGGGGATGCTCCTCGGTTTGCTGATGGCGCTGGCGGCCAGGGTCGCTCGCCCCTAGCCCCTGAAGAACGCGCGCACGCCCGCTGCGACGGCCTGCGCGACCGGCCCAACGAGATCTCTCGACTCCGCCCCGGTGGGCAGCTCTATCTGCACGGCAGGCATCCTGGTCTCTCTGAGTATCGAAGCCGTCAGCCTCTGGAGGTGGCCACGGCGCTGCGTCATCCGCTCCATCTCTTCCAGGATCAGCTCCGCCAGCAGCCGGCCCGCGGGCGAGTGAGTGGTGGCGCTTCCGAAGTACGAGCACACGGCCCCCGGCTCCTCGCTGTCGGGAGCCCCGGTGTGGAACGAGATGCACACCGCGGCTGCCAGATCGTTCGCTACGCGAGCCCTCTGCGACTCGGATCCCTGATCAGGTGACAACAGCTGCGGCTTGGCGCCCGAGGCGGCCAGCTCTTCGCACAGCGCCGAAGCAACCGCGACGTGCAGCTCGTTCCCCTCTTCCGCGACGTCGATACCCGGGTCGATCGCGACGAGCTTGCCTTCGAGTGTGTCGCGTATGTGCCGCAGGTCCTCACGCTCGCGCACCATCGCGCGGCTCTGCGCGTCGTCCATCGGGCGCATACGTTCGAGCGTGTCGATCGTGTGCGGTCCCACGACCCCGTCCGGCTCGTCACCGACGTTCCGCTGGAATTCCCGCAGGGCTTCGTCGGTTCGCGGCCCGAACACGCCATCCTCGCGCCCGGCGTCGAACCCCAGCGCGTTCAACTTGCGCTGCAGGGCCCGGACGTCGTCGCCGCGGAAGTGCGGAGCGTGCAGGTATAGGGTCCTGTCACCGAGGTGGATCCCAGCTTCGACCAGCTGACCCCAGGTGTCTGCGCCGACCAAGCCGTCAACCCGCAGGTTGCGGCGAGCCTGGAAGGCGCGCACAGCGGCTTCGGTCGAAGCGCCGAACCGGCCGCTCAGTTCGCCGAGGTCGATCGTCTCCCCACAGATGATCAACCTGCGCTGGATGTCGAGTATCTCGGGACCTTCGTCCCCGGGGCGGAAAACGCGCACGCGTGAAGTCTGCTCTGCCTCGGGCGGCCGGGCAAAGCGGCCGCTCCCGCGCTCAGGACAGGTGCGGCTCGAGGTCGCGGAGGATCGCGTCCTTCGGCCGAGCGCCCACGACGCGAGCGACCTCCTGTCCTTGCTTGAACAGGATCAGGGAAGGGATCGACATGACGCCGTACGTTCGCGTCACCTGTGGGTTCTCGTCGATGTTCAGCTTGGCCACCTTCAAACCATCGCCCCTCTCGTTGCCGATCTCCTCGACGACGGGAGAAACCAGGTGGCAGGGCACGCACCATTCGGCCCAGAAGTCGACGAGTACCGGAGTGTCCGACCCCAGTACCGAGGTCTCGAAGTCCGAATCCGTGACGCTGCCTAAGTTGCTCATCGTGTGCTCTCCTTGGGGTGTCTGTAGGAGGGGTGTCAGCCCCCGTGTTCCTCGTCCTGGAGGAACCGCTCGGCGTCTATCGCCGCCTTGCATCCCTGACCGGCCGCCGTGACGGCCTGTCGGTAGATGCGATCGGTCACGTCTCCGGCCGCGAACACGCCCGGAACGCTGGTGGCGGTCCTCGGCTCGGCGACCTCGATGTAGCCCTGGTCGTCGAGCTCGAGCTTCCCGCGGAACAGCTCGGTGTTGGGGTCGTGACCGATCGCCACGAACACGCCGTCCGTGGCGAAGTCCGTGACCTCCCCGGTACGGGTGTCGCGGAGCTTGACGCCGGTCACGGCGTCGCCGCCGACCACCTCTTCGACCGTGCTGTTCCAGACGACGCGGATCTTCGGGTCGGCCAGGGCCCGCTGCTGCATGACGGCCGAGGCGCGGAACTCCTCGCGTCTGTGAACGATGGTGACCTTGCTTGCGAACCTCGTGAGGAAGGTGGCCTCCTCCATGGCGGTGTCGCCGCCGCCCACCACGATCAGCTCGCGGTCGCGGAAGAAGAAGCCGTCACATGTGGCGCACGCGCTGACGCCGCGCCCCCGGAGGCGGTCCTCGCCGGGGACGCCCAGCCAGCGTGCCGAGGCTCCGGTGGCGACGATCAGGGTCCGGGCTCGCCACTCCTGGTCGCCGGCGCGGATCGCGAACGGCCTGCTCGAGAGGTCCACGTCGGTAACGTGCACGGACAGGATCTCCGCGCCGAATCGGGAGGCTTGCTTCTCCATCTGGTCCATAAGGTCGGGGCCGAGGATGCCGTCGGCGAAACCCGGGTAGTTCTCGACGTCGGTGGTCAACATGAGCTGGCCGCCCGCTTCAAGGCCCTTCAGCAGCAGGGGAGACATGTTCGCCCGGGCGGCGTATAGGGCAGCCGTGTAGCCGGCGGGGCCAGAGCCGATCACGGCTACGTTTCGCGCTTCACTCATCGTTCTCAATCCTCCCATAGGCATCCAACGCCCGCCTATTCCCCGAGGGGGGGGCGGCCGACACCGAAAGCCGAAGCCGGAAGCAGAACCAGCCGCGACGGGTCAGCCCGAAGGGACCAGGGTGGCCTGCGTTGCCGAGAGGACCGAACAGTCCTCGGAGGAGGCGATCCAGACGGCGACCCGGTCGGCCGGCTCGCCGGCCCCGGGGCCGGTCAGATAGACGCCGATGTATGCGGGCTCGCCCTGGAACCGGGCCGATATCAGGCGGACCCGCTCGCCTTCGATCAACCTTTCGCCCTCGAGCGAAGTGAAGGCCTTATCGAGACATGCGACGGCATCGGCCGTATCCGAGGGGTCGCTGGAGGCGTCTCCGGCAGCCATGGTGTTGGGGTTGACTTCGGCCTGGGGCGGTCCGCCGGCCACGCCGTAGGGACCGATGAGTGCGAGGATCGTCGAGTCGTCGTAGTCGAAGTCCTGGACCTCCAGGTCTCCTACGGACCCGAACTCCGGCGCGCCGCGTCCGTCGGCCTCGGCCGTGGCGACGACGCCGGGGTCGCGGCCGCGGAGGTTCGGCAGGGCTATCGCGACCACCAGGACCGCCGCGGCCGCGACCCCGGCCACGCCAGCCCAGCGGTACCAGACCGGCACTCCAGGAGCTCGGACCCGTCTCATCGGAACGACCTCGGGGGACGCGCCAGAGGCGCTCCGTTCGGCTTCCGCGATCACTCCGTCGAGCAACCCGTCGGGAACGGCGGCGTCGGGAAGCGCGGCGAGGATCCGGCGCGCCTGCTGGGCGGCGCGAACCTCCGCGAGGCAGCGGTCACAGGCGCCCACGTGGGCGTGCACGGCCGATCGCACGGACGCCTCAAGGGTTCCGTCCACGTACTCGGCGAGATGCTCGTCTGGGTGTTTCATGGTCGTTCCTCGGACGCCTCCTTGGGCGCCCGTTCCCCGGGCGCCCGTTCCCCGGGCCGCTGTTCATCGGACGCTCTCGACGGCCTGCGAGGTTCCCTCTGCGGTTCGATGCCCATCTCCCTGGCAAGCGCGAGTCGCCCCCGGTGGACCCTGGACTTCACGGTGCCCACGGGCACGTCGAGGACCTTCGAGATCT
>CAZHRY010000011.1:0-28685 GCA_964535065.1 uncultured Actinomycetes bacterium
CAATGGGTTGAGCACTGTCACGTAGGGCCAGGTTACGGGGGCGCGCATCAGCCGTGCATCGTCGGCCGCGTCGGGACGCTTGAGAGAGGGGCGGACGAACCACCCCGTGCACGACCAGGATGGCACTTTCTGGCTATGTCTGCAGCGACAACGAGCTGACGGCCGCGGCCGACATGACCTCGAGGGGAGCGACGCGGCCCGTCCAGAGTTCGAACGAGAGCGCAGCCTGGTGCAGGAGCAACCCCATACCCCCGAAGGCTCGAACGCCGGCGCGGCGAGCGGCCAGTTGCATCGGCGTCACCGCAGGGTGGTACAGAAGGTCCACGTAGACCGAGGCACCCTCCAGCGGAAGGGATGCGAGAACATCTCCCTGACTGCCGACCGGAGTGGCATTGACGATGAGGTCGCTCGGATGGTCCCCGGCCACATCCAGGGGGACTACGGCAAGGGCGGTTCCGAGGCCCTCCAGCGCCGAGGCCATGCCCTCGGCCTTACCGGGATCGCGAGCGGCGACGGTCAGCCCGGCGAGGGCGGCGCGGGCGAGAGCGAGAGCGCTCGCCCGCGCCGCCCCCCCGGCACCCAGGATCAGGGCCGTCTTCCCTTCCGGATCGAATCCGGCGTCCTGCCTCAGGAACCTCTCGAACCCGGGAGCGTCCGTGTTGTGCCCCTCCAGCCTCTCGCCGTCCACGACGATCGTGTTCACGGCCTGCAGCCTCCTGGCGTCATCGCTCAAGGAGTGCATCAGGCCGGCCACCTCTGTCTTGTGCGGCATCGTCACGTTCGCGCCCGTGAAGCCCAGAGCCGGCAACCCGGCGATCGCCTGTGGGACCATGCCCGGCGGGACCGCCAGCGGAACGTAGACCCAATCCAGACCCAGGACCTCGAAGGCCGCGTTGTGGATCGCGGGGGACAAGGAGTGCTCGACCGGCCACCCGATGATCCCCGTCTTCCTGGTCGCGCCGCCGATCCCGCCCAGCGGGCGCTCGTCAGCCAAGGCACGCCTCCACGTTCTGCAGGTGCTCTTCGTACGTGACGGCGAACTTGTGACCTCCGTCGTCGTCGCAGAGGACGTAGTACATGAACCTGGTCTCCGCGGGGTTCAGGGCCGCCTCGAGGGATTCCCTTCCCGGGCTGGCGATCGGCGTCGGCGGCAACCCAGGGTTGAGCCGCGTGTTGTACGGCGAGTCGGTCTCGAGGTCCGGGGTCGTGAGCTGGCCGTCGGGCGTGGGATCGTCGTACAGCAGCGTGGCGTCGATGCCGAGGTTCACGCCGTCGCGGAGTCGGTTGTAGATCACTCCCGCTATCAGCGCACGGTCGTCATCGACCTTCGCCTCCCTCTCGATCATCGAAGCGATGATGACGACCTCATACGGGGTCACGCCGAGCTCCTCGGCGTTCTCCCAAGGCATCGACGCGGCTTCCTTCTCGAACTGAGCCAGCATCCTGCGGATCACGAAGTCGGCGGAGAGCTCGGCCTCGGGGATCGGGTAGGACTTGGGGAACAGGAAGCCCTCCAGAGACCTGCCCTTCGGCAGGTAGGGCGGCAGGGAGTAGCGTCCGCTCTCCGCGAGGTTGGCGAAGGCCTTCGGCGAGAGTCCGAGCTGGTCCGCGACGACGCTCGAGATGCTTCGCTCCCCTGGATAGGTGGAGCGGATCCGCAGGCCCTCGGGAACGGTGACCTCGACGGTTGGGATCGGGGGCGGAGGCGTCGTCAGGATCTCCACGATCTCGTCCAGGGTGAGGCCGACCCGTAGTTCGTAGGTGCCAGCGCGGATCTTGTTCGCCTTGCCGGTGCCCCGAAGCATGAGGTTGCCCATGAACCCACCGCACCTGATCAGGCCGGCATCGGCCATGGCCCCGACCACGTCTTCTCCGCTCGCCCCGTCGGGCACCTCCAGTGCCACGGTGGTGCCGTTCGCGGGCGGCGCCTCGCGGCATCCACGGTAGTAGTTCACACCCCACCAGACTCCCGCCGCTACCAGGACGAAGAGCACCGAAGTGGCGACGAGCGAGAAGCGGCGGCGTCCACGTGGACCCCGGTCACGACGAGAGGGAGAGCCGCGCCAGCGGGCGGCGCGCTCGGCCCTAACCGGCATCGGCTCGTCCATCGGAGGTCGAGGATACAGGCGCGTCTCAGGGCATGCCGGCTCGGGAATCGAGCCAGGACTGGAGGATGACCTGCGCCGCCGAGGCGTCGATGACGGCGCGCCTGTCCCTGCCCTTCAGCCCGGCGTCGCGCAGCGAGCGCTCGGCTTCGACGGTACTGAGGCGCTCGTCGTGCGTCACGACGGGCACCCCTGCCACAGGTCGCAACGCCTCCGCGAATCGCTCGGCGTGCTCGGCGCGAGTTCCACGCTCACCCGCCATGGTCAGGGGCAAGCCGATCACCACAAGCGTCACGTCGTTATCCTCGACCAGAGCCCGGATCGCGGTCAGCTCACCGGGAGGACTGCCCACGTGGACCGTGCCCAGCGGCACGGCCAGTCGGCGGTCCGGATCGGAGATGGCGACGCCGATGCGCACGTCGCCCAGGTCCAGACCCAGGACGCGGCCCGGGGGCGACACGACTCAGCCCCCGGAAAGGAGCTGGCGCAGGCGGGCCGGGATGCTCCCGAGGGCGTCGCCGACCTTGGAGGCGTCCTTCCCACCTGCGTTGGCGAGGATGTCCTTGCCGCCCGCCCCGCCGCCGATCAGGCGCGCTGCATCCTGGAGGAGTCCGGGCGCCGTGACACCACGCTCAACCGCGGGAGCTGTGCAAGCCGCGACCAGCATCGGCTTGCCGCCCTCCGCATTGCCGACGACCACCGCGGCGGGCTCCGCAGAGAGCTTGTCGCGCACCTTCTGAGCCAGCTCCCGCAGGCCTCCCGGATCCTCTCCGGGGACCTCGGACACGACCAGCGAGACGCCGTCCACGGCCTGCCGGGAATCGACCAGTCCCGCGATGAGCGAATCGCGATCGGTCTGGCGGAGCTTGCCCAGCTCGCTCCGCAGTCGCTTGTTCTCGTCCACGACGCGCCGCGCGCGCGCCAGCGCGGCCGCCGCGTCCCTGCTCTCCAGCGCCTGCACCAGGCCGCGCAGGAGCGCGCGCTCGGCGTTGATCTCGCGGATGGCATCCGGACCGACCAGCGCTTCCACCCGCCGCATGCCCGCTCCTATGGATCCCTCGTGCAGGATGCGGATGATCGCCACGTTGCCGGTCCGGTGCACGTGGGTGCCGCCGCACAGCTCGCGGGAGTAGTCACCGATCTCGACGACCCTGACCAGTTCTCCGTACTTCTCACCGAACAGCGCGACGGCGCCGAGTGACTTCGCCTCGTCCATCGTGGTCTCGAAGATCTTCACGACGTCGTCTGCCGCCAGGCGCCGGTTGGCCTCCAGCTCTGCTGCCTCCAGGACGTCGTCGGGAACGCTCGAGGGGTGCGGGAAGTCGAAGCGGAGCCGCCCGGGGGCGACGAGCGACCCGGCCTGCCGCGCGTGCTCACCGAGCAGGTGCTTCAGGGTCCAGTGAACAACGTGGGTGGAGGTGTGCGAGCGCGCCGTCGCCTCGCGCCTGAGCCTGTCTATCTCGCCGATCGCGTCCTGGCCGGCACGGATCTCCCCCGACTCGACGACACCGACATGCATGATCGAGTGCTCTCCGGCTCGCTGCGTGTCGGTCACGCGGACCGAGCCAGTGTGGGTCCTGATCTGCCCGTGGTCCCCCACCTGGCCGCCGGCCTCGGCGTAGAACGGCGTGCGGGCCAGGAACACGCGGACCTGCTGCCCTTCCTCTGCGACCTCCAGCTCGACGCTGCCCTGGTCCAGCAGTAGGACAATTGCGGACTCGGCCTCGGGTTGGGTGTATCCGACGAACTCGGTGGGCGGCACCGCGCCCGCGTCGAGGCCCACCTGCACCTTGCGCGCCGAGGCGCGGGCGCGGTGCCGCTGCCCTTCCATCAGCTCGTGGTACCGATCCATGTCCACGTCCAGGCCCTCTTCGCCGACGATCTCCGCCACCAGCTCCGGCGGGAACCCGAAGGTGTCGTGGAGCAGGAAGACCTCGTCGCCGGGCAGCTTCCTCGCGTCGCCGGCCTTCGCGACGGCATCCTCCAGGCGGCTCATCCCCTGCTTGAGCGTCCCGCCGAACCTCTCCTCTTCGGACGCGAGCACCTGCTCGACGAAGGCCTGGTTCTCGCGCAGCTCGGGGTAAGCATCACCGAAGCTCCCCACCGTGACCGCGGCCAGCGGAACCATGACCTCCTTCTCTATCCCAAGACGGCGTGCGTGCGTCACGACGCGGCGGAGCATGCGCCGCAAGATGTAGCCCCTGCCTTCGTTCGACGGCTGCACGCCGTCCGCCACCAGGAAGGTCGTAGCGCGGGCGTGCTCGGCGACGATCCGGAACGACACGTCGTCCCGCTCGTCCGCGCCGTAGTGCCTCCCCGACAGCGACGCGACCTGCTCGACCAGCGGACGGAAGGCGTCGGTCTCGAAGACGTTGGGGACGTCCTGCAGCACCACGGCCAGCCTCTCCACGCTCGACCCCGTGTCGATGTTCTTCGCGGGGAGCTCCCCCAGAACCTCGGCGTGCTCGTCCACCTGATCCTGCATGAAGACGTGGTTCCAGATCTCCATGAACCGGTCCTCGTCCGCCTCGGGGCCGCCCGGCGGCCCGAAGCGCTCGCCCCTGTCCACGAAGATCTCCGAACACGGCCCGGCTGGGCCCGCGGCGTGTGTCCACCAGTAGTTGTCGGCCTTGCCCCGGCGGACGATGCGCGAGGCGGGTACGCCGACGTCCTGCCAGATCCCTATGGTTTGGTCGTCGGTCTCGTAGACGCTGACCCAGAGGCGGTCTGGATCGATGCCGAATCCCTCGGTCACCAGCTCGTATCCCCAGGCGCAGGACTCCGCCTTGAAGTAGTCGCCGAACGAGAAGTTGCCGAGCATCTCGAACATGGTCAGGTGCCTGTCGGTGTGCCCGACGTTCTCGATGTCCACAGCCCGGAAGCACTTCTGGGCTGTTGTGGCGCGGAGGAAGGGTGGTTCTGCCTGCCCCAGGAAGTAGGGGATGAACGGCATCATCCCTGCGCCCGTGAGCAGCAGCCCCGACTCGGGCGGCGCGATCAGCGAGGCAGAGCGCACTCGGGTATGACCGCGCTCTTCGAAGAACGAGAGGAACCGTTCGCGTATCCGGTCGACTTCCATCGGCGAGGAGTCTAGCCGGGGGTCAGGCGTCTTTCGGAGCTCCGCCGTCCAGGCCGTGCTTCGCCCTGAGCTCCTGCTCCCGCTCTTCCATCGCCCGTTTGCCTTCCTCGATAGACTCCGCGACGAGCTTGGAGAGATCCAGCAGCCCCCCCTTGGCTTCGCGCGCTATGGCCTTCGGCTTGGCCCGCTCGACCTGCTTGCGGGTCCAGCGCGAGAAGATGACGGCACCGGTGGCTCCGGCGCCGAAGCCCAGCGCGGCCCAGAAGCCTCTCCTCACTACTTCTTCTTGCCCTTGACCCTCGAGAAGCCCCTGCGCAGGCCGGCACCGAGACTGATGATCTTGACGAGGGGGCTGGACGCTGCCTCTTCGACCAGGCCGGAGAGCTTCTCGACCCTGCCGACGATCGAGCCCGCCGACTCGAGCACGGTGTCCACCCGGTCTATCTCCCGGTTCATCTTCTCGACCGACGTCTTGACCTCGCGCAGGAGTGGGACGGTCTCCTCGCGCATGGCGTCGATGGTCAGCTTCGTGCTCTCCAGCACGCGGAAGGTGTTCACGAGGACCAGGCAGAGGGCGAAGACCAACAGGCCCCAGAAGGCCGCTAGGACGATCAGAGCGGTGTCTCCGCCGGTGAGCGCGATCATAGGGTTTCCTCCGGTTTCGGTCGGTGGCCGGTCGAGCCGGAGCCCGTAGCCTACCCGTTCCCGGGCCCCTGCTGGGAAGGGCCGGAGCCCGGTTCCCACCGGGACGTGTCCTGGCCCTGCTCAGAGGGGCGCCAGTAGATCTTCCCCTCGTAAGCGGCCGGCCTGTACGGCTGCTCCACATGGTGGCCGGGGAAGTCGTGCGGGTACCTGTAGCCCTTCCCATGTCCCAGCTTGGCGGCGCCCGGGTAGCTCGAGTCCCGAAGGTGCTCGGGGACCTGGTCCGGGCTTGCGGCGTCCTCCAGGGCGCCCGCGATCGCGGTGTAGACGCTGTTCGACTTGGGCGCCCTGGCCAGGTAGATGGTCGCCTGGGCCAGGTTCAGACGAGCCTCCGGGAGTCCGACATGCTCCACCGCGTGGGCGGCCGCCACGGCCTGAAGGAGAGCCATCGGATCGGCCAGGCCGACGTCTTCGGAAGCGTGCACGATGAGGCGGCGGGCGATGAACCGGGGGTCTTCTCCCGCTTCGATCATCCGCGCCAGCCAGAACAGGGCGGCGTCGGGGTCGGACCCACGGATCGACTTGATGAAAGCGCTGATCACGTCGTAGTGAGCGTCGCCGCGGTCGTAGACGACGGCCTTGCGCTGGACGGCGTCGGCTGCGATCTCCAGGGTGACGTGGTCATCGCCGGCGGCGCGCGCGGCCAGCGCGGCGGCTTCCAGGCCCGTGAGGGCCATCCGCGCGTCGCCGCCGGCGATCGTCGCCAGGTGGTCCAAGGCGTCCGGATCCACCGTGACGCTGAGTTCCCCCAGACCCCTCTCTTCGTCTTCGAGCGCGCGTTCCATCAGCGCCTTCAGCTCCTCGGGCGACAGGGCTTCGAGCCGCATCAGCAGGCAGCGCGACAGCAGCGGCGTGTTAAGCGAGAAGTACGGGTTCTCCGTGGTCGCCCCGATCAGGGTGACGGTGCCGTCCTCGACGGAGGGGAGCAGTACGTCCTGTTGCGCCTTGGACCAGCGATGAACCTCGTCGACGAACAGGACCGTCTTGAAGAGCCCTCCACGGGCCCCTTCCATGACCTTGCGGGCGTCGGCGACCCCGCTGTTCACGGCGGAGAGCTGGACCAGATGGGCGCCGACGGCGTCGGCGAGCAGGTGAGCCAGTGTGGTCTTCCCCGTCCCCGCGGGCCCCCACAGGATCAGGGATGGCAAGACGCCCTTGTCGATGAGCTTGGAAAGGACCCTGCCGGGACCGACGAGGTGGTGCTGGCCGACGAACTCCGCAGGCGTGCGCGGGCGCATCCGCGCGGCCAGCGGCTGTTCGCTCACGTTCCCCCGTCCTCCGACATCAGGGCCACCCTCTCGGGCCTGAGCCTCAGCATCACCCGGCGCTCCGCCTCGCCCGGATGGAACACCCATGGCTCCCCATCGTAGGCGCGCGACAGGTCGTCGATGTGTTCGACCGCCGCCTCGCCCTTCTCTTCGTTCTCGACCCGCGCGAACACGGTGAACGCGAGGAACGGGGTGGACGACACGTGGATCGAGAGCGCGACCCGCGGGTCGGACCTCATGTTGCGCAGCTTGGCCGTCCCCTCGGTGCTGTTGACCCGGATCAGGTCTCCTTCGGTGTCGAGCCAGCTCGGCACGACGTGCGGACCGCCTCCCGGCGCCGTGGTGCCCAGGAAGCCCACCTGCGGTGCGCGGCAGTAAGGAGCGACGGCGGTCCAGCCATCTGCGGTCATCACCCTCAGTCCTCGCTGCGTGCCACGCGGTCCGGCCGGATCGTGTAGAGCACCCGGACCTGGCCGTCGACCGGCTCCCACGGAGTGCCGGTGTAGGTCATCGAGAAGTCCGTCATCTGGGCGAGGGCTTCGTCGCCCTCTAGCCTGCCGATCACGGTGCCGGTTACCGAGAGCCAGCGGTAGGGATCCTCGTGATCCTGCACCGATACGGCTACGCGCGGGTCACGCCGCATGTTCCTGTCCTTCTTCCTTCCCACGGCCGTGTTGACCAGGATGTTCCCCTCCGGGTCGGCTCCGACCCACACGGGTGTCGCATGCGGCGTGCCGTCGGCGTTCAGGGTGACGAGGTGACCGTGGCTGCGCCCGCCGAGCAGTTCGATGTCCTCAGGCGTCAGCATCTCCATCCTCCCTCCTGGCGACGATCTGGAGTCCCAGCTCCGCCAGCTGCGCGTCGTCGGCGCGAGCGGGGGCGCCGGTCAGCGGATCTGCACCCGACTGGGCCTTCGGGAACGCCGTCACGTCGCGGATCGCGTCCTTGCCGGCCATGAGCATGACCAGGCGGTCGATGCCCATCGCGATCCCGCCGTGGGGCGGCACGCCGAACTCGAACGCTCTGAGCAGGTGCCCGAACTTCTCCTCGGTCTCCTCGGGACCGAGGCCGAGAACCTCGAAGACCTTCCGCTGGACCTCGGGACGGTGGATGCGGATGCTCCCACCGCCGATCTCGAAGCCGTTCAGGACGAGGTCGTATCCGCGCGACCTGGCCGTCTCGGGGTCCAGGTCGTCCGAGGCAGGCGACGTGAACGGATGGTGCGCGCTCACCCACTTGCCTTCCTCCTCGCTCCACTCGAACAGGGGCGGCTCCACGAGCCAGCAGAAGTCGAAGACGCCCTCGGGGATCAAGCCCAGGCGTTCGGCGAGTTCCCGGCGGAGGCCGTCCAGAGCCACGTTCACACGATCCTCCCTGTCGGCCACGATGCAGACGAGGTCGCCGGCGGTCGCTCCCGTTCGCCGGAGGACCCCCTCCACCTCTTCGGCCGAGAAGAACTTGTCCACCGGCGAGCGGATCGAGCCCGGGTCCTCCACGACGATCCACACCAGGCCGGCCGCCCCTCGGCCCTTGGCGTCTTCGACGAGTTTGTCCAGATCCTTGCGGCTGAACGAGCCTGCACCCGGCGCAGCCAGGCCTTTGATCGAGCCGTTCCCGGCTGCGACCTGGGCGAAAGCGTCGAAGCCGGAGCCCTCGAACAGGTCCGTGAGCGTTGCCAGCTCCATCCCGTAACGAAGATCGGGCTTGTCCGATCCGAACCTGCGGAACATGTCTTCGTACGTCATGCGCGGGAAGGGGATCTTGACCTCGACGCCCTGCGTCTCGGCGACGATCCGCGCGTAGAGCGGCTCGATGACGGCGAATACGTCCTCCTCGTCCACGAAGGACATCTCTACGTCTAGCTGAGTGAACTCGAGGCTTCGGTCGGCGCGCGGCTGCTCGTCCCGGAGGCAACGCACGATCTGGTAGTAGCGGTCCTGCCCGGCGACCATCAGCAACTGCTTGAGCTGCTGTGGGGATTGGGGAAGCGCGTAGAACGTGCCCGGCCAGATCCGCGACGGCACCAGGAAGTCCCGCGCGCCCTCGGGCGTGGACCTGGTGAGGATCGGAGTCTCGACCTCGCGGAACCCCAGGGCCTCCATATGGTCGCGGATGATCGAGTTGATGCGATGCCGGAGAGCCAGCATCTGGGTCATCTCGGGGCGGCGCAGGTCCAGGTACCGGAACCTAAGGCGGAGGTCCTCGCCGGCCTCGACCCGATCCTCGATGGGGAACGGGGGTGTCTCGGAGCGCGAGAGGATCTCGATCTGGGAAGCCGCCACCTCCACGGCGCCGGTGGCGAGGTTCGGATTCGCCATGCCCTCGGGACGCGGCCGGACGGTACCTGTCACCCGTACGACCCATTCGGCCCTGAGGTCCTGCGCGGCCTCGTGAGCCGCGGCCGCGTCTTCCGGGTGGAACACGACCTGGACGACCCCCTCCCGATCGCGGAGGTCGATGAAGGTGACGCCGCCGTGGTCCCGCCGGTGCGCTACCCACCCGCAGAGGGTGACCTCCTCACCGGAGTGAGCCGGACGAAGCTCTCCGCACATGTGCGAGCGCATCGCGGTTCGCATCGGTGAACTCACGCGGACCCCCAGTCGCCCGACGCCACGGCCGGCGCTTGGTCCTGGGGAACCGTTCGCTGATCGCCGTCGGCGAGGCGTCTGATCGTGACGGTGCCGTCGGCGAGTTCGCGCTCCCCCAGGATCGCCACGAGGGGGGCTCCCGACCGGTCGGCCATCTTGAGCTGTGCCTTCATCGGGCGGTCCCCGAAAGCACTGTCGGCTGGGATGCCCGCCGCGCGCAGGTCACGAACGAGGGCGGCCGCGCGCTCGCGCGCGGCCGCCCCTAGCGCAACCACGTAGACACCCAGACCCTGCTCTTCGGGGGGCGCCACGCCCTCCTGCTCCATCGCCAGAAGCACCCTCTCGAGACCCATCCCGAAGCCCACCCCGGGTGTAGCGGGCCCGCCCATCGTCTCCGCCAAGCCGTCGTACCTGCCGCCGCCGAACAAGGTGGACTGCTGGGCAACCCCGGCCGTCTCCATCGCGAGGCTGACGAACTCGAAGGCCGTTCTCGTGTAGTAATCCAGACCCCTTACCATGGTGGGCATCACTACGTGATCGATGCCCGCTCCGTTCAGGCCGGCGCGCACGGCCTCGAAGTGCGCAGCGCAGTCCGCGCAGAGGCGATCGAGGATCCTCGGAGCCCCGGCCGCGAGTTCCGCGCACCGTTCGTCCTTGCAGTCCAGAACCCTGAGCGGGTTGTCCTCGAAGGTCTGCGCGTGGTCGTCGCGGATCCGATCCTTGGCGCTTCGCAGGTACGCGACCAGCTCTTCCCGATACGCCGGCCGGCACGCTTGGTCGCCTATCGAGTTGATCTCCACCCGGTAGTCGCGCAGTCCGAGTCCCTTCAGGTAGGAGTCGCCGAGAGCCACGACCTCCACGTCGGCCTCCGGCTCGGCCGATCCGAACACCTCGACCCCGAACTGGCGATGCTCGCGGAACCTGCCGGCCTGCGGCCTCGCGTAGCGGTACATCCGGGTCAGGTAGTAGGCCTTGAACGGCGAACCCAGGTCCTGCCGCCTGGACAGGTAGGCCCTCATCACCGGTGCCGTGCCCTCGGGCCGAAGGGTCAGGTCGCGGCCACCCCTGTCCTTGAAGGAGTAGGTCTCCTTGCTGACCACATCACTGGTCACCCCGGAGGTGAGCGTGAACAGCTCGGTCGCTTCGAAGCCGGGGGTCTCGACGTACCGATAGCCGTAGAGACGCGCCAGGCCGGCAGCCTCGTCGTACAGGGCGCGCATCCGGCCGCCTTCGGGCGGCAGGAGATCCTGCGTCCCCCTCGTCGGCTTGAGTTCCATGGTCACGCCCCGATCCCGGCAAGGAACGGGTTCGATGCCCGCTCGGCGCCCACGGCGGTCTCAGGCCCGTGGCCGGGCAGAACGCGCAGGTCGTCGGGCAACCCGAGGAAGCGCTCCAGGCTGGTGCGCATCGCTTCGGGATCGGAGTTGGGGAAGTCGGACCGCCCGATCGAGCCCGCGAAGACGAGGTCGCCGGAGAGCAGGACGGGCGCATCGGTGAGGAAGCAGCAGTGACCCGGAGTGTGGCCCGGCGTGTGCATGACCTCGATGGAGAAGCCCGCGAAGTCGAGCACCTGGCCGTCCTTGACGGCGCGCAGGTCCTGGGCCGGCTCCAGCGGGTTGGGGAACCCGGGGTTCCATGCGGGAGGGTCGAGGAACGCCACCGCATCGTCCGCGTGGACGAACACGGGGGCTCCACCGGCAAGATCACCTGCCCGCCAGGCGTGATCGATGTGCGCGTGGGTCAGCAGGACCGCGGCCAGGCGCTTGCCGGCCCCGGCCAGCAGCGCGCCTACGGCCTCGGGCTCGAACCCCGGATCCACCGCCACGGCCTCGGCGGACCCGTCGGCGGCAAGCAGCCAGCAGTTCGTTCCATACGGGTTGCGATCGAAGCGGTCGAGGTACATGGACAGGTCATGCTACCGGAGCGACCCGGCCCGGCTCTCAGGAGTCGAGGACCAGGGTGAAGGGGCCGTCGTTCAGCAGCTCCACCTGCATCTCGGCCCCGAAGACGCCGCGGGCGACCCGGACGCCGCGGGACTCCAGCGCCTGCGCGAAAGCCTCGACCAGCTCGGCCGCGGCGTCCGGGTCGCCCGCCCTTGCGAACGACGGCCGCCTGCCCTTGCTCGTGTCAGCGAGCAACGTGAACTGCGACACGACCAGCGCCTCTCCGTCGACCGAGGCAAGGTCCAGGTTCGTCTTGCCCTCCGAGTCGCGGAAGATGCGCAGGCCCGCCACCTTCTCGGCCAGCTTCGCGGCGGCCGCAGCGTCGTCGTCCGATCCCACGCCCACGAGCAGTAGGAAGCCACCTGCGATCGATGCGCGCCTTTGCCCCTCCACCGATACGGCCGCGCGTGAGACACGCTGGAGCACGACCCTCACCGGCTGGGCACCACCCTGTAGGCGTCGAAGACGTTCTCCACCCGCTTCACCGCGGTGAGGACGGACGAGAGATGGGTGATGTCGCCCAGCTCGAACGTGAACCGGAGTCGCGTGATCCTGTCGCGCCCCGTGGTCGAGTTGGCCGAAAGGATGTTGACGTGATGGTCGGACATCACCGTGGCGATGTCCGAGAGGAGCCTCGTCCGGTCCAGCGCCTCCACCTGGATCGCAACCACGAACGACGTCGGCTTACCTTCGGACCACGAGACCTCGATCAGCCGTTCCGGCTCGCGCCGAAGCGTCTTGACGTTGGGGCAATCGTCGCGATGCACAGAGACGCCCTGTCCCCGCGTCACGAACCCGACTATGCCGTCGCCGGGCACCGGGGTGCAGCAGCGCCCGAGCTTGACCCACACATCCGGCAGGCCCCTCACCATGACCCCACTAGATACGTCCTGCTGCGATATGCGAACCGGCCGCGCCAGGGGTACGTCGGTAACGTCCTCCGCCGGCGTTCCCGAGAGCAGGCGGGCGAGCCGGGCGACGACGGACTGCGGCGACACGTGCCCCTCCCCCACCGCCACGTAAAGCGAATCCAGGTCCGGGTACTTCAGGTCTTCGGCCACCTGCTCCATCAGATCCTCGGTCGCCAGCCGCTTGAAGGGGAGGTTCTGCTTGCGCATCTGCCTCTGGAGCAGGTCTTTGCCCTGATCCAGTGCGTCCTCGCGCCGCCCGCGGGCGAACCACTGCCGGATCTTGTTGCGGGCTCTCGGCGTCGCCACGAACTGCAACCAGTCCTGGCTGGGCCCCTCGCCCTGCGCCCTCGAGATGATGATCTCGACCGAGTCCCCCGTCCGAAGCTCGTAGTCGAGCGGGACGAGCTTGCCGTTGACCTTCGCGCCGATGGTCCTGTGTCCGACCTCGGTGTGGACCGAATAGGCGAAGTCCACCGGCGTGGCGCCCTGCGGCAGGTTCAGGACGTCGCCTTTAGGGGTGAACACGAAGACCCGCCCGCCGGACAGGTCGATCTTGAGCCCCTCCATGAACTCACGGGGGTCGGCCATGTCCTTGAGCCAGTCCATCATCTGGCCGAGCCACGCCAGGTCTCCGCCATCCTTGGACTGCTTGCCGCTCGTCTCCTTGTAGCGCCAGTGCGCGGCGACGCCGAACTGGGCGGTGCGGTGCATGTCGCGGGTACGGACCTGGATCTCGAGCGGCTTGCCCTCGGGGCCCACCACCGTCGTGTGCAACGACTGGTACATGTTCGCCTTGGGCATGGCGATGTAGTCCTTGAACCGGCCGGGGACGGGTTTCCACAAGGAATGGACGGCGCCAAGGGCCCCGTAGCAGTCCCGCAGCGACTCGACCTGTATCCGCAGCCCGACGAGGTCGTAGATCTCCTCGAACTCCTTACCGCGGATCACCATCTTCTCGTAGATGGAGTACAGGTGCTTCGGCCGGCCTTCGACGTCGGCCTTGATCCCCAGCTCTTTGAGCTTCTGGCGGAGCGTGCGCGTCAACTCGGCGATCAGCTTCTGACGTTGTCCCCGGCGACTCTCCACGAGTTGCGCGATCTCCTGGTAAGGCCCAGGGTGCATCGTCTTGAAAGCCAGGTCTTCCAGCTCCCACTTTATCTCCTGGACACCCAGCCGGTCGGCCAGCGGCGCATAGATCTCCAGCGTCTGAGTGGCGATGCGCTGCTGCTTGGCCGGCGGCAAGGCCGACAGGGTGCGCATGTTATGGAGCCGGTCGGCGAGCTTGATCAGCAGCACGCGGATATCGCCGGCCATCGCGACGATCATCTTCCGGACGTTCTCGGCCTGGGCCAGCTCGCGGGTGCGGAACTGGAGGCGATCGAGCTTCGTCAGGCCGTCGACGATCCGGCCGACCTCGTCGCCGAACTCCTCCTCGATGCGCTCCAGAGTGATGGGCGTGTCCTCGACCGTGTCGTGCAGGAGCGCCGCCTCGAGAGTGATGGTGTCCAGCCGGAGGTCGGCCAGCACGTGCGCCACGGCCAGAGGGTGCTCGATGAAGTCCTCGCCGGAGAGCCGCTTCTGGCCCTCGTGTGCGGTCTCGGCGACACCGAAGGCACGCTCGAGCTCCTTCAGGTCAGCCTTCGGGTTGTACCCGCGGACCTTCTTCAGAAGCGGACCCAGGAGCTCGGAGGGGGCGGACTCAGGCCGGCGACGCCGCGGGATGGGCAAGCGGGCGCTCCGCCGGGGCGGCGGTGCGGCAGCGCTCCGGAGGTCCTCCTTGCTGTCCACGGCTCCCTCTCATCGGCCTTGGGCCAGTGTACGCCGCACGTCCACGGGTCCCGCCCCACGATCGCCCCGCAAAGATCCGCCCCCAGATGGCCCACCCCGCTCTAGTTCTACCGGGTGGTGTGCCGATAACCCATCCGGAGGAGAGAACGCCCGGGGGTCCGGGCACGAGTTCAGGGGGTAGTGGTCATGGAGCGACCGATCCGGCTGGCCAGGGGGATGTCCGAAGAGGGCATCGACGAGCGGAGGGGGTTGAAGGCGGGCGTCGTGCTGCTCGCGGCATTCTCGGCCCTGTCGATAGGTGCGATGCGAGCTGCGCCTGCGTTCGCCGGGGAGGCCGGCGTTTCCAAGCAGCCTGATGCCTTCAAGAAGGTCGACGAGGACGGGGAAGGCGACGACCTGGTCCGTTGCGACGACGGGACCAACAAGGACAACACCCGGCAGACCGGCTGGACCGAGCCGACGGACGGCACCGGCCAGAAGTTCACCGGCAAGAGCGGGGGCACCAACCGGACGATCACCGACGGCAGCTTCCGCACCGGCGCCACCGGGAACACGGGTTGGCTCACCGACGGCAACAGGAACACCGGCAAGACCGGGAACACGAACGAGGCCACGGACGGCGGCAAGAACACCGGCTGGTCGGGTAACACGGCCGCCACCGACGGAACGTGGAAGACGGGACCAGAGGGGAACACCGAGGGTTGGACCGACGGCCAGGGGGCAACGGGGAAGACCGGCAACACCTGCACCTTCACCGACGGGGGACGTCACACCGGGTTCACCGGCGACACGCGTGAGGCCACCGACGGAAGGGCTTGAGCGACCGGATCCACCGGCGAGCAGGAGCGGTCACAGGATCCTGGGACGGGGGCGTCCCAGGATCCTTCCGCGTTTGAGCTCGCCGATCAACGGCTCGAGCGCCAGTGCGACGGCCGCGGCGGTCGGCCTGTCCGCGGGCTGGGGCTCCATGGTGGCGAGCAGGAGGTCGTGAAGCGGCCTGGGCAGGTCGGCCGGCATCTCGGCGGGACCGTAGATCAGCTGGGGGAAGCGCGCGTTCGCGTCCTTGGGATCGAAGCGCTTGGCCCTGGGGAACGGAACCTCCCCCGTGGCCGCGTGATAGAGCGTCGCTCCCAGCCCCCAGACGTCGGCCGGAGGCCCGATCGGTGCGAGACCTGGGTCGCACTGCTCCGGGGCCATGTATGCGTCAGTCCCCAGGGGCGTGGCGACCTTCGCAGCTTCCTCGACCGTGCGAGCGATGGACAGGTCGATCAGCCGCGGTGGTACCCCGAGGATCACGTTCCGCGGTTTGACGTCGAGATGAACGACCCCCTCGTTGGCCATGTACTGCAGGGCGCTGGCGAGCTGGAAGCCAAGGGGCAGCAGCTGGCCCATGTCGAGGGACCCGAACCTGCCGATCGTCGAGGCCAGAGGCGGGCCCTCCAGGTGCTCCAGGATCAGGTGCGGCCGCGATCCCTCCAGCACGACGCCGAAGCTCCGCAGCACCACCGGGTGGGCCAGGCGCGCGAGCATGTTCGCCTCCCGCCGCAGGTGCCTCAGCGTGTTGGAGTCCTGAACCAGGTGAGGACGGACCATCTTCGCGACGACCAGGGCGTGCAGGTGGTCGTCCCAGGCCAGATAGGCCTCGAAGTCGAATCCGCCGCCCAGCAGTTCCAGAGCGATCCTGCCGGGCTGGATCTCGTCTCCCTCAGCGAGGTTCCAACCTTCCTCGGGCTCGTCCGGCGAGGGGGCGGGGGGCTCGGTCATTCAGTACTCGATGAGGGTGAACAGGTCGTAGCCATCGACCTGTTTGCGTCCGTTCAGGAACCCCAGCTCGATCAGGCAGGCGATGCCGCAGACGTCGCCGCCGATGCGCTCGACCAGGGTCGCCGCCGCCTTGGCCGTGCCTCCGGTGGCCAGCACGTCGTCCACGACCAGGACCCGCTCCCCCGGCTTGACGGCGTCCTTGTGGATCTCCAGGGTTGCGGCCCCGTATTCCAGGGAGTACTCCTCATCCAACGTCTCGTGGGGAAGCTTGCCCTTCTTCCTGACGGGGACGATGCCGGCTCCGAAGTGGTAGGCGACCGGCGCCGCCAGGATGAAGCCCCTGGCTTCTATGCCGACCACCTTGTCCACGTTGCCGCGGCCGAAGTGGACCACGATCAGGTCGACGATGGTGGCGAAGGCCACGGGATCCGCAAGGACCGGCGTGATGTCCTTGAAGACGATGCCCGGCTCCGGGAAATCGGGAACATCGCGGATCAGCTCCTTGATCTGCTGCATCTCCAACGTGTCACCTCCGCTTGCGCTTGGCGGGCGGGCGCCGTTTCGACTTGGGGGGCGGGCGGCGGGCGCCGCCCTGTCGAGCCGTGGCGGACGCCGCAGCCGCGTCCTGGACGGCGGCGCCCGCCGCCCGGACCGGAACCTTGGGAGCCGGCGGTCGCGAACCGGGTCGCCTGCCGGAGAGCTCGCCGCCCGCCTTGCGGCGCCTGCGGGAGTCCAGGATCGACAGCACGGGCGCCGCGACGAAGATCGACGAGTACGCGCCGATGGCCGTTCCCACGAACATCGCGAACGCGAAGTCCTTCAGCGTCTCGCCGCCGAACAGGAGCAGCGACGCGATGGGCAGAAGCACGACCAGCGACGTGTTGACCGACCGCATCAGGACGTGGTTCATCGACATGTCGATCACTGCGTCGAAACCCATACGAGCCACCGTCGCCGCCGACTCGGTGTTCTCCTTGATCTTGTCGTAGATGACCACGGTGTCGTACAGCGAGAACCCCAAGATCGTCAGCACGGCGATCACGGTCTCGGGCGTCACCTCCCGCCCGGTCAGCGCGTACACGCCCGCCGTGATGATGACGTCGTGTACGAGGGCGATCATGGCGCCCGCCGCCATAGCCGGGGCGAACCTGATCGCGATGTACAGCGATATCGCCGCGATCACTATCAGCAAGCCGATGGTTGCCTTCTTCGAGATCTGCGCGCCCCACGTCGGCCCGATGTCCTCCACGCTGACGTCCTCGGTCTGCACGCCCGCCTGAGCCGCAAGGTCGGCCAGGAAGGCTCCGGAGTCGGTGAGGCCGGTCAGGGACTCCGTCCTGATGGCCACCTGAGCGCCCTGCTCCCCCGTAACGATCTGGACCTCTCCCTCCAGCCCCCGCTCGACGAGCACCTGCTGGATGTCTGCAGCTGTCGCCGTTGTCTTCAACGGGTAGAGGATCTGCGCCCCACCCTGGAAATCGATCGAGAAGGTCAGCCTCACGGCGAACAGGCCCACGAGCGAAAGGACGATCAGGAAACCCGAGAAGGCGAACCAGCGCTTCTTGTTCTCCATGATCCGCAGGTTCGGAGATCGGTACCCCCGGTACACGTCCATCGCTTCGCGCAGGTTCACGGCTTCCCCTCCGGGAACGAGCCGGACGGCGCGTGATCGACCGCCGCGGCCGATCGGAGGCCGAAACCCTTCAGCCCGATCAACCTGGGGCTCTGGGCTATCAGGATCACGGTGGGGCGCTTGAAGAAGTAGACGACGAACATGTCCAGCATCGTCGCGACGCCCAAGGTCAGCGCGAACCCGCGGACCGAGCTGACGGCCGTCACGTAGAGCACGAAAGCTGCGATCAGGGTGACGATGTCTGCGGCGACGATCGTCCGGAACGCCCGTTGGAAGGCGGGGCGCACGACGGTTCGCGGCGACTTGCCGCTGCGCAACTCGTCCTTCAGGCGTTCGAAGAAGACGATGTACGAATCGGCCGTGACGCCCAGAGAGATGACCAGCCCGGCGACTCCGGCCAGGGTCAGCGCGTAGCCCACCTCTGTTCCGGCGACCGAGACGAGACCCAGCGCCAGGAAGGCCCAGATCGACATGCCGAGCCAAGCCACGACACCGAGCAGGCGGTAGTAGACGAGGAGGTAGAGGAAGAGCAGGACGAGGCCGGCGATGCCGGCCACGATCCCTTGCTTCAAGGACTCCTCGCCCAGCGTCGGGCTGACCGTGCGCACGGACTCCTTCGTCAGCTCGACCGGAAGCGCACCGGCGCTGAGCACGGTAGCCAGATCCTCGGCTTCCTCCTGTCTGAAGTTCCCCGTGATCTGCCCGCTACCGCCGAGGATCTCGGACTGGACGACCGGGTTCGAGACGATCACGCGGTCCACGACGATCGCGATCTGGTTTCGGGGAGATGGCGCGTTGAGCGCGGCGGTAGTGGCGTCGGCGAACCTCTGCGTTCCCTCGGAGTCCAGCTCAAAGAACACGGCCCACTCGCTCTGGACGTTGGTCTGCGTCGCTCCGATGATGCCCGCGGTCGCCCGGGTGATGTTCCCGCCCGTGAGCACGACGGGGGCGAGCCGCACCTTGTTCCCCGACTGGTCCATGTAAACGACCTCTTCGTCGTCGAGAGAGTCGCCTTTGCACGCCGCGGTCTGCTGTTCTTGCTCCGTCCCGCACGTGAGCGGGAGCGACTGGTACACAGGGCTGTCAGGGGTGATGATCTCCAGGGTCGGACGCTCTTCGAGGCGTGCGGTCCTGCCTATCACATCCAGCAGGCGCTTCTGACCGGTGTCGCGCTGGCGCTCGTCGGCAGCCGAACGGTCCACGTAGCAGCCCAGGTCGTCGCCCTGAGGACTGACCACGCAGAAGCGCATCGTGACGCTGCGCACCTCGATCCCGTCCAGCTCGTCCTTGGCTTCGTCCTCGGAGCCGAGTTCGCACGGCAGGGGCTCTGCGCCCGAAAGGTCGAGCTGGGAATAGAGCAGCTGAGCGTTCGGTGCGACAGACGCCGTCGGGGTGGCGCTCGGCGTTGGTGTCGTGGTTCCCGCCGGCGTGGCCGACCCGGTGGAGGCCGGCGTCGGGCTCTCAGGCGGCGTGGCCGTCGGGGTGGGCGTCACGGTCGGCGTCGGGGTCGGCTCCGGGGCTGCCGGCACGAGGCACCAGCTCCGCTCCCTCACCTCCGTCTCTATCCCGTCCAAGGCTTCCTGGGCTTCGGACTGCGAGTCGTAGCAGGCGAGCTCTACGTTGGTGAGGTCGGTGAGGCAGTACTGGTCGGCCGCCGGCGGTGGGCCGACGGTCGGTGACACCGGGCTCCCCGTCGGGGAAGCCGAGGAGGTCCCGCTCGGCGACGGCGTAGGGCTCTCGGTCGCTTTGGGCGCCACGGTGATGCCGGACCTCGCAGCCGCCGCCTCCGCCTTCGAGCTGAAGCAGGCAAGCTCGTCCTCGCCCCCGGCCACGAGGCACACGTCCGAGGGCGTCGAGATGATCTCAAGGCCGTCCAGCAGATCCTCGGCATCCTGCTCGGACGCGGAGCACCCGAGGTTGGTCTCGTCTGCCGTCAGGAGGCAATGGAGGTCTGAGGCCCGCTCCTCGATGGTGCTGTTCGACTCGCCCGGGATCTGCACCTCGATGGTCGTTCCGGACAGGAAGATGTCGGGCTCGGCCACCCCGAACCCGTCCACACGACGTCTGATGTTCTCGAGGGCCTGTTCCATGACCGCCGTGTCGGTCCCCTCGGGAGCCGAGAGGATCACCGCCACTCCGCCCTGCAGGTCCAGCCCGAGGGTAGGCGAGAGGGTGCCGGTGACCAGCCCGGCCAGCGAGCCGGCCGCGAGCACGACGGTGAAGACGACCGAAACCCAGAGTCCGCGGTTCTTCCTCACGCCAGCTCCTGGTCGTTGACCACGAGGCGGAACCGAGCGTCGAGGCACTCCGCAGCGTGTCGGCACATCTGCATGCGCCCTAGGAAGATCTCGAAATACTCCATGACCTGGCTTATCGCGGTGTCGATGGTCAGCTCCAGGCTGACCGTCCGGGCGGCGGAGTCTACCCGCAAGAAGCTCTGCTCGACGGCGAAGTTGACGCGGTCGTGGATGTCGTGCTCCAGCTCGGTGGGCTTGCGCACGCGGCTGCGATGAACGTCGGACTTGTCGGCAAGGATCACCGCTGCAGAGATGGGCGAGACGGCCGTTCCCTCGGTCTCCTCGTGGTTCGCTATGGCCGCGAGCACGGGCATCAGGTCCGAGCCCTTGGCCTTGTCGCGGAGCGCCTGGTATACGAGCACGGCGCCGGTCTGCCCGTGAGCATCCCTGGCAAGGGCGTTCCCTACGTCATGCAGGTAGCCGGCCACGGATGCGAGCTGCGCCTCACGCTCGGAGTAGCCGAGCCGGTGCAGGACCTGGTACGAGATCTTCGCCGTGAGGTTGGCGTGGCGGAAACCGTGCTCGGTGTAACCGATCGCCCCCATGACCTTGTCGGCGGACACGATGTACATGGACAGCTCTTCGTCGGCCTGCACCTGCGCGAGCGTGACGCTCGCAACGTCCTCGGACACCGGAGGCGGGGGCTCTGCCGGGACTATCGGACCCGAGGGTTCCGCGGCCGTCGGCGCGTCGCCGGTGCTCACCCTATCGGGCCCTCCGCGTTCTCATCCTCGTCCTCATCCTCGGGCTCGGTCAGCGTGCGCGCGATGGCTCCTCTGACCATGGTCACGCGCACGCCGGGCGCGACCTCCACGAGGATCGTTCCCTCGTCTTCGTCTTCGTCGACGATGCGGCCGAACATCCCCGAGCTGGTGAGGATGTCATCGCCTATCTCGGCCGATCTCTGTATGGCCTGCTGCTGCGCCAGCCGCTTCTTCTGCGAGCGCATCATCACGAACAGCAACCCGAGGGGTATGAGGAAGATCAGCAGTCCCAGCAGTCCGAGCGGGTTGGCGTTCTGGCTTGACTCCTGTGCGAGCAGAGCGATCATGCGTTTCCCCTAGCTAGTGGGCCGGCCAGCGAGTCTACCTGCGAGAAACGGGCTGGGGCGACCGCGTCTACAGCGGAAGCTGCCCCGGAGCCGTGATGCCCAGGTGTGCGTACGCACGCCCCGTGGCCACCCGGCCACGGGGCGTGCGCTGTAGGAACCCGAGCTGAAGAAGGTAGGGCTCAACCACGTCCTCAACCGTGTCGGGCTCTTCCCCGACGGCTGCTGCCAGCGTCGTCAACCCGACCGGCCCTCCCGAGAATTTCTCGACCAACGCTCGCAGGATGGAGTGGTCGAGTCGGTCCAGCCCTTCCTCGTCCACCTCGAACATCTCCAGGCCTGCACGCGCGACCTCAGCGGAGATGGCTCCGTCATGGCGAACCTCGGCCACGTCCCGCACGCGGCGCAGCAAACGGTTGGCGATGCGCGGCGTTCCCCTGGAACGCCGCGCGATCTGGTGCGCCCCCTCCTCTTCGGTGCTGACGCCCAGGATCCCGGCCGAGCGCAGGACGATCTTCGTCAGGTCTTCCACGTCGTAGTAGTCCAAGCGCGGGCTGAAACCGAACCTCTCGCGCAGCGGAAGGGTCATGCGCCCCGGCCTGGTGGTGGCCCCTATCAGCGTGAACCGCGGCAGGTCCAGCCGGATGGACCTGGCGGTGGGGCCCTTGCCGAGGACGACGTCGAGCGTGAAGTCCTCGAGCGCGGGATACAGGACCTCTTCGACAGCTCGAGGCATGCGGTGGATCTCGTCCACGAACAGCACGTCGCCCTCGCCCAGATTGGTCAGGATCGCGGCCAGGTCGGACGGCCTCTCCAGCGCGGGGCCGGACGTGGGCTGGAATCCGGCCCCCATCTCGAGCGCGACGATCTGGGCCAGCGTGGTCTTGCCCAGGCCCGGAGGCCCGCTGAACAGGAGATGGTCCACAGGCTCGCCTCGCTGCCGGGCGCCATCCAACAGCACGGCCAGCTGCTCCTTGACCCGCTCCTGACCAACGAACTCCCCGAGCGACCGCGGCCGGAGCGCAACGTCGAACTCCCGGTCCTCGGGAGAGAGCGCCGTCGCGTCTATCTCGCGATCCAGGTTCTCGGGCTCGGTCACGGCGCTCATCGTCCCACCTTCTGAAGGGCCTCGCGGAGCAGCTCGTCCGCCGACCTGCCGTCAGGCTCGATGCCCCGCGTCGCCTCGACGGCCTCAGTCTGCGTGAGGCCGAGCGACATCAGGGCGTCACGCACGTCCGCCAGCGGACCCTCCGACGGCAGGTCGCCTTCGCCTCCGAGCTTGTCTCTCAGGTCCAGCACCACGCGTTGGGCGACCTTCTTCCCGACCCCTGGAACCACGGTCAGCGCTGCGGCGTCACCGGCGACGACGGCACGCCGGATGGCTTCGGGGTTGAGCGCCGACAGGAACGCAAGCGCCACCTTGGGTCCAACCCCCGTGACACCCGTGAGCATGTCGAACAGCTCCCGCTCGTCTGGCGTGGAGAACCCGTAGAGGGTCATCGAGTCCTCGCGAACGACCATCCGGGTGAGGATCTTCGCGCTGCCTCCCACCGCCGGGAGCGACGCAAGCAGCGAGGTCGGAACCGTCGCCTCGTACCCCACACCCCCGACGGCGATCACGACCCTGTTCGCCGACCTCTCGACCAGCTCTCCCTGGAGGAACGAGATCATCCGGCCCCTGCCTTGGCGACCAGCCGTCTCATGCCCGCCGCCGACAGATGGGTGAGCGCAACGGCGACGGCGTCGGCCGCATCCGGTTCCGCCGGCACGTCCGACAGCCCGTGGACCTTCGCCAGGGCTGCCAGCACCTGCTGCTTGCCGGCATTCCCCTGGCCCGTGACGGCGGCCTTGACCTCGGTCGGCGAGTACTCGTGAACGGAGAGGCCAGCTTCGGCGGCGACCAGCATCACGGCACCGGTCGCCCTCGCCACCTGCAGGGCGCTGACCTGGTTCTTGTTCCAAGCCACGCGCTCGATGGCAAGCGTGGAGGGCGCGTGCCGGGCGATCGCATCCCTCAGCGCCTGGGCGATCAGCATGAGGCGTGCTCCGTCATCGAGGCCCACAGGTGTCCTCACCGTCTCCGCCCAGTCGAGCGAGGCCCGGCGGTCCCTCATGGCGACCAAAGCCAAGCCCATCCGGGCGATCCCCGGATCAACCCCCAGAACGCGAGAATCGAACATCCGTTCGTTGCAGTCTAGGCTGCTCCGACGCCGCGGGCAACGACCGCGCCTCAGAGCGAAGCCATGACCTCTTCGGGGATGTCGAAGTTGGCGTACACGCTCTGCACGTCGTCCAGGTCTTCCAGAGCTTCGATCAGCTGCAGCACCTGCTGTGCTTCCGCGCCGTCCACCGGGATCGTGGTCGAGGGAACCATCGAGATCTCGGCGGAGAACACCGGAACCCCGCTCCTTTCGAGGGCGGACTGGACCGACTTGAAGTCCTGGGGGGCCGTGATGATGTCCCACGAGCTTTCGGAGTCGTTGAGGTCTTCGGCCCCCCCGTCGAGGGCGATCTCCAGGAGCCGCTCCTCGTCCGGCGCCACCGCCTTCTCGACCACGATCACGCCCTTGCGCTGGAACATCCAAAGGGTCGAGCCCGTCTCCCCCAGGTTGCCGCCGCTCCGGCTGAACGCGTGCCGCACCTCCTGGGCGGTCCGGTTGCGGTTGTCCGTCAACGCCTCGACCACCAGCGCGATCCCGCCGGGCGCATAGCCCTCGTAGGTGATCTCCTCGTATCTGGTTCCGCCGCCGATCTCCCCGGTACCACGCTTGATCGCTCGCTCGATGTTGTCGATCGGGACGCTGAAGGAGCGGGCCTTCTCCACGGCCGAAGCCAGCGTCATGTTGGCCTTCGGGTCGCCGCTTCCGCCCTCCTTTGCGGCCACTTCGACCGCACGCAGCAGCTTGGCGAACATGTTCGAGCGCTTCGCGTCGTTCGCGCCCTTCTTCCTCTTGATGGTCGCCCACTTGGAGTGGCCGGACACGGCGTCACACCTTCCTCAGCAGGTACTCGTGTAGCCCGGTCTCGCCCACGAGCTCAGGATGGAATGATGCCACGAGTATCTTGCCTTGCTCCAGGACGACCGGGCGGCCTTCGAACTCGGCGAGGACCTCCACCCCTTCCCCCACCTCTTCGATCCACGGAGCGCGGATGAAGACGCCGCGGACCGGGTGGTCGATGCCGCGCACGGACAGATCAGCTTCGAACGAGTCCACCTGCCGCCCGTAGGCGTTGCGGCGAACCGTGATGTCCATCAGATCGAAGAGGGGGTCCCCGCCTATCACTCCCCTGGCAAGCACGATCATCCCCGCACAGGTGCCGAGAACGGGCATGCCCGCCAGGACACGCTGCCTGACCGGCTCGACCAGATCGAAGGCTCGCGCGAGCTTGGTGATGGTCGTGGACTCGCCGCCGGGTATGGCTAGGCAATCCACCTCGGCGAGCTGATCGGCGGTACGAACCTCGACCGCAGCGGCCCCGGCGTCGGAGAAGACGCGAGCGTGCTCGCGGAAGTCCCCCTGGAGCGCGAGGACACCGGCCTTCACCACTACGCCCCTCGCGCCGTCCTACCAACCGCGTTCCTGCAGCCGCGTCTCCAGGGAGTCGATCTCCAGGCCGTGCATCGGCTCCCCGAGGCCGCGCGACACCTTGGCCAGGACGTCCGGGTCGCGGTAGTGAGTGGTGGCTTCGACTATCGCGCGCGCCATCGTCGCCGGGTCTTCCGACTTGAAGATGCCCGACCCAACGAAGACACCATCGACGCCAAGCTGCATCATCAAGGCGGCGTCGGCCGGTGTCGCGATACCTCCCGCGCTGAAGTTGACCACGGGCAGCTTGCCCTGCTCGGCGACCATACGAACCAGATCCACGGGCGCTCCCAGCTCCTTGGCCTTCGTGACGTACTGCTCGGGCCTGAGCTGGGTGCACTCCGATATCTCCGTCAGCAGCGTGCGCTCGTGCCTGACGGCCTCGACGACGTTCCCCGTGCCGGCCTCGCCCTTCGTGCGGATCATCGCCGCGCCCTCGGCGATGCGCCGCAGCGCCTCGCCCAGGTTGCGACAGCCACAGACGAACGGGACCGTGAAGGCCCACTTGTCGATGTGGTACTCCTCGTCGGCAGGCGTCAACACCTCGGATTCGTCGATGTAGTCGACCCCCAGGGCCTGCAGGATCTGGGCCTCGACGAAGTGGCCGATGCGGGCCTTCGCCATGACCGGGATGGTCACGGCGGCCTTGATCTCTTCGATCTTCGTGGGGTCGGCCATGCGGGCGACCCCGCCTTGCTTCCGGATATCGGCGGGGACCCGCTCGAGGGCCATCACGGCGCATGCGCCGGCGTCCTCGGCGATCTTCGCCTGCTCCGCCGTGGTGACGTCCATGATGACGCCGCCCTTGAGCATCTCCGCCAGGCCGGACTTGACGGTGAAAGTTCCGGTCTCGCGCTCCACGGATGAAACCTCCTGAGTAGGGGTTCGGGGGACGACTGCAAGTGTACCGTTGGTCGGAGCGGGACCGGGAGCCTGTAGGATGCTCGCCCATGCGAAGAGCCCTCCCGTTCGCATCTGCCCTGGTGGCGCTCGCCCTGGTAGCCGCTGCTTGCGACGAACCCGCCCCCAGGACGGTTACCCCCCTGCCCTCCGATCCGGAGGTCGGACCGGTGCACGAGGCGCCTCCCGAGCTGGTCGCGAAGGCGCAGGCCAACATCGAACACGTCGTGTTCCTGATCAAGGAGAACCGCACCTTCGACCACCTCTTCGGCACCTTCCCCGGGGCGGACGGCGTCACCGAGGGAGTGACCTGCGACGGCACGGTGGTCCCGCTGACCCAAGCGGCCGACAACATCCCCGGCCCGGATCACTCGTTCCTCGGCGGGCTCACCGCGGTCAACGGGGGCCGGATGAACTGCTTCGACGAGCTGCGGGGCGGTGAGGACCTCCAGGGTTACGTCCAGTACCACGAGCAGGACATCCCCAACTACTTCGCGTTGGCGAAGCACTACACCCTGGCCGACCGCTTCTTCTCCTCCACTTACGGCCCGACCGGCATAGAGCACGTTTTCACGGTCGCGGCGCAGACCGACCGCTTCGTCGACCACGAGAGACGGACCCCGCCGGGCCAGTACGGCACCGGCGAGCCGCGCGAGTTCTGTGAAGACCCCGATGAATGGATGTACTCGTTCGATGAGCTGGACGACGACGAGTGGGACGAGGCCTTCGAGATGGAGTACGACGGCCGCCACGTGGAGATGTCCCAGAAGTACTGGGTAGAGCGCGAGGCATGCACGGACATCCCGGTTCTGCCCGACCGCCTCGATGAGAAGGGCATCTCCTGGAAGTACTACCTGGGGGACAACCTCTACGTGAAGACGATGAAGCTGATCGAGCACGTCAGGTTCGGACCGCAGTACGAGAACGTCGTGGACGAGACCGACTTCCTCGAGGATCTGGCCTCCGGAGAGCTGCCGGCCGTTTCCTGGCTGATCCCCGACACCGCAGATTCGGAGCACCCCGGCGGCAGCACCATGTGCATCGGTGAGAACTGGACCGTCAACGTCCTCAACGCGCTGCAGCAGAGCCCCGAGTGGGAGAAGACGGCGGTGATCATCACCTGGGACGACTTCGGGGGCTACTACGACCACGTACCGCCTCCCCACGTGGACGCCTATGGCTTCGGTCCGCGGGTGCCGGCGCTCGTCGTGTCGCCCTGGGCCAAACAGGGCTACATCGCCCACGACACGCTGGAGTTCTCGTCGGTCTTGAAGCTGATCGAGACGATCTGGGAGCTGGAGCCGTTGACGGCGCGTGATCGCGGCGCGGGCGACATGCTCAACCTGTTCGACTTCGACGGCGAGCCCGCGCCACCGCTGATCCTCGAACCGCGGGAATGTCCGCCGTTCGTACGCCTGTACTGAGCCTGTCCTACATCTCTTCCAGGCGCTTGATCCGCTCCTGGATGGGTGGGTGGGTCGAGAAGAGCTTCTCCACGGTCCCCATGCGCTCGCCCTCGATGCGCGAGGGCTGGTTCAGCCACAGGTGCGCGGTGGCGTTGTTGGCCGAATGCATCGCGGCCGGCGAAGCGGCGATCTTGCGCAGGGCCGAGGCCAAGCCCGGCGGGTAGCGGGTCAGCATCGCCCCTTCCGCGTCGGCCAGGTACTCGCGGTTGCGCGACACGGCCAGCTTGATGACTTGGCCGGCGATCGGAGCTATGGCCAGAAGCACGAAGCCCAGTACGAAGAGGACGATGT
This sequence comes from uncultured Actinomycetes bacterium, assembly GCA_964535065.1. Lineage (GTDB taxonomy): Bacteria > Actinomycetota > UBA4738 > UBA4738 > HRBIN12 > AC-51. The sequence goes on from CAZHRY010000011.1 coordinate 27,371, forward strand.
GGGCCCCGCCGCCGCCGCTGGAGCCGCTCCTCCGACGCGCCCCTCCCCACCACCAAGACCGCATGAAGAACTCCGACATGAGGACGGCGGAGCCGACGATGGTCGCGACCATCGTCCCGACCAGGATGTCGCGGTCCTTCACGTGAGCCATCTCGTGGGCGACGACTCCCTCCAGTTCGACCCGGTCCATGATCGCGAGGAGACCCTCGGTAACTGCCACGGAGGCGTGGTCGGGGTCGCGGCCCGTGGCGAACGCGTTCGGGGCCTGCTCGGGGATCACGTAGATCCTGGGTTTGGGCAGACCGGCGGCGATCGCGAGCCCTTCGACGATGTTGTGCAACCTCGGCTGTTCCTGCGGCGTAACCTCGCGGGCGCGCGCCGACGCCAGGACTAGCCGGTCGCCCCCGAAGTACGAGGCGATAGACATGAACCCAGCGACGATCAGAGCGATGATGATGCCGGCACCGCCGATGTCCCAGATGGACCCGATCGCCAGACCCACCAGGGCTGCGAAAACCGTGGCGCCGAGGAACAGCAGCACCGTAGTGCGCCGGTTGGACGAGATCTGCTCGTACAGGGCTAGGAACCTCCGAGATCGACGTCGACCGGGCCTCGGACCGGGTCCTCGATGTCGAAGAACTCGCGTTCCGTGAAACGGAACGCCCTGGCGACCAGCACGGAGGGGAACCTTTGGATCGCGGTGTTCAGGCGCATGACCTGATCGTTGTAGAACTGGCGAGCGTAGGCGATCTTAGACTCGGTGCCCGACAGCTCCTCTTGGAGGGCCAGGAAGTTCTGGTTGGCTTTCAGGTCCGGGTAGGCCTCGACGACGGCCAGCAACTGGCGCAGGCCCGCCGTGATGGCGTTCTCGGCGCCCGCACGGTCGGGCAGCCCCGTGGCCGCGGCCGCCCTGGAACGCGCCTGCGTGACCCGTTCGAACAACTCCCGCTCGTGAGAGGCGTAGCCCTTCACGGTCTCCACGAGGTTGGGGATCAGGTCGTACCGGCGCCTGAGCTGGACATCGATCTGCGACCACCCGTTGTCCACTCGGTTCCGGAGCGAGACGAGGCGGTTGAAGACGAGCACTCCCCACGCCAGGAGGAGGACTACGACGCCGACTGCGATCCAGGTGGCCATGCCGCGCCTATCGTAGCGACGGTGGGCCGGCGTCGGTCGCGCGCTCGTAGATGCCCTCCAGGCGCTCCACGACTCCGGACCAGTCGAAGGTGCGGGCGCGCTGGCGGGCCCCCTGCGCCCGGGGGGCGGGCAGGCCCCGGGCGGCCCGGATGGGGGCGGCGGCGGCCGGCAGCGCGCC